>JBAQHZ010000407.1:0-11173 GCA_049288585.1 Chania sp.
GTATGGGCTGGTGACACCTATTGGAAGATTGACGATCGCTGGGGTCTGCGGGGCGGGGTGCAGTACGACACCCGTCTTAATAGCGTTGCATTAGGTGATTCAGTGATTGAATACCGCCAGGATGCAAACCGTATGCTTCAGTTGAACTACCGTTATGCCAGCTCGGAATATATTACGGCAACCTTGCCAGGGATTAAAAACCCAGGCTATCAGGACGGTATTTCGCAGGTCGGGACCGTTGCCAGTTGGCCGATCGCTGATCGTTGGGCCGTCGTAGGGGCTTATTACTACGATACCCGTGCGAAGCAGACGGCTAACCAGTTAGTGGGCGTGCGTTACAACACCTGCTGCTGGGCGGTTAACCTGGGGTACGAGCGGAAAATTACCGATTGGGATGCCGGGAACCAGATCAGTAAATATGACAACAAAATTTCATTCAACATCGAACTCCGTGGCTTGAGCAACGATCATAGCCTCGGCACCACGGAAATGCTGCGCTCCGGCATCTTGCCATACCAACGCGCATTCTGATGTATACCCGCAGGTAAGCAGGTATATTGAACACCTTGAAAAACGACAACTTTCACCCGCATTTGCGGACTAGATAATGGGAAATGTATGAAGAACTGGAGAACGCTTTTTCTCGGATTGGTGGTTTGTGCCAATACCGCGTTCGCAGCACCCCAAGAAGTGAATAAAGTCGCCGCCGTCGTGGATAACGGTGTGGTACTTGAGAGCGACGTGTACGGTTTAATGCAATCCGTGAAACTTAACGCACAGCAGGCTGGCCAGCAGTTGCCGGACGACAAAACGTTGCGTCACCAGATCCTTGAACGTTTGATCATGGATAACATCCAGTTGCAGATGGCGCAGAAGATGGGAATTACCGCTTCTGATGCCGATCTGGACAAAGCGATTACCGATATTGCCGCTCAGAACAAAATGAGCCTCGATCAAATGCGTACTCGCCTGGCGGCTGAAGGTTTGAACTACAACACCTATCGCGCGCAAATCCGCAAGGAAATGCTGATCTCGGAAGTGCGTAATAACGAAGTACGCCGTCGTATCACTATCCTGCCACAGGAAGTGGACGCACTGGCTAAACAGGTGGGTGCTCAGAACGGTGGCGATACTGAGGTCAACCTCAGCCACATCCTGATCCCGCTGCCGGAAAATCCGTCGCAAAAACAGGTCGATGAAGCCGAAGCGCTGACAAAACGCCTGGTGGGTGAAATCAACGGCGGTGCCGACTTCGGTAAACTGGCGATCACCTACTCTGCCGACTCTCAGGCGCTGAAAGGCGGCCAGATGGGCTGGGGTAAACTGCAAGAAATGCCTACGCTGTTCGCAGAAAGGCTGATTAGCGCCAAGAAAGGCGATGTTGTCGGCCCGATCCGTTCCGGTGTCGGTTTCCACATTCTGAAAGTGAACGATATGCGCGGGGGCAACCAGTCTATTTCGGTGACCGAAGTGCATGCTCGTCATATTCTGCTGAAGCCTTCCGTGGTCATGACCGACGATCAGGCACGCGCAAAATTGCAGGAAGCGGCCGCCGCTATCAAGAGTGGTACGGCGAAGTTTGAAGATGAAGCCAAACAGCTTTCGCAGGATCCGGGCTCTGCACTCCAGGGCGGCGATCTGGGCTGGTCCTCTCCAGACATGTACGATCCCGCCTTCAGTGATGCGCTGATGAAGCTGCAGAAAGGTGAAGTCAGCGAGCCGGTACACTCTTCTTTCGGCTGGCATTTGATCCAACTGTTGGATACCCGCCAAGTGGATAAAACCGACGCGGCGCAAAAAGATCGTGCTTACCGCATGCTGTTCAACCGCAAGTTTGCCGAAGAAGCACAAACTTGGATGCAGGAACAACGTGCTGCTGCTTACGTGAAGATCCTCGATGGAAGCAATGCACAACAATAAACGAATCGTGATCACCCCCGGCGAACCTGCCGGGGTTGGGCCGGATTTGGTGGCAGTGCTGGCGCAACAGGATTGGCCTGTTGAACTGGTAGTGTGTGCCGATCCGGCCTTGTTACTTGAACGCGCCCGGCGGTTACAGCTGCCGTTGACGCTGCGTGACTATCAACCGGCACATCCGGCTCAACCACAACGCGCAGGCACGTTGACGATCCTCCCTGTTAACGCTGCCGCAACCGTGGTACCGGGTGAACTGAACGTTGCCAACAGCGCTTACGTCGTCGAGACGCTGGCACGCGCCTGTGATGGCTGCCTGAATGGCGAGTTTGCCGCGCTGATTACTGGGCCGGTTAACAAAAGCGTGATCAACGACGGTGGGCTGCCGTTTACCGGTCACACCGAATTCTTTGCCGATCGCAGCCATTGCGATCGCGTGGTAATGATGCTGGCTACCGAAGAGCTGCGCGTTGCGCTGGCCACCACGCACCTGCCGCTGTTGGCGGTGCCGGGTGCCATTACGCAGCAGAGCCTGTTTGAGGTGATCACCATTCTAGACAGCGATCTGAAGAGCAAATTTGGCATCAAACAGCCGCAGATCTACGTCTGTGGGCTGAACCCGCACGCCGGGGAAGGCGGCCATATGGGCCGTGAAGAGCTGGATGTGATCATTCCGGCCCTCGACACTCTGCGCAGCCGAGGCATCAACCTGACTGGCCCATTACCGGCAGATACGCTGTTCCAGCCCAAATATCTGCAACGTGCAGATGCCGTGCTGGCGATGTATCACGATCAGGGCCTGCCAGTGCTAAAATACCAAGGGTTTGGCCGGGCGGTGAATATCACTCTCGGTTTGCCTTTTATCCGTACCTCGGTCGACCATGGTACCGCGTTGGAACTGGCTGGCACCGGCACCGCCGATGCAGGCAGCTTCAAAACGGCCTTAAATCTCGCCATTAAAATGATAATTAATTGTAATGAATAATAGAGTCCACCAAGGGCATTTTGCCCGCAAACGCTTTGGACAGAACTTTTTAACCGATCAGTTTGTCATCGATAGCATTGTTTCGGCCATCCATCCTCAGCCGGGTGAAGCGGTCATTGAAATCGGCCCCGGTTTAGGGGCGCTGACCGAACCGGTTGGCGCACGTATGGATCGCATGACGGTGATCGAGCTGGATCGCGATCTGGCGGCTCGCTTAGCCGTGCATCCGCAGTTGAAAGACAAACTGACGATCCACCAGCAAGACGCCATGACGGTGAACTTCGCCGAGCTGGCTGAAGAAGCAGGCCAGTCGCTGCGCGTATTCGGCAACCTGCCGTATAACATCTCGACGCCGCTGATGTTCCATCTTTTCAGCTATACTTCCGCTATTCACGACATGCACTTTATGTTGCAAAAGGAAGTGGTAAACCGTCTGGTTGCCGGCCCGAACAGCAAAGCCTACGGGCGTTTAACCGTGATGGCGCAGTATTATTGCAACGTTATTCCGGTGCTGGAAGTGCCGCCTACCGCGTTCGCTCCACCACCTAAAGTCGATTCCGCCGTGGTCCGTTTGGTGCCACACCGCGAGATCCCACACCCGGTTGGTGATGTCCGTATGTTAAGCCGCATCACCACCCAGGCATTTAACCAGCGCAGAAAAACTGTCCGCAACAGCCTGGGCGATCTGTTTACCCCAGAACAGTTGACGGAACTCGGCGTCGACCCGACGCTCAGAGCAGAAAATATTTCTGTAGCGCAGTACTGCAAGCTGGCAAATTGGCTTTCAGCGCAGCAGCAATAAGGAGTAGTCGCCATGATTGATTCGCCCCGCGTATGTATTCAGGTACAAAGTATTTATGTGGAATCACAGTCGATACCTGAGGAAGAGCGTTACGTCTTCGCTTATACCATTACCATCCGTAATCTGGGGCGTTTCGACGTGCAACTACTTGGCCGTTACTGGTTGATTACCAACAGTAACGGTCGTCAAACCGAAGTGCAGGGTGAAGGCGTGATTGGCGAACAGCCGATTATCCAGCCCGGCAGCGAATTCCAATATACCAGCGGTGCCGTTCTCGAAACGCCGTTGGGCACCATGGAAGGCCACTACGAGATGGTTGATCACCAAGGTCAAACATTCCGCACTGAGATTCCGGTGTTCCGTTTAGCCATTCCAGCGTTGATTCATTAATATGTCGACCTATCTTATCGGTGATATTCATGGCTGCCTCGATGAACTGCAGGCGCTGTTAGCCCAGGTTTCTTTCGATCCGCAACACGACCAACTGTGGCTGACGGGCGATCTGGTCGCTCGCGGCCCCGCTTCGCTCGAGGTCTTGCGCTATGTGCGTTCGCTCGGGCCCGCCGTGCGTATGGTGTTGGGAAATCACGATCTGCATCTGCTGGCCGTGTATGCGGGTATCAGCCGCAACAAACCCAAAGACCTTCTCACACCGCTGCTGGAAGCCCCCGATCGGGACGAACTGATTAACTGGCTGCGCCGCCAGCCGGTATTGCAGGTGGATGATGAGCGTAAGCTGATCATGGGCCATGCCGGTATCACCCCGCAGTGGGATATCGACACCGCGCAGACATGCGCGCGTGAAGTGGAGGCGGTATTGAGCAGCGACAGCTATCCACTGTTTCTGGATGCCATGTACGGTGATATGCCGAACAACTGGAGCCCGGATCTGAGCGGGCTGGCGCGCCTGCGTTTCAGCACCAATGCCCTGACGCGCATGCGTTATTGCTTCCCGAACGGTCAGCTAGACATGATCTGCAAAGATGCGCCGGGCAGCGCGCCTTCGCCGTTGAAACCCTGGTTTGAGCTGCCGCGCCTGGTTGATCCCGATTACACCATTATTTTTGGTCATTGGGCTTCATTGGAAGGCAAAGGTACGCCGGAAGGGGTGATCGGGCTGGATACCGGTTGCTGCTGGGGAGGCGATCTCACACTGTTACGTTGGGAAGACAGACAGTACTTTACCCAACCCTCTAACCGTCGCGAAGCGATAGACGGCCTGGATGCGCTAGCCGCCTCTTAGTAAAACATTGGGCACCCAAGGGTGCCCAATTTGTTCTCTAGCCAACTCAGCGGCGTTCCAAGATCTCAAAGCAATAACCGTGAGAATTCAGTTCGTCAGCATCATGGAACTCACTGAAGGACGTTTCCCATTCATCTGGTTCATAATCAGGGAAGTGGGTATCACCCTCAACTTCGGCATCGATATGCGTCAAGTACAGTCGGTTGGCACGAGCCAGAAACTGGCTATAAACCCGGCCGCCGCCCATCACCATCACTTCTTCCACCTGACCGGCCGCAGCCAACGCTTCATCCAGAGAAGTGACCCAAGTCACCTCGGCTTCATTACCGGGTTGGCTACTCAAAACGATATTATGCCGGCCCGGCAGTGGGCGCCCAATGGACTCAAAGGTCTTACGACCCATAATAACCGGCTTATTCAACGTATTACGTTTAAACCACGCTAAATCCGCTGGCAGGTGCCATGGCATGGCGTTTTCCATACCAATTACGCGATCCGCCGCCAAGGCAGCGATCAGGCTGATAATCATTGTTTAACCCTGTGTAGGCAGCAAAATTGTTCACACTATACGTAAAGCCCCTGCCACCGTCGATAGGCTAATCATGCAATATGAATATATAAGACAGCTCCTATTATGCTCAGTGATATCCAACGTTCAACACCCGATGAATTTCAAGCCACCACAAAGCGGCAGCCTGAAATCACGCGGGGCTTAAACCCCCGGACGTTTACGATATAGCCACAGCCCCGGCACCGACAGGCCGATCGACAACGCACCGACGATAAAACAGGCCTTGAGGAAGTTGGAAATCATTACCGACATCAATGCTTCGCTGTATCCCAGATGCGAAATCTCCACCACGCTGATCATCGCGGTATACGCAGAGATTCCGGGGAACATCGGGATAACCGCCGCAACGGTAAAAACCTTCGGGTGAGCCAACAGCCAGCGTGACCACTGGATGCCGATAATGCCGATCAGAATGGCCGCCAGAAACGAAGCCCACTCGATGTTCATGCCAAAATGCATCATCAACATACGCGAACCGTGCCCCACCGCGCCAAGCAGGGCGCAGTAACGCAGCGCACGCGCGGGCACGTTAAACACCATGGCAAACCCCAACGCTGGCACCGCCGCCAACAGCATATCCTGCAAGAGTGCCCAGAGCAGACTCATGACCACCCCCGCAGATCCCACAGCGACATGGCCATCACCACGCCAATACAGGTCGCCAGCGTCAGCAGGCTAGCCATCGCCCAGCGTGCCAACCCGGTATTTACATGGCCCTTGAACATATCGGCCACCGCGTTAATCAGCGGGAACCCCGGCACCAGCAGCAGGACGCTGGCCGCCATCGCCACGCTTGAAGTCTGGCTGAACATCGGTAGCCGCAGCAGTAGGCCGGAAACCGACGTGGCAACAAACGCCGTCAGGCAAAAGTTAATCAACGGATTCATATGGCGGGCCGTAAGCATCTGGCGCACAAACATCGCCACCCCACTGGCCAAGAAAGTGACGGCAAAAGCATCCGCGCCACCGCCATTCAGCACGCTGAAACAGCCGCACGACAAAGCCACCATCAGCACCACCAGCCCGCGCGGATATCGCAGCGGGCGGATCTTGTCAAACCGCCGTGCCACATCCTGCGCATCCGCCAGGCGATGCTCGGCGAGGATCACAATATGCTGAACCTCGGTGACGATCTGCATATTGATACCGCGATCGACGTTCTTACGCGTGGTCGTCAGGCAGGCGTCATTACTGATGGTGGTCAGCACCACGGCATTGGCCGAAATCGAACTTTCCACGCTGTCCATGCCGAGCGCCAGGCCCAGACGGGTTGATAACTGTTCCACCACCATGCTTTCCGCACCATGCTGTAATAACAGCAATGCGCACTGAATGCACAGGCGGGTGATGTCACGCTGTTGCCGGTGTACGCCCGGCATTTCACTGTCTAATTCCTGCTTCATAGTCCCCAACCACTCCCCTGAATGAATGTTCATCATATAACCAAAGATGACTGCAATAGGTTGATGCGCATCAGGGGGAGTCGCGTTATTATCAGCGCGGTTATGCCTTTTCCTCTGAGACACCATTATGCTTGAAACTTCATTATTCGTTGCCGGTATCGCCACGCTGGGGATGCTTTCGCCTGGGCCAGATTTCTTTTTGGTGATTAAAAATGCTGCCCGTTATCGGCGTTTGGCTGCAATGATGACCGCATTCGGCGTGATTTGTGGTGTTGCCACCCATATGTCTTACTGCGTCGCCGGGCTGGCAGTGGTGATCACCACCACGCCGTGGCTGTTCAATGTGCTGAAATATGCCGGGGCGGTCTATCTGATCTGGGTGGGCATTCAGGCACTGCGTTCGCACAGTAGCAGCAAAATGAACATCAGCAGCCTGCCCCAGCAGCAGGTCAGCCTGAAAAGCGCTTTTGTGCAGGGCTATCTGTGCAACCTGCTCAACCCGAAAGCCACGCTGTTCTTCCTGGCGGTGTTTACTCAGGTGCTGCAAATCAATTCCGGTATCGGTGAAAAGCTGTGGTACGCAGGGATTATTTTCGGCCTTTCTGCCATCTGGTGGCCGGTGCTGGTGTTTTTGATCCAGAGCGGGCCGGTGCGCCGTGGGCTGGAGAAAACGCAAAAAGTGGTCGACAAATTATTGGGTGGGATGCTGATCGCTCTCGGGATTAAAGTCGCCCTGAGTTGAGATGTTCAGGACATTACCCTATTTAAGGAAACGTTATGAGTAAACAGATTACAAAACAAAAAGCCAAGAAAGCGCAGCCTAAAACTCCCCGGCAGCAATTTAACCATTATTGCCAAGAGGTTAAAAAGCAGCAACTCAATATTGAAAACCTGAAGAAACAGCAATCGGTATTACTCACACGCTTTCAGCAGGAATATTTGCCGATAGAAAAAAAGTACCTTCAGACAAGTTATCTAAAAATAGAAAAGCTCCTCTCTTTTACGCCTAAAAAATCCCTGAGTCACAGCCAGCGTGACCTGCTTACTGATTGGATTAATGAAGAAATCGATATCCTGCTAGATAACCCCTTTGCAGAGCAAACTGAGATCCAACAGTTAAAAGACAAACTCCTACAGACTTGTGCTATTCCTGAGCACGTCGAATTAGGCGACGACGAATTGGCTCAGATGCGCTCATTGGTGGGGGAAGAGTTTGAGTTTGTCCATACCCTCTCAGACGCAGAATTAAGCGATCTGATGAGGAACCCGCATAAATTTCAGGAGAAAATGCAGGAAGAACTGGAACAACGATCGTTGGACGATGATATGCGCTCTTCCTTTGATGATGAGGAAGATGATTTTTCATTCTTTGATGACGACGAGGATCATTCCTCGATCTTGTCAGGACAGCAACAAAAAATGGAGTCACTGTTTAGTGCATCAGCCGCTAACCGCATGTACAAGAAATTAGCCATGTTATTCCACCCGGATCGTGAAATGGATGAGTCAGCCAAGCAGGAAAAACACGATCTGATGATCCAGCTTGCACAAGCCAAAAAAACGCAGGACATCTGGACTATCATCAGCCTATATCAACAGCATGTTGATGCCGATGGCGACTTTGCTGAAAAAGAACTTCCTGCGCTTAACTCACTTCTCTCTAACCGGGTCGAACAATTAAAAATAGAATATCGCCGTTTGAATACTCATGCGGACTCGCTAGAAGGTTTGGTGTGGGCTAAATTCGGTGCCAAAACTCAATCAGCCATTGAGAAAAAGCTTATGCAACATGAAGAAATGCTGCGAGGGTTTATCGCTGAAGATGAACAACAAACGCGTGAGCTCACATCGCTGAAGGTGCTTAAACAACATCTGACAGTGCGTAATCAGGAACAACACTTCGAACTGTTGAAAAGCATGGAGCATCTTTTCCGCTTTTGATCTGCTCCGAAAAACCTCTGTATAACAGCAGGGCTTGAAACCGAAGCCAACCACGCTATGGTTTCAAGCCCTAGAATATACAAAGATTACTTGCCGATACGCGCGTGCAGTTCTTGTACTGAAGTTACCTGCTCGGTAGGATCCGCCTTCAGCGCCATCGCCGTGGCGAAGCCGCCGTTCAGCGTGGTGTCGTAATGCACTTTGTATTGCAGCGCGCTGCGGCGAATCAGCTTGGAGTCTTCAATCGCCTGACGGCCTGCCGTGGTGTTCACAATGTAGGTGTACTCGCCATTCTTGATGCGATCCTGAATGTGCGGGCGGCCCTCGTGCACCTTGTTAACCAGGCGTGGATTAATCCCCGCTTCACCCAGCACCACTGCGGTACCGTGAGTCGCATCCAGTTCGAAGCCCTGTTTCAGCAGGCTGGCGGCCAAATCCACCACGCGGGCTTTGTCACCTTCGCGCACCGACAGCAGCGCACGACCCTGTTTCTTCATCCCGGAGTTGCTGCCCAGCATCGCTTTGGAGAACGCTTCGGCGAAGGTGCGACCAACGCCCATCACTTCACCGGTCGAGCGCATTTCTGGCCCGAGGATCGGGTCAACGCCTGGGAACTTGTTGAACGGCAGTACCACTTCTTTCACCGAATAATACGGCGGGATAATTTCTTCGGTCACGCCCTGCTCAGCCAGTGACTGGCCAACCATCACGCGCGCCGCCACTTTCGCCAGCGGCACGCCGGTAGCTTTGGAGACAAACGGTACGGTACGTGCCGCACGCGGGTTCACTTCGATCAGATAGACTTCGTTGTTTTTCACCGCGAACTGCACGTTCATCAAACCGCGCACCTGTAGCTCAAACGCCAGCTTTTCAACCTGCTGACGCATCACGTCCTGGATCTCATTGCTCAGGGTGTAAGCTGGCAATGAACAAGCAGAGTCACCGGAGTGCACGCCAGCCTGTTCGATGTGCTCCATGATGCCGCCAATCAGCACGCGTTCGCCGTCGCAGATGGCATCAACGTCCACTTCTATCGCATCATCCAGGAAACGATCCAGCAGCACCGGGGCGTCGTTAGACACGCTGACGGCGTTTTGGAAGTAACGGCGCAGGTCGACTTCGTCGTAAACGATCTCCATCGCACGGCCACCCAATACATAAGATGGACGCACCACCAGCGGATAACCAAGCCCAGTGGCTTTTTCTACCGCCTGCTCAATGGTGGCTACCGTGGCGTTGGCCGGTTGCTTCAGGCCCAGGCGGTTAACCGCCTGCTGGAAACGTTCGCGGTCTTCAGCACGGTCGATCGCATCTGGGCTGGTACCGATAATCGGCACGCCTGCGGCTTCCAGCTCACGCGCCAGCTTCAGCGGAGTCTGGCCACCGTACTGCACGATCACGCCTTTTGGCTTCTCGATACGCACGATTTCCAGCACGTCTTCCAGCGTCACCGGTTCGAAGTACAGGCGATCCGAGGTGTCGTAATCGGTAGACACGGTTTCCGGGTTACAGTTGACCATGATGGTCTCGTAACCGTCTTCACGCAGCGCCAGCGAGGCATGCACGCAGCAGTAGTCGAATTCGATACCCTGGCCGATACGGTTCGGGCCACCGCCCAGAACCATCACTTTCGGACGATCGTTGGTTGGGTTGGATTCGCACTCTTCTTCATAGGTGGAATACATGTAAGCGGTGTCGGTAGCGAATTCAGCCGCGCAGGTATCCACACGTTTGTAGACCGGGTGCAGGTTAAAGCTGTGGCGCAGCTTGCGGATTTCGTTTTCGGAAACGCCCACCAGCGTAGCCAAGCGTGCATCGGCAAAACCTTTACGCTTCAGCGTGCGCAGGAACTCGGCGTTCAGGCTGTTGATGCCCGTCTCGGCAACTTGCTCTTCCAAACGCACCAGCTCTTCGATCTGCACTAGGAACCAGCGATCGATATTGGTCAGGTTGAACACGCCATCGACAGACATACCAGCACGGAAAGCATCAGCGATATACCAGATGCGGTCACAACCTGCCTCCTTCAGCTCGCGGCGGATTTTGGTCAGCGCTTCCGGGTCATCCAGGCTCACTTTCGGGTCAAAACCGGTCGCGCCCACTTCCAGGCCACGCAGTGCTTTCTGCAAGGATTCCTGCTGGGTACGGCCAATTGCCATCACTTCGCCGACTGACTTCATCTGGGTGGTCAGGCGATCGTTGGCACCGGCAAATTTCTCGAAGTTGAAACGAGGAATTTTGGTCACCACATAGTCGATGGACGGTTCAAAGGACGCCGGAGTACGGCCACCGGTGATGTCGTTCATCAGTTCGT
>JBAQHZ010000408.1:0-2551 GCA_049288585.1 Chania sp.
GCCACGTTGGCGAACTCTTTACCGACGGTGGAAGGGGTCGCTGGTTGGCCATGGGTGCGGGACAGCAGCGGAATGTCGCGGTATTCCAGCGCCAGCCCTTTGAGTGCATCAATGATTTTGCGCCAGAACGGCAGCACTACGTCCTGACGTGCCGTTTGCAGCATCAGCGCGTGTGACAGGTTGTTGATGTCCTCCGAAGTACAGGCGAAGTGGATAAACTCCGATACCGCCTGTAGGGCAGGGACGGCTTCCACCTTTTCTTTCAGGAAGTATTCAACCGCTTTCACATCGTGGTTGGTGGTGCGTTCAATGGTTTTAATGCGCTGTGCGTCTTGTTCGCTGAACTCTGCGACGATTTTATCAAGGTAAGCGTTTGCGTCGGCATTAAAAGCCGGAACTTCCTTGATTTGTGTGCAGGCAGCCAGTTTTTGCAGCCAACGTACTTCAACCTGCACGCGGAATTTCAGCAAACCGTATTCGCTGAAAATGGTGCGCAGTGCGCTGACTTTATCACCGTAGCGTCCGTCAACGGGGGAAACGGCGGTCAGTGAGGATAATTCCATCGGTAGCAACTCCTGGGATCGATTAACAATGAGCAACGATATTTTGCGCCTGTTTGAACAGACGATTACGGGAAAACATTAATTGCAGGCGGCTGCCGCCAACCTGTTGCCACAGCACCGCAGCACGAATGCCTGCGAGCAGTGTGGCGCGCACCTTGGCCTGCACCTGCGGATTTTGCAGGATAGCAGGTGAGCCGGTCACCTGAATACGCGGCCCCAGCGGTGCAACCACGTCGACGTAAATACCGGCCAACGCACTGATGATGGTGTCTGACTCCAGCTCAAAATGCGCCAGTTGGCGCTCTAACTGGCTCAGGCGATCGCCGAGGGTATTCATCGCCGATTTGTTGGCATTCAGCTTGCGCTCCAACACCATCAGGCTGATGGTGTAACGGGTTAGCTCGGCAGCCGGGCCTTTGTTATTGGCATTGAGCACGCCTAGCAGAGTTTCAAGGCCCATTTTCAGGTTACGCTCTTCGCCGCCGAATACCGCTAGCGTAGAAGGGGGATCCATCTGCAACAGGCTGTTCAGCGAAGTGTGAAACGCTTCGCGATCGGCTTGCCCTTCGTGCGCCAGTTGCTGTACCAAGCGCGCTGACTGGCTGATTCCAGCCATTGCCAACGTGATGTCGTAATAATTCTTCGCCACGATTACTCCTGTAAGCGTTGTTCGATAATGCCGCCGCCCAGGCAAATATCGCCGAGATAGAACACGGCGGATTGGCCTGGGGTCACGGCAGCAACCGGTTCGTCGAAGCGTACTTCAATACGCTCTGCGTCGATCGGCGTTACGGTGCAGGGAATGTCTTGCTGGCGATAACGGGTTTTCACCGTGCAACGCAGGGCTGCCGTCAGTGGCTGACGATCGACCCAGTGCAGCTGTTGGGCGATCAGGCCAGTGGACATCAGGCGCGGATGATCGTGGCCTTGGGCAACGATCAGAATATTGTTGGCAACGTCTTTATCCACCACATACCACGGGTCTTCGCTGCTGTCTTTCATCCCGCCAATGCCCAGCCCTTTACGCTGGCCGAGGGTGTGGTACATCAACCCCTGGTGTTCCCCGATGGTCTGGCCGTCAACGCTGACGATCGGGCCGGGTTGCGCAGGCAGGTAGCGGCCGAGGAAGTCGCGGAATTTACGTTCGCCGATAAAACAGATGCCGGTGGAATCTTTTTTCTTGGCGGTGACCAGCTCCAGTTGTTCCGCGATGCGGCGCACTTCTGGTTTTTCCAGCTCGCCCACCGGGAACAGGCTTTGTGCGACCTGCTCGTGGCTGAGGGTATAGAGGAAATAGCTCTGGTCTTTGTTGCCATCGATGCCGCGCAGCAGGCGGCTTTTACCGTCAACGTCCTGGCGGCGCACATAGTGGCCGGTAGCGATGTAATCTGCCCCCAGATCTTCTGCGGCAAATTCCAGGAACGCTTTGAATTTGATCTCTTTATTACACAGGATGTCCGGGTTTGGCGTGCGGCCCGCTTTATATTCTTCGAGGAACAGTTCGAACACGTTATCCCAGTATTCGGCGGCGAAGTTCACCGTGTGCAGCTCAATGCCAAGTTTGTCGCAAACCGCTTGCACATCGGCCAAATCGGTGGCGGCTGAACAGTATTCCTCGTCATCGTCCTCTTCCCAGTTCTTCATAAACAGCCCAGCGACCTGATAGCCCTGTTGCTGTAACAGATAGGCAGTAACGGAAGAGTCGACACCGCCGGACATCCCGACGATTACTTTTTTCTGGCTGTTGTCTGACATGGGGATCTCACGAACTTGAACACATGACTGTGTGATAAAAAACAAGCGCAGTACTTTACCATGTTGGCCGCCTGCGCGCACGGCACTTATATGTTGTCTATGCCGTCAAAATGGCCAGTTGAAGCTGGCGACCAGTGACAAAGGATAACGCTCCGGCTGCTGATAACAGCGAATGCTCTCGGCAACCAGCGGGGAGCGCAGGTTGCTGGCGGAAAAAATCTCTTCGGCGGTCA
>JBAQHZ010000409.1:0-2304 GCA_049288585.1 Chania sp.
CAAACATACTCAATGGATGATGACACGGTCAGACGGCAGGTTTTTTGGTTATTAAAACGACTCAGTAGTTACAGTCTATGGAAGCGTAAAAAAGAGGCTTGGGCGATATTTGCTGATGCTTATGAATATGCGGTAAAAACGTGGCCAGAAGATGATCCCGATGCGCTTGACCCGAACAACTTAGTTCCCATCTATGAGGCATTGCGATTATATGAGCAAGGGCTTGATGAGCTTGAAAAGGGTCACCGGCATGTATGGAGAACACAGGGTGAACTTTATCAATTACATCGTCCAGTTTATCAAGTTAGATCTCGTTTTTTTGGTCGATGCCATGAAAGAGGCATACAGGATTGGCCTTATCCTCCCAAGGTAGAGCAGATCAATAAATTGCGCTTAGCGGCTGAATATACAGGTAGTAATTTAATTTCTGAGACTCACGATCAGTCAGCTAATATCCCTAATGCTGATTTTTTACTTGGTGATGCGCGTTATAATAAAGAGTTTTACTCTTTACCTCAACCTGTATTCCCTAAACATCTCCCACCAGTGCCAGAGCGACAAGATGTGATTATCAACAGCAATGATACTGTTCCGTGCGATGGGATATGGGAGCCCGTGGAAGTTCATTATCACCACAAATGGTTGGTCGTTCCGACAGAAGTTAAGAGTTTCACTAATAAAGGATGCTTTAACTACTTAATTAGTGGTATCAAAGCACCGTTAATATCTGTATGGAGTAACGACTCTTTTGCAAATAAAGGAGAGTATGTTAAGTGGCGGCTGATCTGGGAAGATACCCGCTACTGCGATGGCATTATCCCCGATGAGTCGGAGTATTTTCTGGATGATGAACCCGGTAAGCGTATTACCTGCCAGAGTGGAGAGCGTTGCCCGCATAGCGGGCGTTGGGCCACGCTGGCCGGAGGGCAACAGCAGTTTGTTCACCTTAACGCCGGGGTGCTGATGCCGCAGGCCACGCAATACCAGAGCAATATTTATGCGGCTGAAATCCAGCTTCCGGCAACCTGGAGCCTATTGCAGCGCGATGATGAGGGGAGCGTTTATCTCAAGCCGGAAGCAAAATAACAGTCGGGCGCTGTTCCGCAGAGGGTAAGCCATGATCACTATTGAAAAAACCAAATACCCAATGACCGACGATCGGGTGCGCCGCCAACTGTTCTGGCTGTTACAACGCCTGAGCAGCTACAGCCTGTGGCAGCGCAAGCGCGATGCCTGGGCATACTTTGCGGAAAAATATGAAGAGGCGTTGAAAACCTGGCCGGAGGATAAATCCAGCGGGTTTGATCCAGAGGCCATTATCTGGGTATACGACGCACTTCGTTTATATGACGAAGGTTTACCCGAGCTGGCGGCAGGTAACCGGCAGGTGTGGCAACGGCAAACAGGAGAGTTTCACCAACTTGCGCGTCCGGTTGATTTAGTGCGTTCTTTCTTTTATTTTCCCTGCCACGAACGAGGCGGTCAAGTGGAGGCGTATCCACCTGAGATAGAAAAACTCAATAAGTTACGCCTTGCCGCTGAGTATCGAGGGGATGATTTGCTGTGTCCGCCTCATAATAATGTTTGTAATATTGTTGATGCCAAGCATTTACTGGCTCCGGAAAAGTATCATTGGGAATTTGAAATTGAGCCCTACCCGGTATTTCCAAAAGACTTGCCGCCAGTGCCGGAACGCAGCGATATTATTATTAAAACTGGCGATCCGGTGCCCTGTGACGGTATTTGGGAGCCGGTAAAAATTAAGTATCACCATAAACTGCTGGTAATTAAAACCGATATCAGCGGCTTTAAAAATCTGGGGGCCTTTAATTATTTTATTCGCGGAATGAACGCGCCTCTTCAGGTCTACTTCGACGACCTGTTGCAGGATGGTTATGGCTATCGCGATGTCCATTGGCGGCTTATCTGGGAAGATACCCGCTACTGCGATGGCATTATCCCCGACGAGTCGGAGTATTTTCTGGATGACGAACCCGGTAAGCGTATTACCTGCCAGAGTGGAGAGTCCACATAGCTGTTAGCGGGGCACGTAGGCCGGAGAGCAGTAATAGTTTGTTATTTGTGCTGTTGTAGCTGATGAACAAGAAGAATAAACTGCGGCGCATAAGGTTTTACATTACAACCATACCACCAACCTATTGTGTTAAAAGGATAAAATGCACGCTATTTTCTTTGTTATTCTACTTGCTGCCGTTCTTTTATGGTTGCACCTATCCCCGCAATATCTTTTTTACGCTTCTGCTGCCAGTATAGTGTTGCAGTTTTTTTGCTACAAAAAAGCCC
>JBAQHZ010000410.1:0-7314 GCA_049288585.1 Chania sp.
GGTCAAATCTGCAACATAACCAAGAACGGCCGCACCTAAGCCGCCCATACCGAAAGCAAAACCGAAGAATAGCCCGGAAACCATGCCCACTTTCCCCGGAATAAGATCCTGTGCATACACCAGAATGGCGGAAAATGCCGAGGCTAGAATAAGCCCGATAATCACCGTCAAAACGCCGGTCCAGTAGAGAGATGCATGGGGTAAAGCCAGGGTAAAGGGTGCGACACCCAGGATAGAGCCCCAAATAACATACTTGCGCCCGAACTTATCCCCCAAAGGCCCGCCAATAAGGGTTCCGGCGGCTACGGCAAACAGAAAGGCAAATAGATGAAGTTGTGCGTTCTGTATCGAAACGCCGAACTTATGCATCAGATAAAAGGTGTAATAGCTGCTGATGCTGGTGAGATAGAAGTATTTGGAGAAAATCAGGATCAGCAGAATGCCGAGCGAGAACACCACGGTACGTTTTGGCAGCGGTAACCCTTGTGCTGGCGGTTTGGGCCTGCTCTGAGCGGCCCGATGTTGCTGTTGATACCATTTGCTGACTTGGAGTAAAACCACAATAGCCAGCAGCGCCGCGAGCGAGAACCAGGCCACATTACCTTTGCCATAGGGTGCGATAACCAGAGCCGCCAGCAACGGGCCGAGCGAACTACCGAAGTTACCCCCCACCTGGAACAGCGATTGCGCCAGGCCATGCCGCCCGCCGGAGGCCATACGCGCCACCCTGGAGGATTCCGGGTGGAAAACCGAGGAACCTGTGCCCACCAGCGCCGCCGCCAGCAGCACTAACGGGAAGGTGTTGGCAACCGAAAGCAGCAATAAGCCGGAAAGGGTAAAACCCATGCCGATGGGCAGCGAATAAGGCTGCGGGTGCTTGTCGGTGTAGTAGCCAATCAGCGGTTGCAGCAACGATGCCGTGAGCTGATAGGTCAGGGTGATCATGCCGATTTGCACAAAGCTGAGATTGAAATCAGCGCGCAGGATCGGGTAAATCGCCAGGATCAGCGATTGAATCATGTCGTTAAGCAGGTGAGAAACGCTGATAGCACCGAGAATCGAAAAAACGGTGCCTTTCACCGCATTGCCTCTGGCTGATGGCAGGGCGGCTTCGCTACGGTCAGTCATATAATTATTAGCCTGGTAAGTGGATGCAAAGTCGCCATCTTATACCCTTTATCTTGCACGTGAAATATTGTTGCTTAGATGTTATTCCGCCGTGGTGATATCCCGAAGCTGAGCAGCTTTCAGCCTATCCGGCATAATCCAGCCTATGTCACAAAAATTTGAAATTGCCTGCTGCTAATTCGCGTTACACTTCAGCACACATCAACAATATCGGTTATCAGCAATGGAGATCCGCCATGCGTTTTTCGCTAAAAACCACCGCATGTGCGTTGGCCGTGTCCCTGACTTTGCTTTCAGGAACGGCCAGTGCCTGGGAAAAGGATAAAACCTACGACATCACCATCCTGCACACCAACGATCACCATGGCCATTTCTGGCAAAACGATCACGGTGAGTACGGCTTAGGCGCGCAGAAAACGCTGGTGGACAGCATCCGCCAGGAAGTGTCAGCCAAAGGGGGTAGCGTGCTGCTGTTGTCCGGTGGCGATATCAATACCGGCGTGCCGGAGTCTGATTTGCAGGATGCAGAACCTGATTTTCGCGGTATGACGCTGATTGGCTACGACGCGATGGCGATCGGCAACCACGAGTTTGACAACCCGCTCAGCGTGTTACGCCAGCAGGAAAAGTGGGCCGCTTTCCCGCTGCTGTCGGCCAATATCTATCAGAAAAGCACCCAACAGCGTTTATTCAAGCCGTACGCGTTGTTCGACAAGCAAGGGATCAAGATTGCAGTGATCGGCCTGACCACCGACGACACCGCCAAGATTGGTAACCCGGAGTATTTCACCGACATCGAATTCCGCGTTCCGGCGCAGGAAGCCAAACAGGTGGTTGAACAGTTACGTAAGGATGAAAAGCCTGATGTGATTATCGCTGCCACCCATATGGGCCATTACGATGACGGCAATCATGGTTCTAACGCGCCGGGCGATGTGGAAATGGCGCGCAGCCTGCCTGCGGGCTATCTCGATATGATTGTCGGGGGCCATTCGCAGGATCCGGTCTGTATGGCCAGTGAGAACCACAAACAGGTCGATTATGTGCCAGGAACACCATGCGCGCCGGATCGCCAGAACGGCACCTGGATCGTGCAGGCGCATGAATGGGGCAAGTACGTTGGCCGAGCTGATTTCCAGTTCCGCAACGGTGAATTGAAGTTGGTGCATTACCAACTGATCCCGGTCAACCTGAAGAAGAAAGTCGAGAAGGCTGATGGCAGCAGCGAACGCGTCTATTACACCCAGGCGATTGCCGAAGATCCGGGCATGATGAAGCTGTTGACACCGTTCCAGGAAAAAGGCCAAGCACAGTTGGGGGTGAAGATCGGCAGCGTTAACGGCAAACTGGAAGGCGATCGCAGCAAAGTGCGTTTTGTGCAGACCAACCTGGCCCGCATGCTGCTGGCGGCGCAGATCGAAAGGGCTAACGCCGATTTCGCCGTGATGAGCGGTGGCGGCGTGCGCGATTCTATTGAGGCGGGTGATATCACCTATAAAAACGTGCTCAAGGTACAGCCGTTTGGTAATACGCTGGTGTATGCCGATATGAAAGGCAGTGAAATAGAGCAATATCTGGCGGTGGTGGCGAATATGAAGGTGGATTCCGGGGCCTATGCCCAGTTCGCCAACGTCAGCCTAGTGGCCGACGGTAAAGGCGTCAGCAACGTGAAAATCAACGGTGAACCGTTGCAGGCGGATAAAACCTATCGCTTGGCAACGCTGAATTTCAATGCGTTGGGCGGCGATGGCTATCCGAAGATCTCTACCCTGCCGAGCTACGTGAATACCGGTTTTATCGATGCAGAAGTGCTGAAACAATATATCGAAAAGCATTCACCGTTGGATGCGGCGGCTTTTGAGCCGAAAGGTGAGATCGTTTACCAGTAAATAGGTTGTTAGGTTGAATAAGCGCGGTCTGGTAACAGGTTGTGCTTATTCGACAATGAGCCGGTTTACCAGCGGTTAAAAGTGAAATTGAACGGTTTTCTGGCTCCCATCCCATTCCCAATCTACCCAGTCATGCATTTATTTCGAAGTGTGAAATATATCTTAGTATTATTTATTTCTCTCTGTTAAATATTGCTTATGTTTTAGAAGGCTTACTGTCTTCTAAGGTGTTTACTTTGTTACTTAGAGAGGGATTTTGTGATAAAGACGAAGAGTGTAATCATTAGCGTGCTTGTTTCTTTAGCCTTGGCTGGCTGCGATAGTGCTGACAAAAGCATTACGGATAGCAGCAATAATAGCGGGAGCAATAGCACTAATAATAACGGTAACAACAATGGTGGTAACAGTAATGGCGGTGATATTAAACCGCCTAGTACCAGCCTGCCTTACTTTGCTGATTGGGAAAACGTTAACAGCGTAATCAAAAAAGATCCGGCCATGGAGGCGGAAATCCAGCGCATCCTTGTGATGATGACGCTGGAAGAAAAAGTGGGGCAGATGGTACAACCGGATTTACGCGATGTAACACCGGAAGAAGCTGAACAATATAAGTTAGGTTCTATCTTGAACGGCGGCGGTGCGGCGCCAGGTAATAACAAGTACGCAACCGCTGAAGAGTGGGCGAAAGAAGCGGACAAATATTGGTTAGCACTGGAACGTGTTTATGAAGGGCGCGGATTCAGGATCCCCTTTATGTGGGCTACGGATGCGGTACACGGCCATAACAATGTGTTTATGGCGACGGTTTTCCCGCACAACATCGGCCTGGGGGCCGCGCGTAACCCCGATCTGATCGAAAAAATCGGCGCAGTGACCGCGCGCGAGATTGTCGCAACCGGCTTGGACTGGACGTTTGCCCCAACCGTTGCCACACCGCGTGATTACCGTTGGGGCCGGGTATACGAAGGTTATTCTGAAGATCCGGAGATTGTCTACGAGTACGCGAAACGCATGGTGCAAGGCATTCAGGGCGGTGAAGAAGGCCTGAAAGGCGAACTGAACGTGATTTCGAACGTTAAGCATTGGGTGGGTGACGGCGGGACCCTGCAAGGTGTTGATCACGGCCAAAACCGCTACACCGAAGAGTATCTGCGTAATATCCATGCCATGGGCTATATCGGCGGCCTAAGCGCTGGCGCACAGGTGGTGATGAGTTCATTTAACTCCTGGTGGAACCCGGCCAACGTCGATCCGATGGTCGATAACCCCTATTACTCTGCGCTAGACACGGACTCTGGCTACATGCAGAACCAGAAAATCCATGGCTCAAAGTATCTCATCATCGATGTGCTGAAAGGCAAAATGGGGTTTGACGGTTTAGTGGTGACCGACTGGAATGGCCAAGGTGAGATCAACGGTTGTTCTGCGGCTAATTGCCCGCAAGCCGTTATCGCAGGTAATGACGTTTTCATGGTGACATCGCGCAATGATTGGCATGCGTTCTACCAGAATGTGATCGATCAGGTTAATTCCGGCATTATCCCGATGGAGCGTATTGATGATGCGGTAACGCGTATTCTACGCGTCAAGATGCGTGCAAACCTGTGGGAAAAACCGATGCCCAGCCAACGTATTTTAGCGGGTAAACAGGAGATATTGAGCGCCCCTGAACACGTTGCCGTCGCGCGCCAAGCGGTATCTGAATCAATGGTGCTGTTGAAAAACCAAGCGCAAACGCTGCCACTGAAGAAAAATGCTAAATATCTGGTGGTGGGCTCTGCTGCCAACGATATCACCAAGCAAACAGGGGGCTGGTCGCTGTCATGGCAGGGGGATGGTAACACCATCGAAAAAGACTTCCCGAACGCTCAGACCCTGTTAATGGCAATGAAAAGCGTAGTAGGCGCAGAAAATGTCATTACCGATATTTCTGCCACCACGCCTGAAGAAGCGGTGGCGGTGGTTGTCATCGGTGAAGATCCCTACGCTGAAATGTTCGGTGATATCTCAAAATCACAGACGCTTGAGTTCGCTTCGCTAAAAGCGAAATATCGGCAAGATTCAGAACTGATTAAATCGCTCAAAGAGCAGGGCTATAAAGTGGTCACGGTGTTCTATTCCGGCCGCCCTCTGTATGTGAACGAAGAGATCAATAACTCTAACGCGTTTGTCGCTGCCTGGTTGCCCGGTACGGAAGGCCTGGGTATTACGGATGTGCTGTTCGGTGATAAGGACTTTAAAGGCAAATTGTCCTACACATGGGGAGCAACCAAGTGTTCAACCACCATTAACCGTGCTGCGCCCAATATTGCAAACTATAGTACTCCGGTTGATGGGATTACTGGCGAAGTGATCGAGCAGGAGCTTGACGGTGAGTATAAGCAGCTTTTCCCCTACGGCTATGGTCTGAACTACGCGGGTAAAACCGACGTTGCCGCCACTGAAAGCGATCTGAACAATCTTCCTCTGGATCCCCGTGATTATGGTTGCGGTATCTCTGCACCTGATACCGGTGTTGCTGACTCCCCTCTGGAGATCTACGGTAAGAGTGCTAAAGGCGAGTTTGTGGCGTTAATGTCCGGGGATATTAACGGTTGGTCCAAGCGTGAAATAACCAAAGGTGAAACGACCATCGGAACGGTCACCACTAAAGGTATCGACTATCAAGGGATGCAGCAGTCAGCCCTGAATGTCAACTTCAGCGGGGAAACCGAAGGTTTTGCCGGTAAATCGGCGGCGCAAATCTATATGCAGACCGTTGACGAGAAAGGCGTTGATTACAATCGCTATGTGAATGCTAATGCGACTATTGAGTTCGACATTCGCGTCAACTCGGGTAATCCGGCCCTGGTTAACTTGTCTACGCACTGTGAATATCCTTGCCGTGGTGAAGTGAACATTGCCAACGTTCTACCTAAACCCTCAAGCGATTGGTCGACAATTAAAATCCCCGTTCAGTGCATGGTAGAAACGGGCATGTCATACCAAATGATGAACACCCCTTTCCTGATCTATACGGCTGAAGCGATAAACTTTGATATCGGTGCAATTCGTTATGTGCCGCAACCAGAGGGTTTACCTAAAGACGCCATTCCCTGTACGACTTTCCATGAAAGTGATTTACCCCCGTTAGAAGGTGCAAGCTACGATATTCTGGCTGATTTCGGCGCGATAACGGTCACCAGCGATCAGTACAATACGGATGACTGGCAACCCTTACCGGAAGGCGTTACGCATATGGTCGCCACAGCAACCGGGCCGGTTGTCAGCGTGGCTTACAATGCCAAAAGCCCGGAGTCGTACAAAGGCCTATTGCATTTTAATTTTGAACCCCAGAACCTCAAGCAGTTTGCCAGCGGTAATCTACAGTTTGATCTCTTCGTCAAGTCGCTAGGTGCGCAAAAGCAAGACTCTGAACAAACGGGTTTAGTGATTAAAGTCGGCGGCAATAAAGGTGACACGGGGGATATCTTCGTTGACTCGCTGGCAGCAGCCAAGCTGGCGATGGGTGAATGGAGAACTATCGTGGTCCCAATGAGCAGCATCACTGCTAAAGTGAGCAATGCTTATTTTGATCAGAGTATTAAGAGCTTCACGGTATTCCCTGCGTGGGCGAATACGCAGGCGGGCTTTGAGTACGAGATTAAAAACATAACGTTTATCAAGTAAGCCTAAGGTGCAATCAAAGGTGGCTGCGATGCGGCCACCGTTGATACCCTTCATACTTCAAGTTGCTTGGGTGTTGGCTGCGCTCTGTCGCCCCAGTCACATAGTGGGCTATGCTCCTGGGGTCTCCAGCGCTTGCCGCCTACAAGCAACTCGAATTATTTTGGGTATATACGTGTGATTTATGGGGGCACCGGTCATTCAATCCAGCTTGGCGATATCCGCAAAGCTGCCGGTCAGTAAACGGCATAAATCGCTAGCGGCGAGTTCAATATCCAGCCCGCGCTTGCCGCCGGAAACGAAAATCGTAGTGAACTGCTGTGCTTGGCTGTCGATCACCGTCGGCAGCCGCTTTTTTTGCCCGAGCGGGCTGATGCCACCGACCAGATAGCCGGTTACCCGCTGTGCCTGCACCGGGTCGGCCATCTCGGCTTTTTTGGCCCCCAGCGCTTTGGCGACCTTTTTCAAATCCAACTGGGTGGCGACCGGCGTGACCGCAACCGCCAGATTTTTGCCATCACCATTAAGCGCAACCAACAGGGTTTTGTAGACCTGTTCGGCATTTAACCCCAGCTTTTTCACCACTTCGTCGCCGAAGTTAGTTTCTTCGCTGTCGTGATTATAAGGGTGG
>JBAQHZ010000411.1:0-4116 GCA_049288585.1 Chania sp.
ACAAATCAAGATCGTTAATGCCACAATCGGCGTTCATTATTTTATTGTTTATTTTCAATCGGTTAATCTACGTATGTGCTGTTTTTTTTAATTGGCACGCGAGCTAATCAAAAAAAATAAAACAACGTTCCTACTTTGGTCACACTTTTGTCATCCGCCCAATGACGCTGAGAAAAATTTAGATATAATAATTTGAAATGGTGTTTCAGTTTGTTGGCTGAGGTGTGGAGACCGAAAATGGACTTAACGTGCTGCACTCAAGTGATCGACAGAGTCATGATGGATCAACTATCAGCGTCTTGCCGACGGCTTAGCCAAGCCAAAGCGGGCCAGCAAACTCAACTTGCGCCTTTGTGGAATGGATTTGTTCTGTCTTTCCATTTTATCTATGACCTGTATCAACACCATGCACAGGGAGCACATGGTGCAAATGCCTTAGAATTTCATATACGAAAATTGTTATTCATTTGTTTAGAGTATGCATTGCGGCTGCATATCACTTTTGTTGGTGATGAGCAGTTACAAAAGCAGGGTGATTCACTGCTTCAGCGCGGCATGTTGTTATCAGAGCGGAGGTTAAAACACAATACCTTGGGTTGTATCTGATTGCTGTCGAGTCTTTTTATAACGCAAATTAAATTTTTCTTTATTTAATTTTTCTATCTCTATGGGTAATAACCATGAATGAAAACAGAATGCTGGGGTTAGCCTATATATCACCTTACATTATAGGGTTGATCATATTTACGGCGTTTCCTTTTGTGTCATCATTCTTGTTAAGTTTTACAGAATATGACCTGATGAATCCGCCGGTGTTTAACGGGATCGAAAACTACCGTTATATGCTTACGGAAGATCACCTCTTTTGGAAATCCATGGGCGTAACCTTTGCTTATGTGTTTCTGACCATTCCTTTAAAATTGGCATTTGCGCTGGGTATTGCTTTCGTTCTTAATTTTAAGCTGCGTGGCATTGGGTTTTTCCGTACGGCGTATTACATTCCTTCGATTCTTGGCAGCAGCGTTGCTATTGCCGTATTGTGGCGTGCGCTATTTGCCATCGATGGCCTGTTAAACAGCTTTATCGGCGTATTTGGCGCGGACCCAATCAACTGGCTGGGTGAGCCTTCGTTAGCGTTGATGTCGGTGACTTTACTGCGCGTATGGCAATTTGGTTCTGCCATGGTTATTTTCCTGGCGGCATTGCAGAACGTTCCGCAGTCACAGTATGAAGCCGCGATGATCGATGGCGCTTCGAAATGGCAGATGTTTATGAAAGTCACCGTGCCACTGATTACGCCGGTTATTTTCTTTAACTTCATTATGCAAACGACGCAGGCGTTCCAAGAGTTTACCGCACCTTATGTCATAACGGGTGGTGGCCCAACTCACTATACCTACCTGTTCTCACTTTATATTTACGATACCGCATTTAAATATTTTGATATGGGTTACGGCGCTGCGCTGGCTTGGATACTGTTCCTGGTCGTGGCCTTGTTTGCCTCAATCGCCTTTAAATCATCGAAGTATTGGGTCTTCTACTCAGCGGATAAGGGAGGCAAAAATGGCTGATATGCACCAAGACAACGTAATCATGAGCGATGCTCGGAAAGTTGCTGAGCAAGAGGTACAGCGGACGTTACGCAAAGAGAAAGTCAGCGCGTTTATCCGTTATATCGTCCTGCTGTTTGTGGGCTTGCTGATGCTTTATCCACTGGTGTGGATGTTCTCTGCATCGTTCAAGCCTAACCATGAGATCTTCACGACGTTAGGATTGTGGCCTGATAATCCAACCTCTGACGGTTTTGTTAATGGCTGGAAAACCGGGACGGAATATAACTTTGGTCACTACATGCTTAATACCTTTAAGTTTGTTATTCCTAAAGTCATATTGACCATTATCTCTTCAACGATTGTGGCCTATGGATTTGCACGTTTTGAAATTCCATGGAAGAAATTCTGGTTTGCAACGCTGATCACCACCATGTTGCTGCCGAGCACGGTATTACTGATCCCTCAGTACATCATGTTCCGTGAAATGGGGATGCTGGACAGCTATCTGCCGCTGTATTTACCGTTGGCATTTGCCACTCAAGGTTTCTTCGTCTTTATGTTGATCCAGTTTTTGCGTGGTGTACCACGTGATATGGAAGAAGCCGCCCAGATTGATGGTTGTAACTCTTTCCAGGTGCTGTGGTATGTGGTGGTACCGATTCTGAAACCGGCGATTATTTCTGTTGCCCTGTTCCAGTTTATGTGGTCGATGAACGACTTTATTGGACCACTGATATACGTGTACAGCGTAGATAAATACCCTATTGCCCTAGCGCTGAAAATGTCCATTGACGTCACCGAAGGTGCGCCGTGGAATGAAATTCTGGCAATGGCGAGTATCTCTATTCTGCCGTCTATCATCGTGTTCTTCCTGGCCCAACGCTATTTCGTGCAGGGTGTTACCAGCAGCTGTATTAAAGGTTAATTGAGGATTTATCATGGCTGAAGTCGTATTCAATAATTTAGAGAAAGTGTACACCAACGGTTATAAAGCCGTTCATGGTATCAATTTAACCATTGCCGACGGTGAGTTCATGGTCATTGTCGGGCCATCCGGCTGTGCCAAGTCAACCACTCTGCGTATGCTGGCGGGGCTGGAAACTATCAGTGGTGGTGAGGTTCGCATCGGCGATCGCGTGGTTAACAACCTGGCACCTAAATCCCGTGGTATTGCCATGGTGTTCCAGAACTATGCGCTTTATCCGCATATGACGGTGAAAGAGAACCTGGCGTTTGGCTTGAAGCTGAGCAAACTTCCTAAAGAGCAGATCGAAGAGCAGGTAACCGAAGCGGCAAAAATTCTGGAACTGGGAGAATTACTGGATCGTTTACCGCGCCAGCTGTCAGGCGGGCAGGCACAGCGCGTGGCCGTTGGCCGCGCTATCGTCAAGAAACCCGATGTTTTCTTGTTCGATGAGCCACTGTCCAACCTGGATGCCAAATTACGTGCATCGATGCGTATCCGTATTTCCGATCTGCACAAGCAATTGAAAAAAAGCGGCAAACCGGCGACCACGGTTTATGTTACCCATGACCAGACAGAGGCGATGACCATGGGTGACCGTATCTGTGTCATGAAGCTTGGTCATATCATGCAGGTTGATACGCCGGATAACCTTTATCACTTCCCGAAAAATATGTTCGTCGCTGGCTTTATCGGTGCGCCAGAAATGAATATCAAGCCTAGCAAGCTGGTAGAGCAAGACGGCAAAATCGGTTTGACCGTGGGGAGTTACACGCTGACGCTGAATCCGCATCAGCAGGAGAAAGTGGCTGGTCATGTGGGCGAAGACGTGTTCTTCGGTGTTCGTCCTGAATTTATTACTATTTCAGAATCACCTTTCGAGGGGAATCACTCTCAGGGTGAGTTAGTTCGTGTTGAAAACATGGGGCACGAGTTCTTTGTCTACCTCAAGGTTAATGATTTTGAATTGACCTGTCGTATCCCATCTGATGATGTTAAACCTATCCTCAAAAATGGGCTGCATCGCCCTGTTTACTTTAAATTTGACATGAATAAATGCCATATATTTGATGCG
The DNA here is from genome assembly GCA_049288585.1 of Chania sp. Lineage (GTDB taxonomy): Bacteria > Pseudomonadota > Gammaproteobacteria > Enterobacterales > Enterobacteriaceae > Chania. Next base: position 3,593 of record JBAQHZ010000411.1, read on the forward strand.
AAAACAGAAAAGAATATCTCTCTTTAACAGGAGTTGCAGATAATGAAAAAAAGATTATTACAAGTTTTGATTGCTTCATCTATTGCTATGTTTGCGCACCAGTCATTTGCTGCTGAACAGGTTGATTTGCGTATGTCTTGGTGGGGCGGGAATAGCCGTCATCAGATGACGCTGAAAGCGATTGAAGAGTTTCAGAAACAAAACCCGGATATTAAAGTTAAATCAGAATATACCGGTTGGGGTGGCCACCTTTCTCGCTTGACCACGCAGATTGCGGGTGGGACTGAGCCGGATGTTATGCAGACCAACTGGAATTGGTTGCCGATCTTTTCAAAAGATGGCGGTGGCTTCCATGATTTGAATAAAGTCAGTGAGTATCTTGATCTGACCCAGTTTGATCCAAAGGAACTGAAGACCACCACGGTTAATGGCAAGCTGAATGGGATCCCGATTTCAGTGACCGCGCGTGTTTTCTATCTTAATGATGTTACCTGGAAAAATGCTGGGGTAGCCTATCCTAAGAC
>JBAQHZ010000412.1:0-1745 GCA_049288585.1 Chania sp.
GGTTAGTACTGGTCAAATACTGTATTGATGGTGCATCTGATATTTCAGGTGATGTTTCTATAAATATTTTCTTACATTTACTAAGAAAATGACGCTCTTGAAGGTAATCCTCAGTTATGGGGCGGAATATTCTGGTATGTCTCTGTTTCTATTAGGTATTAACGTTGAGGAATCAATGCTTTACTCACCAGAGGCACTTCGCTTAATAGGACTTCCGTTCAACCTCGGTTGTGCAGATCCCATGGCTTTAGGCTCAGGGAAGGATGCGTTTGCAGAACGTTGAATGCCCAGCCCACAAAACTTCTTACCCGCACGGACAAGTGTTTAGTGCTGGGGAAAATGATATTGAGCTGGCGGGGGGGAAACTCCACTGCGGAAAAACCGGGCGCAGTGCGCCTGCATGTACTAACTATTCGACGGCGAAAGGAGCCGCAGGGCAGATGCCAACACCAGCCACACAGGCGGCAATCGAAACCTCGTTATCATCGAATAACCAATCATAAGGCCCGTCGATCTCTCTGGTATCTTGGGTTGATTGCAGTTGCCAGATCAGTGGACGATGGTTTCGGCTGCTGAACCAGCTGATTTTCTGGTGTGCTAACAGTTCGTTGGGCGTGTTGAAGGGGCCATGAGTCAGAAGGTAATCAGGGGAGGCGTAAAGCCCAAGATGAACATTGCAGATGTGCGTCGCAATCAGGCTGGAATCCTCCAGGTGCCCACCTCGGAGAGCGCAATCGAAAGAGATTGTTAATTCTGTCACTACAACCAAACCGCAGTGAAATATCTGGAAATTTCGCCTTGAATTCGGGTAATCGCGGAGCGAGCAGGTAGCGCGCAATCGATGCCAGCACTTCTACCCGTACCTTGCCCTGTGGATTTGCCGCCTCGCCTTTGAGCGAACCCACCAACTCTTCTATTTCGCTGAGAATCTCCAGGCAGCGCTCATAGTAGGCTGTTCCCTCTTCTGTCAGGCCCATCGTACGGGTAGTCCGGTGCAGGAGCCTGATACCCAGAAGGCGTTCAAGGTCGGTGATCCTCTGCGACACCCCGGCTTTGAGCAATTCCACTGCTTCTGCTGCACGCGTAAAGCTGCCGGTCTCAGCCACCCGGACGAAAGTGAGCATTGCGGTCAGTTTGTCCATTTGTTCTCAAAAATTGAACAGCTATTTCATTTAAAGCGTATTTTTCATCAATTCGAAACCCATTACTCTATTTTCCCTTACCTTCCTGTCGGCGTAGTACTTATGGCATGGGTCAGTCAGACAGAGTATTTACCGGAGAAACCTGATGATGAAATGCGATCCTGATGCAGGACACTGTACCTTGAACGGGTCAGAATATGCTTCGGCGCTGGCTAGTGTGCCACATATAGAGGGAGTGACCGTCCACTATATTGGCGATCCCATGTGTTCCTGGTGCTGGGGGATTTCACCGGTTGTTAGTCAGATTGCTGATTTCTACCAGCAGATGGGAATCAACTTCGCCATCACGACTGGGGGATTACGTGCCGGTGGCGGAGACCCTTGGAACGAGGCCTTCAAGCATTTTCTGCGCCAGGAGTGGAGCCACATAGCCCAACTCACGGGCCAGCCGTTTGGTTTTGACCTGTTGCAGGCCAGCCACTTCGACTATGACACTGAACCGGCTTGCTGTGCGGTTGTGGTCGCTAAACAGCTTAGGCGGCAAAACAACCAGACACCGAGCGAACTCTTGGCTTTCTTTGCTGCCGTTCAGCGGAAGTTTTA
>JBAQHZ010000413.1:0-2602 GCA_049288585.1 Chania sp.
CCGTTATACCCTTCAGTTTCAAGCCATAGCACTGTTGGCTGCTGCTTGAAAGCTTGCGGGTAGGGACTTTTGCATTCCGCTCTGTATTAATCAGGGCGGAATTAAACCGACGGGCGGCTTGTGCCCCCCGTCATCTGAATTACTTCTTAGCGCGCTCTTCCAGCATCACTACTGCTGGCAGTTGTTTCCCTTCCACGAACTCGAGGAAAGCACCGCCGCCGGTAGAGATGTAGGAGATTTTGTCAGCAATACCGAACAGATCGATCGCTGCCAGAGTGTCGCCGCCGCCTGCAATGGAGAAGGCTTCGCTATCAGCGATAGCGCGTGCGACAATTTCGGTGCCCTTACGGAAGTTAGGGAACTCGAATACGCCAACCGGGCCATTCCACAGAATGGTTTTGGCGTCTTTCAGGATTTTGGCCAGACGCTCGGCTGAAACATCGCCCAGGTCCAGAATCTGCTCATCGTCTTTGATCTCGCTGGCTGGCTTCAGGGTCGCCACTGCGGTTTCAGAGAACTCGGTCGCTACGCGCACATCGGTAGGCACTGGGATATCACAGGTTTCCAGCAGCTTTTTCGCTTCTGGAATCAAATCAGCTTCGTACAGGGATTTGCCGACATTGTGGCCTTGAGCCGCCACGAAGGTGTTGGCAATGCCGCCGCCAACGATCAGTTGGTCAGCAATCTTGGACAACGAACCCAGCACGGTCAGCTTGGTAGACACTTTAGAACCACCAACGATAGCCACCATTGGGCGCGCCGGGTTGCCCAGGGCTTTGCCCAGCGCTTCCAGTTCGGCAGACAACAGCGGGCCAGCACAAGCTACTGGAGCAAATTTGCCCACGCCGTGGGTCGATGCCTGCGCACGGTGTGCGGTGCCGAAGGCGTCCATCACATACACGTCGCACAGCGCCGCATATTTCTTGGACAGGGTTTCGTCGTCTTTCTTCTCGCCTTTGTTGAAGCGAACGTTTTCCAGCACTACCAGTTCACCGGCTGCAACTTCCACGCCGTCCAGATAATCCTTCGCCAGACGCACTGGAGATTTCATATGCTCTTTCAGGTAGTTCACAACGGGCAGCAGGGAATACTCTTCGTTGTACTCACCTTCGGTAGGACGGCCCAGGTGTGAAGTCACCATCACGCGGGCGCCTTGCTTCAGCGCAGCTTCAATGGTCGGCAGGGAGGCACGGATACGCGCATCGGAAGTCACTTTACCGTCTTTCACTGGTACGTTCAGATCGGAACGGATCAGAACGCGCTTACCTGCCAGATCCAGATCGGTCATCTTAATTACAGACATGGTGAACCCTCTTTGTTGATTCTCTATAAAGTTGCCTGAACAGCACATCAACACTGCGTTGATAGTGCCTTATTAGAAACCGCTTGCGGCCATTGCCTGTGTTGTATCCAACATCCGGTTGGCAAAGCCCCATTCATTATCGCACCAGACCAAGGTCTTTATCAGGTGCTGTCCGCTGACCCGCGTCTGCGTGCCATCGACGATGGCGCTGTGCGGATCATGGTTAAAATCGATCGAAACTAAGGGTAGCTCGGTGTAGTCAACTATACCACGAAATGATCCCTGTGCGGCCTTTTGCAACAGCTGGTTGACCTCTGTCACCCGCACTTTTGCGCTCACGCTGACGCTGAGATCAATGGCCGTGACGTTGATGGTTGGCACACGCACGGAAATCGCTTCAAAACGATCGCAAAACTGCGGGAAGATGCGGGTAATACCCGCAGCCAGCTTGGTGTCGACCGGAATAATCGACTGGCTCGCCGCACGGGTACGCCGCAAATCCTGATGATAGGCGTCTATCACCGGCTGATCGTTCATTGAGGAGTGGATGGTGGTCACCGTGCCGGATTCAATGCTGTAGGCATCGTCCAGCAGTTTGATAATCGGAATAATGCAGTTGGTGGTACAGGATGCGTTGGACACGATACGGTGTTCACCACGCAGCGTCTGGTGGTTAACCCCAAACACGATGGTGGCATCCAGATCGTTGCCGCCCGGATGGGCAAACAGCACCTTCTTCGCACCGGCAGCCAAGTGGGCTTCGCCATCGGCGCGGCTGCCATACACACCGCTGCAATCCAGCACCACATCCACCCCCAGTTCGCCCCAGGGCAGTTGATCTACCGCCGGTTGATGCAGCAAACGAATGCTGTCATCTCCCACGCTCAACACGTCAGCTTCCTGGCGGACATCCCAGGCAAAGCGGCCATGGCTGGAATCATATTTCAGCAGGTGGGCCATCCCTTCGGCATTCGCCAGTTCGTTGATGGCCACTACGGAAATTTCAGCGCGTCGTCCCGATTCATACAGTGCGCGTAAAACGCTGCGGCCGATGCGGCCAAAGCCGTTTATCGCTATGCGGATTGTCATGCTACTCCCTGTCAAAGAGGGCCTTCCCTGCCGGCGTTGTTCCGGCCACAGGTCGGGTTGTCATTATCCGCCTAGAGTACTGTAGCGTACCGCCTGCTGTGAATCGCTGCATTACATTATTCGTCAAACCTTGTTGCTCATTACAACCGCTCACTCAGGTATTTCAGTTGCCTACTGCGCCAACTGAAACGCTTCAGCCGAGAATAAACC
>JBAQHZ010000414.1:0-4588 GCA_049288585.1 Chania sp.
GCGTTGGCTGCGTTCACTCACCCCAGTCACATAGTGGTCTATGCTCCTGGGGATTCACTCACTTGCCGCCTTCCTGCAACTCGAAGTATTTAGGGTATAAGGCCTGTTGCTAATAATTGTTGCCAGATTATGAAGCTATCTTATATCAGCGCAATGTCACTAGTGCGTGGGCGGGTATTTGTTACAATCCGCCCTCATTTTTTTGACGAGCAGTAGGGTAACAATGGCTCAGCAGGATATAAAAACATCGGGGCAGCAAGCACCCGGATTGCGCCGCGAACTGAAAGCGCGGCATTTAACCATGATTGCCATCGGCGGTTCTATTGGTACCGGCCTGTTTGTCGCCTCTGGCGCGACAGTTTCGCAGGCTGGCCCCGGCGGCGCACTACTTTCCTACGCACTGATCGGTTTGATGGTTTACTTCCTGATGACCAGCCTGGGCGAATTGGCCGCGTTTATGCCGGTTTCCGGTTCGTTCTCGACCTACGGTGCTAAATACGTTGAAGAAGGTTTCGGTTTCGCGCTGGGTTGGAACTACTGGTACAACTGGGCGGTTACCATTGCCGTTGATCTGGTAGCAGCACAGTTGGTAATGAACTACTGGTTCCCGGACACGCCGGGCTGGATCTGGAGCGCCCTGTTCCTCAGCCTGATGTTCTTGCTGAACTACATCTCGGTCAAAGGTTTTGGTGAAGCGGAATACTGGTTCTCGCTGATCAAAGTGACCACGGTGATTATCTTTATCGGCCTCGGCGTACTGATGATTTTCGGTATCCTGAAGGGCGGTGAAAATGCGGGCTGGCAAAACTGGACCATCGGTGATGCGCCGTTCGCTGGCGGTTTCTCGGCGATGATCGGGGTGGCGATGATTGTCGGCTTCTCCTTCCAGGGGACTGAACTGATCGGTATCGCGGCCGGTGAATCCGAGGATCCGGGCAAGAACATCCCGCGTGCGGTGCGTCAGGTGTTCTGGCGTATCCTGTTGTTCTATATCTTCGCGATTCTGATTATCAGCCTGATCATTCCTTATACCGACCCGAGCCTGCTGCGCAACGATGTGAAAGATATTGCCGTCAGCCCGTTCACCTTGGTATTCCAGCATGCTGGCCTGCTGTCTGCCGCTGCGGTAATGAACGCGGTGATCCTCACGGCGGTGCTGTCTGCCGGTAACTCCGGGATGTATGCTTCAACGCGTATGCTGTTTACGCTGGCTTCGGAAGGAAAAGCACCGCGCATTTTCGCCAAGCTGTCGAAAGGCGGCGTGCCGCGTAATGCGCTGTATGCCACTACCGTGGTGGCGGGGCTGTGCTTCCTCAGTTCGATGTTTGGCAATCAGTCAGTTTATCTGTGGCTGCTGAACACGTCCGGGATGACCGGATTTATCGCCTGGCTGGGGATTGCCATCAGTCACTATCGTTTCCGCCGTGGCTACGTGATGCAGGGGTTGGATATTAATGATCTGCCGTACCGTTCCGGCTTCTTCCCGCTGGGGCCGATCTTCGCCTTTGTTCTGTGCTTGATTATCACGCTGGGGCAGAACTATCAGGCGTTCCTGGAAGACAAGATTGACTGGTACGGCGTGACCGCGACCTACATCGGTATTCCGCTGTTCCTGATCATCTGGTTCGGTTACAAGCTGACGCGTGGCACCCGCGTGGTGAAGTACAGCGAAATGGAATTCCCGAAGTGGGATTCGAAGTGATTTATTAAGATTATTATCGGATTTGAAAACCCAAGGGGCCACTAATGTGGCCCCAAAACGTTTTGTATCAATAAGAGAATCATTTCGGTACGGTTTTCTTCTGCAATACGAAGAAAATCACAGCCCCATGCTGTTCTTAGACGTGCGGCAACTGAACCGGCTTGAATAATGGGGTCAGCTTGGAAACATCCACGGTTTTTTCGGCTTTATTCAGGCTATAAGCTTCTTGTAACTTGAGCCATAACCGTGGGGAGCCGCCTAACACCTTCGACAATTTTATCGCCATTTCCGGGCTAACTGCAGCCTGGCATGAAACCAGCCGTTGTGCCGTTGAGGGGGCAACATTAAGTGCCCGAGCCAGTTCGCGAATACCCAGATTGAGTTCATCCAATGCGTCTGCAATGATCTCTCCAGGGTGAGGGGGGTTATGCATTTTCATTAGTGGTAGTCCTCATAATTGACAATATAAGCATCACCCTCGATAAATTCGAAGGTCACTCGCCAGTTTCCTGACACCGTAATTGCCCATTGTCCTTGCTTGTCTCCTGTTAAAGGATGCAAACGATATCCTGGAAGATTCATTTCACTAATCTCCTCAGCCTCATTCAATACAGCAAGGCGCTGGCGGAGTTTGTTTGCATGTTGGACATTGATCCCTGATTGAACACCTTGTTCAAAGAATTGGCGCAATCCCTTGTGCTTGAGACTTTTTTTCATGCTCCCTACTGCTCCTTGTTGCGGGTCATTCATCAGGATATACGCATGGTTTGACGCGGCGGTCTGCCGCCGCGCTTTCCCGTATCAGAAGTTATAGGTCATACCAACGGTATAACGGCGGCCATCCAGAACGGTGTTGTAATGATCGTAATCGACGGTTTTGTCGAAAATATTGTATACCCCACCGGTCACCGTCAGATGTTTGTTGGCTTGATAGCTCAAACCGGTATCAACGAAGGTATAAGACGGCGTGCCTGTGGCCATCGACGTGCGGCTCAGGTATTCAGAGGTTCTGCTGCGGAAGTTGAGGCGTGACCACAGGCTGACGTCCTGCGTGGCTTTCCAGTCCAGCGTGGTATTGAACATGTGCTTTGGCATCTGGTTCAGGGGTTTACCTTGTTGCGCTCCGCTTTTCTGTTCCGACTGGGTAAACGTGTAGTTGGCCGTCAGATCCCAGTCTTTGCTGATTTCCCAACCCAGGGTGGCTTCTACACCACGCATATTGGCTTCATCCACGTTGATGCGGTCGCTGATAAAGTAATAAGGCGTATTACCGATGAAGCACTCCGGCGAACCGTTGCCGCTATCACAACGACGAACCTCGGTGATTTTGTCTTTGAAGTCGGTATTAAATAGCGTGATACCGGCATTCATTCCTTGCTGATCGTCCCACAGCAGGCCGATTTCCTGGCTCAGGCTCTTTTCCGGCTTCAGATCGGGGTTACCAATGATGATTGAAGTTCGGCCACCCCCGGTGATCTGCCCCCAGTTGGCGGAAGACTGGCGCAGATCGGGTGAGCGGTAACCAGCAGAAACACCGCCTTTCAGCGTCCATTGCTCCGCCAGATGCCACACGCCGTACAGGCGCGGCGTCCAGTGGTTGCCATAGTTCTGATCCTGGTCCATGCGGACCCCGCTGGTCAGGGCAAAATCGTTGGTTATTGACCACTCATCTTCGGCAAACAGTGCCCAACTCCAGCGCGTCAGGTTATTCAGGCCGTCGGCGGCAGCAAGCTGATTACCTTCATCATGCAGATCTTCATAGCGGTACTGCCCACCCAGATTAAGCAGGTGATCGCCAAGATCAAATTGCGTTTGCGTATTGAAGATGGTGTTGTTCAGCTTCATTTCGCGGCCAGGGTTGTTGGTCTCCTCGCGTTGAATATAGCTGTTGGTGTTACCGAAATCGTAATAGCCGTTGTGGGTGATCGAATACTGGGTGCGCTCATAGCGGCTGTTGCTGGCACTGTTCGGCGTACATTTGCCGTTGCGGCAGTTCTCTGCCGCCATTGATACGCCTGGCGTGCTGTCGCGATCCTGCAATGAGCGGCCAATTTCAACGTCAACGCCGTTTTTTTCATCCGGGGTCAGGCTGAACACCGCCGTACCACTGCGCATCCGCTGTTCGTTATAGCCGTTGATAATCTGGTCTTCGGCACGGCGTGACAGCAATCCGTTGACCCGCAGCCCCAGCAGGCCGTCGATCAGTGGGCCAGAGGCAAAAGCGTTGGTCTGGAAGATATCACCGGAATGACGATCTTCCTGGAAGGTAGCATCGCCGTGCAGAGAACCCTTCCATGCCTGAGTGGTAGACGTTTTACGCGTAATGATGTTGATGACGCCGCCCATGGCATCTGAGCCGTAAAGAGAAGACATCGGCCCACGTACCACTTCGATGCGCTCAATCGCCTGCAACGGTGGCAGCCAACCTTGTTCAATACCGGCACCGTCGCTGTTAGGCCGGGTGCCACGGGTATCAACACGCTTGCCATCAACCAGAATCAGCGTGTACTTGGAGGACATGCCGCGAATGCTGATATCGCTGCTGCTGGCTCCACCGGTGACTACCACGCCTGGAACGTCCTTCAATGCATCGGTGACATCACGATAAGCCCTGGTTTCAAGCTGCTGGCGGGAGATGACTGAAATAGAGGCCGCTGAGTCTTGGATCCTTTGCTGGAAACCGGAGGCGGTAACCACCATGGTGTCCAGTGATTCCGCCAGTGCCGTGCTGCTGGCGAGTGAAGCGAGGATTAATGCGGTCAGTTGGTTATAACTTGGTTTTTCCATGAGATAAAGATTCCTGGCCCGATATTATTAATTAATTGATTTAAAATGAAATAGGGCTTTTCACCGCGACGGTTTCCGCTCTTTGGTGAAGCCTCGGGC
>JBAQHZ010000415.1:0-5380 GCA_049288585.1 Chania sp.
GGGCTTTGCCCATTTTGCGGTGCAAGCAAACCGGTTCTGAGCATATTCTGCAGGTTGATCATCGCCTTGTAATGGTCTTTTTCCGCTGCCTTGCGGTACAACGCGCCGATGGCGGCAAAATCTTTCGGGCCACTGGCCTTTTGCATTGCCCTGGCCTGTTTAAACCAGATATCCGCCTGCGGATCAAGCGACGGCAGGTGGTCGGCCTCTTTGGTACAGGTAAAAGCCAGTTTCTCTTCTTGGGTGTTATTCGGTTGACTCATGTTATCACTCCGTGGGTCACAGCCGTTGAGTATCAGTGGAAGCAGTAATACCAACCTTTTAAAATATCGCATTTTTCCGCCTAATCTTGATCCTTCAACGTAGTGGCGTGGTCGATAAATTTGATTAATCTACCAATCGGTTTATCACTTTGATCATTCTGAATTTTGGTATTTTTATTGATAATATCATCCCACTGATTAAATGCTTTTTCAGGATCATCATCGGCACCTTGCCCATCGGTATGTAACGTCCATAATGCCGTCCTGATGGGTTTGACGATGGGATGCACATCGGTATCGTGCAGCACCATGGCGATTTCACTGTCAAACATCATACTGCGCAGGTTGATATTCGCCGAACCCTGGATCATAAAGGTATCGTCAAGCAGCATCACCTTGCTGTGTACATAGGTGCTTTGCCAGTTACCCGCTGTTGAGTCAGGCGAAACCAGGGTGCAGATATGCACTTTCAGCCCAGGGATATCGATGGCTTGAATATCTTTGGCTTCGAGTTGGGGTAACGGGTCGGCCGCACCATAACCGTCATAGGAGAAGACCGCAGGCTTGGCCTGCTTTATGTTCTGCTGGTTTTGCTGTTTAGCGGCATAATCAGGCAGCGCATCAGGCCGCCCTAGGGCATTCACCATATCGAACGTTCTCTTACCACCGCTGACGATATCGGGATCTGACGAACTGTTGGTCACCACAAAAAGATACAAACTGCCGGTCCAGCCACATTCCTGCCATCCTTTTACCGTGTCTTTAATCTGCTCGGCCAGCTCAACAAAGCGGAAATATTGATTTTCAATATAGATATACGAGCGCGCACGCTTGACGCCTTCCATATAGGCTTTGAGGATGTCGTGGGCTTTGTATTGCGGCTGGGTACGGCAGATTTGCCCCATGGTGAGTATCAGCCTTTCCCTATCTTTCAGCCCCAGGCGTTGATTGATGTTGTCGATAATCGCCTGTGTTGGGGTGAACACCTCTTTCTTGACGCTGGCACGTTCATTTTTCAGCGTGCTGTCGCCGGTATCTTTTTCCCATGACTGGACAAAGTTCTCATTCAGATGCTTGAGTACTTCACCGTACACACAACTGGAAACATCCTGCCAAGCTCTATCGCCGTCACGCCCCTCTCCAGGACCAAACCTTTTTATGCTGTGTGCATCGGTATCCCAATATTCAGACAGCATATTGTGCCCCATGGGGAAACCGACCGCATCTTCAGGGGACATGTAGTCAATCAGCACCGATTTTTGGTGATGCGTCGACCCAAGCTGGAGCGCCAACGGGCGTATCGGTAAAAGCGATAGATCAGTGTTGATTTTGTATGGCACATTGGCTAAGCGGGTGGTTAATGTCTGGCTATCTTTTGCCCAGCTCAATTCTCTGTGACGGATAGCCAGATTGGGGATTTTTCCCGTTTTTGCTCGTAAATGCCAGTCTTGATCAAAACTGTACTGTTCTTTGGTTTGATAACGCAGACTTTTCCCAACCGAGCTTATATAGGCTGGGGCATTTACCACTTCATTCGTCCCATGAGGGTAAGCTACTCTGCTGGGATTTAACGCGCTCTGCCACCCTGGGAAATTAGGCCCGGCCGCCATCTGCCCAGTATTGGCAAACCACACCAGCACACGGACTTGAACGCCTCGGCTAGCGGCTTCTTCCAGTAATTCACCAATCATTTTTCCTGAACCACCGCGCTCAAAATACATCGAAGCCTGAAAACCCCAGGTGATGATATCGATGCTGTGCTTGGCCTGCTTTATTGCCCTGGCAACGGCCCCAAACGCTCTCTCACCATTAATCAGCGGCCCGTAAGCCGCTGCACAAGGCGGGTACTCCGTATCTTCAGGAAACCACTGCGGGGTCATGATAACGCAGGTATCTACCCCCGGAACGATGTTGATATCTTGCGGTGTGGTCTTGATCATGATGTGTCCTGTTAGGCGTTGTCGTCTGATTCAGCGGATTTTGGGTTCAGCAAGTTATGGAGCGCGGTACGCCACTGATTACCCAGCTGTGAGGCATCCTCGGTACTGCCCGGATTAACCGCCCTAAACCCGCTGCGAGGAATGGCATCTTCCGGCTTGCCCTGTCCCTCATTGAGTACGTTGATGTTGAATTGTTCGCCGCTCATCAGTTCCAATTTGTATTTCTGCGTCGGGATCTGGTGCTCAATCTCGATATTGCCATCGGCATCGGTCAACCCTTGCTGCACCAGTGCGCCGTTGGCATACAGCTTGTACGGTTCATTGGCTCGCACTTTGGTCGGGCTTTGTGGTGAACTACCCAACTGAAAACGCAGCGCCTGCTTCGGTATGCTTTGGGGAAACGTAGGGTGGGTGATATCCATGTTTTCCGGGCCTTGAACCACCCAGTTGGTGGCTTTGACCGTCTGGTTGCCGGGGCTGCCGTACTCAATCTGGCCACCTTTCAGGCGGATAAAGGCACCGCCACAGGTCAGCAACAGTTCGTCTTTGGCGGCAATAATGGTTTTGCCCGCATGGCTGCTGATGGTCATGTCCTTGAGGGACGACAGGTGCATTTCATCACTCTGCGCCTGAAGCTCGATCTGCCCTTTGGCGGCAAACAGCTTCATCCCGGCTTCCTGCGCAAACAGGCTGATGGCTTTACCCGCCGCCAGGGTGATACGCTTCAAGACGGAAATATCCGCCTGTTGACGGGCGGTGAATGTCAGGTTTTCTTCCGCATTCAGTTGCAGCGTTTTCGGCGTGGTCAGCGCGATCCCGGCCGGGGCGCTGATCAGCACCGCCGCCTGCTTCATTTCATCGATCGCTTGCATCAGCAATTGTTTCTGTGACGACAGATCCGCCAGTTCGGCCTTGGCCACTTCCGCCGCATCGCGCAGGGAACTGGCCAATGTGATGGCATCCTTCAACTGCTGTTTGGCTTCCTGCATGTCCAACTGCTTGGCGGAAGGATCGCGTAAATAGGTGGTGATAAACATCCCTTTCGCGGCGCGGAGCGTCCCCCAGCTCCCAGTTTGCAGCTCAAAACCTTCACCGCGTTTTTTTCGGCCACTGTCGACCAGATGCCCCAGCCCTATCCAGGATTTCCCCGAATGGACCGTGGAAATCTTGATGTGCTCTTTACCCCGTTCATCGTCTAGTCGGATCTTGTTTTGAGCTGGAGTCCTTATCACGTTGCGTTTATGATTTGGTAAGGCCACATGGTCTGGGTGACGCGAATCATGCAAGGCAAAAGCGATGTACGGCCTGTCGACGTCGCCTCCTTCAAAGGCTATCGCTACGCCGGTTGAATCCAGCAACGGCATATGAAATCCGTAGGTATCCCCCGAATACGGCTTGGCCAACCGCAGCCAACAGCTCTCAAACCCCTTCTTCCATTCGGTGCGGTCAAAACCAAACTGTGCGCGGTATAGCCCATCGGCGTTGATGTGTGCATAAGGCTCGTCAGGATGTGCACTGGAAATTCGCGCGGGCAATGTACCGGTCATCGTTGGCCACGGCAGTAACGCCGGACGATACGGATGCTGTGGATTGTACGGCACAGCGGTAAAAGTGATCATATAGGCGCTGTCGCGCGAGATGTTCTTTGACTCGGTGGAGACAATCAGCAGGCCGTTCGGGGCTTCTGGCCAGTCCTTGCCCGGCGTGGTGATGACCATACCGGGGCGCAGCGTCATACAGCTGGATTTGCCTTCAAAGGTGATTTGCTCGGTCAGGTAACGTTCTTGCCGACGTTTGGCATACCACATGCCCTGACCGGGTTCCGTGCTGTATTCTTTGCCCGGCTCGGGGTAAGACTCACCCCAACGGTAATCCTCGCCAATCAGCGCGGGGTAGTCTGGATTGGTTTCCGCCTCCGCCATCATGTCGCTTTGCGCGCGCGGGTAATAGTCGTCGTTCACCCGCACCTGTTTCGGGATCGCCTTACGGCTGACAGACATCTCCCAGATCGACTCCACCCCGCCGTCATGCAAGCCAGCCAGATTCCTGACAGGAATGGCTCCCTTTTTCGCGAAGGCGTAAGCATTATCGGCAAACACCATCACATCACAGTTGTTCTCTTCGTCGTACTCAAAATAATACGACACGCCGCTGTCGGCCAAGCGGCGGGCGATATGGGCGTATTCACTCTCACCGAACTGGATCATAATGGGTTTGAGAGGGTACTGGTCATGGAGCGCGAAGCGGAAATCCAGCCTGTCCATGTTGAAACGCAGGAAGGTGTTCTCCGTCATGCTGATAATACTGTCATTCTGGTAGACCGCGTTATTTGCCCCTTGGGTTAGTCTGGTCAGACGATGCTCAAGGGTCACCACATAGCGGGTTTCATCAGCGGAGGTGCCACATTGGCGGAACTGGGTGATCACCCCCGGCAGAATACGCGGTTTGACCGATTCCCACGGCTTGCCGTCGGGGTACATCAGAAACAGGGCAGAATAATTGATGATGGGTTGAGCAGGGATATCTTTGGTGGCGCTGGTAAATTCAATCTCGTAACGCAGAATGGTGCTGATGGCTTCAACGCCAGAAAATCTGAGGACCGAAATCCCGATACCCGGCTGTTTGGACTCAAGGTTTGGGAAGCGCAGTTGATAATGGTTATGGATCGGTAATTTACTGCCAGCCAGAATGTAGTCCTGAATGCTCATCTTTCTTTCCCTAAATGATGGTGGCTCATGACAAAGTTCTGTCGAACCCGCAAACCCAATACCCAGTGGTGGGTCGCCTAATCCTCAGGCGTTGTGAGCGAGTACGAGGTGTCTTGCAGCAGGCTGCCTGCCAGCGCCACGGGATTGTCCTTATCCGGTCTATTTTTGATTAATAAAAATTAACCATGCGAAGGGATGGCTAAAAATAGCACACGATATACAAGAAGAAAATAAACGAAACGCGTTAAAGATTAAGGTACTTAGCCGCAGAACGGTGCTGTCGATGGAATACGAACAGCACCTTTGCACGACAGACTGCGTTTACATTGTTGTACGTGCCGTCAGTTTTCGTTACTCACCTGACCATTTTCTTCCAGAGCCTGTCGCAGCATCAATTTAGCTCCCCAGACGGTCAGGTCGATGACCTCATCTTTGTTTAAACCAAAACTGTCCTTAAGGACCGTTAATG
>JBAQHZ010000416.1:0-9624 GCA_049288585.1 Chania sp.
CTCTAAACCAAACGCTAATTTAAATCCACCCACTTTAACCTGTAAAAAAGCTGGTTAGGCTCTTATTTCCTATCTGGCGGAGTTATGGCTTCTCACTATCGGGAGACGATTTCTTGAAAATATCCCGCCACGGATGTTTTGAGTTACTGGATGCATCGACCAGATAAGGGTCATCAGCCGCAACTTTACACAGGGACTCAATACTTTCAGGCCAGACAGGGATTTTACTGGTTACCATGGCGATGTAACGCGGTACGCTAAAGATAAAGAACAGCACAAAGAAAAACGGGAAGAGGAATAATGGTGCGCCATTACAGCCAGACAATAGATATAACAGACCGAATCGGAACCCTTCACGCTTTTTGGTAATCGGTAGACAAAAATTCACCACACCAATCACCGACTCAGGCCCTTCCTCCATATAACGGCGCACAAATTCCCAGTGCCGCTCCAATTCCCTTCGGTCTGAATGGGTTGCCGGTAAGCAGAAGGTATCAATCACCGTCTGGTTATCATCAGCCAGTACATGACCGCTGATATAATAGTCTTTGTTGAAGTCTTTTCTGTGGTTCAAACCCGAGGTGAAAAACACGCTATCCCAAGGAACGCTGTAGGTAGAGCCATCCAATCGGAAAACATGCACCAGTCGGTTTTTTCTGTCAAAACGAACAGGGTAATGTGTCCAAGCAAACCATTCAGTTTTTAATAAAATAAACATCCATGCTATTGCAGGAATGCAAATCAAAGAAACAAAAAAAACAACACTAATATCACTTAATGTCTTCCACCTACCATCAAGTACAATCATAATTAATACAAAAAAATATATTGATAAGAAAGAAATAAAAAAAAGTGAACTTATTAGACTGCCAAATCCTTTTGCTGAATAGTACTTATCTACCAATTCCAGATAGCTAGAGTTTATTGAAATAACTTTATTATCCGGGATCATTGACTGCCCTTTGATATCGATATGCTGATCTTGTCTTAATTGATACGTTTTCTCTGTCTCATTAAGTGGACGGTTGAGTTTGAATTTTGGAAAAAGTCCGTAGTAATCCATATTATCCCTCTGAGTCTAGTGCTAATTTTAGTTCGTCCATTTCCATTTGCATGGTTGGCCAAATAGGAAGATCGGCAATTTCCCTTTCTTTAAATTTATCTTGATCTTCTTTTGAATGATTTTTATTTACCGGTATCCTGCGCCATAAACATTGCACCAGCCACTTTTGAATATTATCGCGATTATTAAATGCCAGATAAATAGCCGTGCCAATTAGAATAGCAATTGCAATAAACGTTCCTATAACTGGTATTGCCCAGATGACGGCAGCAGTCACCCAAACTCCAGCCCCTGCGGATAAAAGATAAGCATAAAAAAGCCCAGTATGACCTTTATTAAACTCATCGCCAGCATGAT
The DNA here is from genome assembly GCA_049288585.1 of Chania sp. GTDB lineage: Bacteria > Pseudomonadota > Gammaproteobacteria > Enterobacterales > Enterobacteriaceae > Chania. Next base: position 1,421 of record JBAQHZ010000416.1, read on the forward strand.
ACAGATCATAAATCACAGCAGTGGCCCCAGCCACTACACCCAATCCTTTTCCCACATAGCCAACCCATTCCCTAACAGAGGCAGAACTAAAAACGCGCATTCTTGATGTTGCATCTGCAAATAACCGAAACTGTTTTATACCGGTTTCTATCACACTTAATGTCGTGCTCCCCAGCCCCGCCACACCGGCCCAAAAACGGGAGTGTGCTTCTTTTTGATCGGCAGTTAACGTCTTTTTATTTTTAAGATCGGCTGTGGTATAAAGCGCAGCAACCTGCAACACGCCAGAAATAACGCCTAAAGTAAACGGCATGGCCTCCCCGGCTTTTCTAACCCCACGTTGAACGGCCCCTTGCCAGCGGCTAAATTGCTGCGCTTCAACATCCGCAGAAGTCCGTAGCAATTTACTCAGGGCAGCAGCACGCTCTTTGGGCGGTAAAGCGGCCAGTTCATGCACCTTGTCGATATCCACCATCACCAGAAATCGTTTCGTTTCCACCCCTTCCATCGGCAGCCCGTCGATCCTGAGCCGCCTCAACTCCCGCCGGACATAACCGCGTAAGCTGCCTTGATTCGCTTTGCCATCAAGCCCGCTTTCTTTCGCCAACTGCTTAACCACCTCAGCAACAAACTGTCTGTAGGTGCCGGTTTTTTCCAGTGGAACCAGCGCTTTATTGGTGAGCGCCCCCATTGCAACCAGGCAACCATAGACCTGATTTGACTCAAGCGCCTGAGTGATCTTTCTCGTCAGTACACCTGACAGCAAACCGATAAAAATACCCGCCACGCCAGCCGCGTTATCACGTTTTTTCTCAATACCCTCTCTGAACGCATCCGCTATCCCATTCCAGGGGATAGAAAACCAGTCAGAAAACCCTTTTGTTGCTTCAGCTAACTTCTCGGCCAATACATCCTGATTCAGTACTAACGCCCGCGCCAGGATATTGGTAGAGTCTGTCGGTGTCCCTGACAGCAAATCGGTGAAATGACGAAGAACTCCGACTTTATCCTGCATACCTGCAATGCAATAATTCAGGGTCTGAACATACTCAATGCCGCTTTTCAGTTCGCGAGTATCAAAGTTATGCTGAAAATACCCCAGCAGCGCTTTGCCCTTGAACCACGCCAGATACATCTCAGTGCGTGGGCTGATGATGTCGTCGTTGTACTGCTTTAAGATTTGACTGAATTTATCCTGAAAATTAGTCACTTGATTCGGATCGTAATACTGTTCGTATTCTTTCCATTTCTTTTCTACGGCAGCGTGCATTTGACTGTCACCAACCGCAGTGTACATATTGTCCGGCACATCAGGATTTGCGGAGTAGCCAAAGGGGCCATAAAGGGCAATCCTCTCATCACTTTCACGCTTCTCGATGTAATCACGCTGAAATTGGCGTTTCATCGACTCCTTCAGGCCGGTAATGGCACTGGCTAAAGCCAGTTCTCGCTGATATTCGGGTTTTTTGTAGACCTGTTCTTGCAAGTCATAATCAATAACGGCAGAAAGATCCTGCAGTATGGCAGGGGCATCTTCCAGCAGCAGGATCGCCCCTTTACCGGCATAAAGTGCATCAGCCGCGAGTTTAATATTCTCTCCCGCTGCCGGATTCACCTTTTTCCATGGCGCCCGCGTCCATTGTTTTGCCTTGCATTGAGCCGCACTGCGGCTGTATTCCGCTATCGTGTCACTCAGCTTGGCAATAGGTAATGTCTGTTTTGCTTTCCCACCGTTTATCCATGCATCCATATCAAACGATTGCATGGACTTGCTGCGGTAGGCGGCATCTTCATGTTTTTTACGTACCGTCTCCGTCCATTCCACTTCGGACCAGACAAACCAGAACACCCCGTTTTTCATGCCTGCCGGTTTAACCGGCAGGGTAATCAGTGAGGCGCTCGCCAGTTCGGCAGGCTGCGTAATACAGGGCTTGACCTTGCCATTGACAATATCCTGTGGCACATCGCCGTTTTCTGGCAACGGGTAATAATAGCCTTCACTCGTCGCGAAATAGTTTATCCAACGTTTACCCGATTCTGCCCAGATATAGAGAAAACCTTCGCGCAACAAACGCGCTGTCCATGCGGTTTCTCCTTGAGCCACCGTCGGTACGGTAATGGAGGCTGGCAGATGGGGTAAGGTATCGCTTTGTGATATTACCGCCGGGCGTGCGGGTAAGAGAGGAAGCCCCCGACGAATACAGAATTTACAGCCTTTTTGTGTGCTCATGTTAATCGTTCCATCGAATGTTGCGGGGCTGAGTCTGGGTCATCTCCAGCCAGCGGCTTTCATCCCAGTCACTGGTTTCATCACGGTAAAAGTCTGCAGCCTGCCTGGCCTGTGCCAGAAAGGCCTGCATCTTTGGCGTAGTCCAGAATCCTTCACGCTGCGTCAGACCGTGTAGCGCAAACGCAATACGGTCTTCCTGAGTGGGGAGTTCGCACTTCATCGCCTGCTCCAGCAAAGCCTCTATCCGGCGACTGGTGTCCTGGCGTTGTGTCATATCCGCACTGCGTGGCAGCTTTAACAGCGCCTGATTTATCTGCCCGCTGCGTTGCAACTGTTCCAGCGGTATTCCCACGGCCTCGCCAGGTTGGTAAGAAAGGCGTTCAGGGAATTCCAGTGTATGCCAGCCCCCCTCCAGCCAGAAGGTCCAGCGCGGTATTTCCTGTGCGGGAAGTTGATTAAACAACTGCCACGGGCTCAGCATCCAGTGCAGGTGAAACAGCACGCGGGGATCGTAATAGCGCAGAATATGTCCTTGCTGTTGCTCATCCTTAAAATACAACGCATTGACCAAGGCATTACGTACCGCCTGAGGAGAGCGAGTGCTGCACAGCATAAGAGAACACATCGGCGGCGAGCGCAGGTCTGCATGCTGTGACAGTTCTTTTATCAATGCAAGCCATTCACCCGAGGGTAACTCATGCAACGGCACTAACCACGGGTAAAGGTGTGCCTGTGGCGCCAGCATCGGTGACACCAGTTCGATACAGGGCCACCCCTCCGGCAAGACAGGTATCCGCAAACGGTCAATGACAGCATACTGGTGCGCCTCCAGTGGTAATGCCTGTTCCAGATAGTCAATCGTCATTGCCATTCCTTAGCCCAGTGGCATTGTGGCGTCGCCCTGGCTGGCAGCGTCAGAGGCGGTGGATTCACAGGCCGTAAATTTCGGGTAGGGCACATCAAGCTTTGCCGGGCCAGCATAATCAAAACTGGCACTTTTCACCTTAAAATCACCGCCGGTGCCACTCTCGATTTTGGTCGGGTCAATCGTCAGATAAGAGCCACCACACTGCAGCGTGATTTTTTTCTTCGCCGAGATAATGATTTCATCGTCAAGGCTGGTGACTGTGATGCCCTTTTGGGCCACGATATCAATACCACCAGTTTGTGCCTGCATTTCGATTTTCCCGGCCGCAGCAACCAGCTTCATCCCCATTTCATGCACAAAAACCACCAGTGTTTTTTTGGCCACCAACGCGATGCGTTTCAGTGCCGATATTTCCGTATTACCGCCTGCAGTGAATATCTGGTTCTGGTTGGCGCTCAACTGAATGTGTTGCGGTGTAGAGAGGGCAATCCCGGCCGGGGCTCCGGCCACAATAACGGGTTGCTGAAGGGTATCCACACTTTGCTGCAGAAAAGCCTGCTGGGTACTGTTGTCAAGCGGGTCGATTTGCGCTGTCTGCAGTACGTTGGAGAGGGATTCCGCCAAGGCAAGTGCGTCAGACAACTGGCGCTTAATCTCGTCCATGCTCAATTGCTGACCACTGGCTCGGGGTTGCGCTTGAGACGAGAGTAAAATACCTTTGCCACCCCGCAGGGCCAGCCAGTCGTCGGTACGTACCTCTCCCCCTTCACCGCGCTGCTGCTTCTCGCTGTCAACCAGGTGCCCCAGGTTCAGTTGGCTCTTGCCACCGTACTCGGTACTGAGCTTGATATGCTCCTGATTTCTCGTGTCATCCAGTCTGAGTTTGTTGTTGGCCGGAGTACGCAGTACGTTGCGCTTGTAGTTGCGGATGGTGACGTGGTCGACGTGCGCCGAATCATGCAGAACGTGCGCGATGTAAGGGCGGTCTGGATTGCCATCTTCGTACGCAATCGCCACTTCCGTCCCTGCCAAAAGTGGAAGATGGAGTCCATAGACGTCTCCCGCATACGGACGGGCTTGCCGCACCCACAGGCTCTCATAACCCGGCTCCCAACTGTCTCGGTCGAACAGCATGTTCACTCGGTAGCGCCCGTCTTTGTCGATATGACCGTAGATGTCATTGGCGGTGGTGCTGGTCACCCGTGCCGGTAGCGTGCCTGCCATCCTGGGTTTGGGGAGCAACGCCGGGCGGAAGCCGTAATCCTCGGAATAGGGGATGGCCTCGAACTCCACCTCAAAGCTACGGTCGCGCCGTGCCGAACTGGTGGTGCGTACTATCACCACACCCTGGGCAAACGCAGCCGGGGCATAACTGCCGGTGACCTTCAGTTCCTGACCTGGCACCAATGTTGCGGTGTTGGCCACGCCGGTGAACCGGGTCTGTTGGTTCAGGTAGCGCTCATGGCGCAAGCGGGCATAAAAGGCCCCGCTTTCCGGCTCCGGGTCACGCCCTTCGCTGCCTGCGGTCAGGTAATTATCGGCGTAATGATAGGCTTCACCGTAGGTGGTGGCGTCACCGCGTGTCACATCCACCTGACTCGTCAGGTCGGCGGTGGCGGTGCGGTAGTTGTAATCGTTGGTGCTGACCGATTTCTCCACCACCTGATGGGCGCTGGACAGGGCCCAGACCGAGTCAGCGCCGCTGTCGTGCATCCCAGAAGGAGGCACCGCCTGCAGCGTCATCCCCTGCTGGTAATGCCGCTGGTCGTCGTAAAACTCCACCACGTCGATATGGAGCTTCGGGTCGGCGGTAAAGCGGAACCAGATACCCACCTCGGCCAGCAAGCGCGAGATAAAGGTCAGGTCATCTTCACCGTACTGCATCACCTGTTCGCGGCGTGGATACTCATGGGCCAGCGTGAAGACAAAATCCTGCCCGCGCATGTCGTGGCGCTCACGCAGGATTTTCTCCACGATACCCGGCACCGAGATGTCCTGATAAATCGCGTTCTGATGGCTGCGCGACAGCAGCGCCAGACGGGGTTGCAGGCAGACTTCGTAGTGGCTTTCATCGCGCGAGGTGGAGAGGCGCTTGAAGCCGGTGACCACCCCCTGAATCACCCGCTGGGGTTGCTGGACGGACACACCAAAGGCCTCCATCACCGGGGCCTGCAGGGTGAAGGCGGCGTCCTGCATCAGCATGGTGTCCGGGGCGATGGCCTTGTCGCGGCTCGTGAACTGGATGGCGTAACGGAACGGCGCGCTCAGCGCGTCCTCACCGGTAAAGCCCAGCACATCTATTTGAGCATTGCTGCCGCGGACCGCTAATTTGTGGTGACTGTGGTCGAAAAATAGCGCGGTGGATAGTTCACTCATCTTTTTTCTCCATCAAATTCGAGCATGATGCCCGCGTCCTTGTCCCACCCCAGCGTCAGCCGGGTCGGGTGGTGTTTTGCTGCCTTCTGGCTGAGGAGCCGTTGGCTCAGTACCGGCAAAACATGCTGGTTCAGCAGGCTGTCGATATGGCGTGCCCCGCTGTCCGGTTGCAGGCAGGCCGCCACCAAAGAGTCGGTCAGGCTGTCTTCCATCACACAACGCAGGCCGTAATGCTGCTGTAACCGTTGGGCCAACTGCGCCAGTTTGATGGCGACGATGCGTTTGAGCGCCACCGCGCCCAGTGGGCGGTAAATCAGGGTCTGGAAACGCGCCAGCAGCGCGGGCTGGAAATGGTCACGCAACAGCGGGCGCAGCCGTTCGTGTAATTCGCTCTCGGGCGCGTCGGGGTGTTTATCCAGATACGTCGTCAGCGCATCGCTGCCGAGGTTCGAGGTCATCACTATCACGGTGTTGCGAAAATCAATCTCCCGCCCTTCGCCGTCACGCATAAAACCGCGGTCAAACACCTGATAGAACAGGTTGAGCACGTCGCGGTGGGCCTTTTCCACCTCGTCCAGCAACACCACACTGTAAGGCCGTTGACGCACGGCTTCGGTCAGAATGCCGCCCTGGCCATAGCCCACATAGCCCGGTGGTGAGCCTTTGAGCTGGCTGACGGTATGCGCTTCCTGGTATTCGGAGAGGTTGATGGTAATTAGCGATGCTTCACCGCCAAACAGGGTATCCGCCAGTGCCAGCGCGGTTTCGGTCTTGCCCACGCCGCTCGGGCCGACCAGCAGGAACACGCCCTGCGGGCCATTGTCCGGCGTCAGCCCAGCGCGGGTGGCGCGCAGTCGTTGCGCCAGGTCACCCAGCGCCACGTCTTGTCCGATAACCCGTTTCGCCAACTGGCGTTCGAGTTGCAGTAATTCGCTCTGTTCGTCTTTCAGCAGGCTGCCCAGCGGCACGCCGGTCCAGTCGGCAATCACCGTCGCCACCGTCCTGGCATCCACGTCCAGCCACAGCAGCGGGTTGCAGCGCTGGATATCGTGCAACTGCGCCCGCAGTGCGTCACACTCTTCACGGCGGTGGCCGTCTTGACGTGCCACCAGCAGTTGTTCTGTCAGCGTCCGCTCTTGCGCGTATTGTACCGCCAGCCGGACCTGATGCTGTTGCAGTGCCCGCAGCCGGTCGCTGATGTCCGCCAGCCGGGCCGGGTCAATGGCGGGGTCCAGCACCTTGTCCTGTTCAATTGACTGTTGCTCGATGGTCAACGCCGCCAGCTCTGTTCTGAGGTGTACAATTTGCTCGGGCTCACTGTCCAGCCCCATACGCACCCGCGCACTGGCGGTATCCAGCAGGTCGACCGCTTTATCCGGTAATTGTCGGCCGGTCAGGTAACGGCGCGAGAGCGTCACGGCCGCTTTCACCGCCGAATCGCAGATATGCACCCCATGGTAGCTGGCATAACGCGCCTTCAGGCCGCGCAGCATCCGGCAGGCGTTTACATCATCCGGCTCTTCGACTTTGACCAGTTGAAAGCGCCGCTCCAGTGCCGCATCACGCTCAAAATACTGTTTGTACTCCGACCAGGTGGTGGCCGCGATGGTGCGCAGTTCACCACGCGCCAGCGCCGGTTTCAGCAGGTTGGCCGCATCGGCACCGCCCGCCTGATTACCCGCACCAATCAGGGTGTGCGCTTCGTCGATAAACAGCAGTATCGGCGTCGGTGACTGCTGCACCGCCGCAATCACGTTCTTCAGCCGTTGTTCAAACTCGCCGCGCACGCCCGCCCCCGCCTGCAACAGCCCTAAGTCGAGGGTGCGCACGCTGACGGTTTTCAGGCTGGCCGGGACATCCCCCTCGGCCAGGCGCAGCGCCAGCCCTTCCACCAGCGCGGTTTTACCCACGCCGGGTTCGCCGACCAAAATCGGGTTGTTCTTGCGGCGGCGGGAGAGAATGTCCACCATCTGGCGGATTTCGTTGTCACGCCCCAACACCGGGTCAATCTCGCCCGCCCGCGCTTTGGCGGTCAGGTCCTGGGTAAATTTATCCAGTTCGGCCTGCAAGGCCTCGTCCGGTTCAACGGCCGGGGGCAACGTGGCTTCAACCGGGGCCTCAACCGGCCATTCAAGGCGCGGGGGCTTTTCCGGGCGCTCTTCCGATTGCGCATCCAGCAGCGGCAGCAGGTGGGCCAGTTGCGTGGCACTGAGACTGAGCAATGGCCAGGTGGCGTTCTGGGTAACAAGATGCGGGGCGGCGACCAGGGCCATCAGCACATGCAGCGAGCGTACCGCCTCCGTGTTGACCTGTGCCGAGGCCTCCAGCCAGGCCTGTTGAATCAATTGCTGCAGCGGGGCCGACAGCTGCGGCTTGCCCTGGAGCTGATGGGGTAAACGTTCAAGATGTGCCAGCAACCCGTGCCACAGCGCATCCTGATCCCAGTCATAGCGCCGGGCGATCACCGACAGATCGCCATCCCCCTGCTCGACTAATTTGAGCAACCAGTGCTCCACGGTGATCTCCGCATGGCCACGGGTCTGGCAGAGCGTCGCCGCTGCCGCCAGTGCCTGGGCACAGTAAGGATTTAACCGATGTAATAAACGTGCTGCGTGAGTGCTCATGCCCCTTCCCTGTTCTCTTTTCCTGCCCGCCATGACGCCGTGCGGGCACGCTACCGCCCATAGCCGTTAACCGAGGCCCATAAGGTCATTGGATGCATTGTGAATG
>JBAQHZ010000417.1:0-3385 GCA_049288585.1 Chania sp.
TGCCAGCTCTGCAACAGCCTTGCCACCGTGCAAATCGACCACGCGCAAAATATCATGCTCCAGTATGCCATAACTGGCAGGAAAGCCCCCTTTGGGGATGCTGACCGAACCTGGATTAAAGCAATAAATATCTCCCTGCCGTTCTGCCTGTGGTAGGTGCGTATGACCATACACCAACACATCACCCTGAGATAAAGGCGGTAATAGGCCGGGATGATAAAGGTGACCATGGGTTAAAAACAGCCGTCTATTTGGCAGCAACACGTGCTGAAACGGAGCGGTAATGGGGAATGAAAGCAGCATCTGATCGACTTCGCTGTCGCAATTGCCACGAACGGCAATGATCTTATCGCGATAGAGATTTAACCGCTCGGCAACCTGGGCAGGTTGATAGGCATCTGGCAGCGCATTGCGCGGCCCGTGATTGAGTAAATCACCCAAAAGAATCAGCCAGTCGGCATGATTTTGCTCAAACAGCTCAAGAATTTTTTCAGTGGCGGAAAGTGAACCATGTAAGTCAGAGGCGAACATCAGCTTCATAAGCTTCCCTTGGTACGAAATAGGAAACCCATTCTAACGCAGTAACGGTAACCGATGAAGCAGGTGGCCGACGAGCGGCCACCTGAATGAAAATCAAGCGCGGTTGATAATATCTTTTACGAATGCCACGATTTCGGCTTTCTTGCCTTGTGAGAACAGGCATTCCTGGAAACGTGCGCCGCTGACGGCGGTTTTCACCAATTCCGGGTCGATAGCACGCAGCGTATCAAGATAGTTATCTTTGCTCACTGCACGCTTAACCTGGTTCAGAATACCGGCGTTACGTACCTGAGGTTCCTTACGATCGACGGGGTAGCCTTCACCTCTACGGCCGGTAAATGCTTTCTCAAAGATGTAACGAATATTCAGTTCTGCACCCCAGCCAAAACCTTTGGCGAACGGCAGAGCAAGCGCGTTACCGTTGTTGACTTGGGCGAACAGGAAGGCGTCCGCCGGCTCGATGCAGTAACCGCAAACCACACCTGGGTGGGCGTTCAGTGACATCATTGCGCCCTGGCCAGTGCCGCAACCGGTAACCACGAAGTCGACCGCTTCTGCGTTCAGCAGGATGCTGGCCATGATCCCTAGGTGGATATAGGTCAGATGGTGATCTTTCTCGTCACTCATGCCGACGTTGAACACCGCATCATGATTGTCAGCCGCTACGGCCTGCAGTTGTTCGAGAACCAGCGCATTTTTACCCGCCTGGCTGTTTTCCATCATCAGTGCAATATTCATCGTTTCCTCTCTGCAAATAAAATCAATGCGTTATCTTTCAGACTTAGCGCGCCAACCAGCCGCCGTCTACCGCCAGGGTAAAGCCGTTAATGTAATCTGAAGCTGGTGAAGCCAGGAATACCGCCGGCCCCATCAGATCTTCTGGCAGGCCCCAACGCCCGGCAGGAATACGCTCAAGGATCGCTTCGCTGCGAGCCTGATCGTCGCGCAGTTGGCGGGTGTTGTTAGTTGCCATATAACCCGGTGCCAGGGCGTTCACGTTGATGCCATGGCTGGCCCATTCGTTAGCCAACAGACGAGTCACACCCATTACCGCGCTCTTCGACGCCGTATAGGAAGGCACACGAATACCACCTTGGTAAGACAGCATGGAAGCGATATTGATGATCTTGCCGCCCTTACCCTGAGCAATGAATTGACGCGCTACGGCCTGTGACATAAAGAAGACCGTTTTAATGTTCAGGTTCATCACGTCGTCCCAGTCTTTTTCGCTGAACTCCAGCGCGTCCTGACGGCGGATGATACCTGCGTTGTTCACCAGAATATCGATATGGCCAAATTCAGCCACGGCACGTTCAACCAGGGAAGGCAGCACGTCCAGGTTGCTCAGGTCAGCTTTCAGGCTCAGGAAACGACGCCCAAGTTCTGCAACTTTCGCGATGGTCTCCGTTGGCTCAACCACGTTGATGCCGACGATATCACAACCCGCCTGCGCCAGCCCAAGAGCCATGCCTTGACCCAGACCGGTGTCACAACCGGTCACGACAGCCACTTTACCCTGCAACGAGAAATTATCGAGAATCATGCTCTTTTCCTTAGTACTCAGGGCATCATCGGCCCTTATCAAAAAGTGGGGATAACAGTGCAATCCCGCCAGTATTCGCAGCTTGCTGCCGCACAGAGCGGGCGCTATTGCCCGTCCCTGTCATCATGATGTGGCAAGTCTAGCGCTTATCCCTATGGCAATCAATTAAATTGAAACGATGTTTTGATTTTTGTGAAAGGTATTTTCCATTTATTTGATGGCGATCGACATAATAGCAGTGAAGTTTGTGGCTCCTGTCTGTCCAACGGAGCCACGGAAACGCGGAGATTATTGGCCTGCCATAAAACGAGCCCGGTGCGCTGCTATTTGTTCTCTGCCAAGATAAAGGCGTTGTTCCCAGCAATCTGGCCCACAACGGCGTCAGCATACTCCGCCGGTTTGGTACGCAGGGAGACATTGCCGCTGAACACGCCCTGTTTTTCCTTGGTGGTATAGGGGCCAGGGCGGAAAATATAATTAAACCGTTGATTATCAATGGCAGTATTGTTGGTGAGCCGCAGAGCCCCAGGATTAAAGTTGTCGGTAAATCCATCCATACCGTTTTCTATAGCAATACTGCCCGAAACCTGATGATCGACCGGTAACCCTTCGCCGCCCAGCTTGAAGCCATTGTTGACGTTGCGCAGCGCGATGCTGTTTTCAATAATCACTCGCCCGTTCGGGCCATCCTCAATCTTGTTGAACAGGTCGAAACCGTCATCCACGTTATCGTGCGAGAAACAAGCCACCAGCCGGTTACCCTCACCCACGCGCATTTTGACGGCAAAACCATCGGCATTGATCAAACCGGGATCTTTGTTGCCATAGGATTCCGCATTGGAAATCAGATTATGGCTGGCCCACAGCGGCCGATCGGTATCAGCCGGAGAAGAGATAATGATGCCGGTATCATCGGCATGGTGTGCCACCACCCGATCGATACGGTTATGGCTACCGGCAATTCTGAAACTATTCTCGGTCACCGTTATTCCCTGGATGTCCCAATAGCTGGCATCCAGATTCAACCCATGCAGCACCACATTACGCCCCAATGGACGCAGCTTTTTCAACTGCGTAGCGGTTCCGCTGGCGGAAGCGGGCAAGACGCTGTGCGGGTAATCGCCCTCTGCCAACCACAGCACGCCACCGGGAGCCAGCGCTTGCGCGGCCGTGATGAGATCGAGCGGATGCTGCTGGCTGCCATCGTTGCCAGCCTTACCCTGCGCAGAAACATACAGGTTACTGGCATCGGCATAACTGACTTTGCGCACTTCCAGGTGGTTATCAAGGGTGCTGTCGTTT
>JBAQHZ010000418.1:0-28531 GCA_049288585.1 Chania sp.
TATACCCGTCATACTTCAAGTTGCATGGGTGTTGGCTGCGTCCGTTCGCACCAGTCACATAGTTATCTATGCTCCTGGCGACTCGCGGACTTGCCGCCTACATGCAACTCGAATTATTTAGAGTATATGAGTTTAGTATTCCGCAGATTTGACGTTTTACTGTACGTTTTTAACACTCAATTTTTTTGAATATCATACTCAATATAACTAGTGGTGTTATCCGCGAAAATAGTCTAAAAACTCTTTTTAACTCACGTCCAGGTAAATAACATGATGAAATTAACAAAAATAATATTTCTTGCCGGCATTATCACTTCTAGTTCATTTAATTTATACGCCCAAGAAAACAAAGGAAATGTGGATTTATCAAAATTCAGATTTAGCTATGCAGAAATGCAGGAAATTGCCAATCCTAAGTTACTATCACACCGTATTTTCTATGAAAAACCCTCTGTAGGCCCAGACGCCGCCTGGTTTGATGCGGTTAAACAAGGCAATTTAGCCACGGTTAAAAAAATGGTCGAAGCGGGGCAAAATCTTGAGGCAAAAGATGAAGCTTCCTTAGGGCAAACCGCGTTAGGCTGGGCTGCGTTCATTGGTTATTTTGATATCGTTCAATATCTGACAGAGCAAGGTGCTGATATTCGCGCCACCGATAGAGCCGATGTTTACAATACGGTGAAATCTGCGGTTATGGGTAAAAATGCCGAGGTGGTTAAATATCTGCATGAGCGTTTAAAGAACGAAGTAGACTGGAATGCCAAAGAGAAAGATGGTGAAACACTATTTATGGTCGCCGCAGTGGATGGCAGACTCGACACCGTCAAATACATTCTACAATTTAACCCTGATTTAAATGTCGTCGCGATAAACGAGAATCCTAAAATTAACGCCAGCCCTCTCAGCGGTGCCTGCGAACACGGCTTTACCGATGTGGCAAACCTGCTGATAGAAAAAGGGGCGATTAACCATAAAACCGGTAAATCAAGCTGCAATTAATGTATTCATACATCAACCCGCAGAGCAGCAACAGGCGCGCTTTGTGTACGCTTCAGACTGCTGACAAAGCTGGTTATTAGGGGGAGCGTGCCGAAAGGGTCGTAACGGCGTAAGCCGTCGGAGTGCCTCTCGGTGCGCTAGACCTGGGTATATCGAGCTAGAAGGCAACTTGGTCATCAACCTCAGGCGGGCATTGTGCCCGCCTGTACCGTTATCCTCAAGCCCGATAAAACGGCTTATCCCCCAGAATGGTCGCACGGTGCATAATGCGCCGCTGCGGCAGATAATCCGCATTGGCGTAATGCTGCGTAACGCGGTTATCCCAAATCGCAATGTCATTGGCCTGCCAGCGCCAACGCACCTGGAATTCCGGCTTGGTGATATGCGCAAACAGGAAATTCAATAACGCGTCACTCTCTTTCGCGGTCAAACCGACAATGCGCGTAGTGAACCCTTCATTGACGAACAGCGCCTGCTTACCCGTGACCGGATGGGTGCGGATCACCGGGTGCAGCAGCGGTGGGTTATTCTGCACCGCCAACTGCCAGCGTTGATGCTCTTCTTCGCTGCCACGATGCTTATATTCCGGGAATGACTTGGTGAAGTCATGTTCCGCCTGCAACCCGGCCAGCAACCGTTTAACAGGCTCGGACAGCGCCTCATAAGCGGCAATACCGCTAGCCCACAGGGTATCACCACCGGTGGTCGGTAATTGTTTAGCGGCTAAAATCGCTCCCAACGGCGGGTTGGCAATAAAGGTCACGTCGGTATGCCAGTTATCGTTATCAGGGGGATTATCGTCATGCGTATCCAATACGATAATCTCCTCTACATCAGCAGCATGCGGATAGACCGGATGAATATGCAGATCGCCAAAACGAGCAGCCAATTCGCGCTGTTGTAACGGCGTAATCGGCTGATTACGCAAGAACAATACCTGATGCTTCAGCAGCGCATGGTAAAGCTGTTCAAACTGGCCGTCGCCCAATGGCCACGCCAAGTTAACGTTTTCTACCAACGCACCGATATATGGCCCTAACGGGCTGATCGCCAGACGTTCGTTCATTGTTGTACTCCATGCCACGGAGTTAAGCGGCGCTGCAACGCGCGTAGCCCTAACTCCAGACCAAATGCGATTATCGCAATCACGCTGATACCGGCTACCACCACGTCGGTCGCCAGAAACTCACCGGCGGATTGCACCATAAATCCTAAGCCGCGCGTGGCGGCAATCAGCTCGGCGGCCACCAAGGTCGACCAGCCAACACCCAACCCAATGCGAATACCGGTGAGAATTTCTGGCAGCGCACTCGGCAGCACCACAAAGCGCAGCACCTGCCAATGGCTGGCACCCAATGCCTGAGCGGCACGAATGCGTACCTGCTCTACGCTGCGCACCCCTGCCACGGCGGAAAGCGCCACCGGAGCAAAAATGGCCAAGTAAATCAGCAGAATTTTTGAGGTCTCACCAATGCCGAACCAGATCACCATCAATGGCAAATAAGCCAGCGGCGGTACCGGGCGATAAATCTCAATCAGCGGATCGAGGATGGCGCGCACCTTATCATTCAGCCCCATCGCAATACCGACCGGAATACCGATGATCACCGCCGCCAGCAGCGCCACCAGAATGCGCCCCAGACTGGCCGCCAAATGCTGCCATAAAGTGGCATCCATAAAACCCTGCGGGCTGGCGATGGTAATCAGCTGATGCAATACCTGCTGCGGTGCAGGCAGGAACAACGGGCTGATAAGCTGCAAAGCGGTCACTGCCCACCACAGCAGCAAGATCCCCAGCAATGTAGCGGCACTTAGCCAGAGATTACTTGGCCAGTTAAGCTGAAATCGCCGCACAATTAACGGTTTTACCGTGGTTTTCAGGGTTGAATGCAAGCTCATAGCAATGCCTCACGTTGCTGGAAGACTTTGCCCAGCACATATTCACGTTGGGCGATAAATTCAGGGTCAGATTTGATCGCGCGGCACGCTTCACCGGCGGCATAGCGCTGCCCGAAGTTCAGCGTCAACCGTTCCATCACCTGCCCTGGCCCCGGAGAAAGCAGCAAGAGTTCGCTGGCGAGAAACACCGCCTCTTCAATATCATGGGTAATCAGCAACACCTGTTTGCCGGTATCACGCCAGATGGTCAGCAGCAGTTCTTGCATCTGTTCACGAGTGAAGGCATCCAGCGCGCCGAAGGGTTCATCCAGCAACAGCAGGCGCGGATCGGCCGCCAGCGCACGCGCAATGCCCACACGCTGGCGCATCCCACCGGAGAGTTGCCAGATAAAATGTTGCCCGTAACCCGCCAGCCCAACACGTTGCAGCATCTGCTGCGCAACCTGATGGCGCACCGCTTTGCCCACCCCGGCCAGTTGCAAGCCGAATGCCACGTTATCTACCACGTTACACCACGGCAGTAACCCCTCGTGCTGAAACACCACGCCGCGCTCGGCTCCAGGCCCCTGTACCGCAACGCCATCCAGCGTAATGCTGCCCGCTGAAGGTGCAATAAACCCGGCCAAAAGATTCAACAACGTGGTTTTACCGCAGCCCGAAGGCCCCAGAACCACCACCAGTTGCCCGGTAGCAATCTGAAACGAGACATCATGCAGCGCTGGTCGCCCTTGGTACTCGGCTGAAAGGTGGCTGACGTTTAGCATCTTGGCCCCTTACGACTGCGGCGCAGCCTGTACCTGTTTAACAAAGCGATCGGTCACATAGGTGCTGTAATCGCTGTCGACCTGCGGGATTTTGCCCTGTTGCTTAAGGAATTCGGCGGTATCGCGAATGGCTTTATCCACTGGCTGCCCAAGCTGAGTAATTTGATCCGCAACCGGCAGATAGCGGTTACCTTTTACCAGGATCGGCACCTGCTCTTCCGGTACTCCGCTCAAGCGAGCCAGCGTACTGAGGTGATGTTTATCCCTCAGCCACTGTTCCGGTTGCGCCAGATAGGCTTGTTGCGCCTTGAGCGCGCTGGCGGCAAAGGCGGTGACGACCTCTGGGTGTTGTTCGGCGAAATCTTTGCGCACGACCCACACATCCAGCGTCGGCGCGCCCCATTCACCCACCTGTTCAGAGTCGGTCAGCACTTTGCCCTGCTTGGCGAGTTCATTCACCACCGGTGCCCAAACGTAAGCGCCATCGATATCACCACGCTGCCAAGCGGCAGCAATCGCCGGGGGTTGCAAGTTGAGGATCTGCACCTGTTCCGGTTTGATGCCCCAATGTTTCAGGGAAGCCAGCAGGCTGTAATGGGTAGTGGAAATGAAGGGTACTGCGATGCGTTTGCCGATCAGATCCTGGGGGGATTTGATGTCCTTTTTTACCACAAGGGCTTCGGAACTGCCGAGTTGCGAGGCGATCAGGAACACTTCAATCGGGAGTTTCTGGCTGGCAGCCACCGCCAATGGGCTGGAGCCGATATTGCCGATCTGCACGTCGCCGGAGGCCAACGCACGTAGCACGCCAGAACCGCTGTCAAACTTGCGCCAATCAACGGTCGCACCGGACTGCTTAGCGAAGCTGTTTTCCGCCTGCGCCACTTTGGCCGGTTCGGCGGAAGTCTGGTATGCCACGGTGACATCCACCGCTTGAGCACTAGCCGCACCAAGCGATAAAACCAGCAGCGCCACGCTGCGTAATGAAAAGAGTTTGCCCACCATATTCCGCTCCGTTGATAAACTGCTGTTCAGTGGCTGACAGTTTTATCTGAGCGTAACCTGGCAATAAAGGAATAAAAAAATATTCTTTATTCCTTATGTGAATATAAATTCAGACTAGAGGTTAATTTCACCCCGCAGGAAAATACGTGCATAACCGCCCAGCAGCGTGCGTTCTCCTTTCAGTTCGCAAAACAGCTCGCCGCCGCGCGATGAAATCTGTTTGGCGTGCAGCACATGGCGGCCAAGGCGCGCCGTCCAGTAAGGCATCAACGTGCAATGGGCGGAGCCGGTGACCGGGTCTTCGCTGCGATCCAGCGAGAAATAGCGCGAGACAAAATCCACCTCATCGCCCGGCGCAGTGACAATCACACCACGGCCGAGTTGATCGATCAGCGCTGCAATATCTGGCTGCAATGCCCGCACCTGTGCTTCATTCTCCAGCACCACCATCATTGCCGTGGCCTGCCAGACTTCCAGCGGTTGAGCGCCCAGCAACGCCGCCAGTTGCGCAAGTTCGGCCACTTTCTGCGGCGGTCGGGATGGGAAATCCAGAATCAAGCGTTCGCGATCCTCAGCATCCCGTGTGACATGCAGTTCGCCGCTGGCGGAGCGAAAGCGAATATCACGCAATGCCGGATTCACCACGCTTAACAACACGTGTGCCGTTGCCAGCGTAGCATGCCCGCACAGATCCACTTCCCGCGTAGGGGTGAACCAGCGGATTGCGTGCATATCGCCATCTTCCCAAACAAAGCTGGTTTCTGGCAGGAATAGCTCATTAGCGATCGCCTGCATCTGTGCGGTTTCTAGCGGATGTTTCAGCAGGCAGACGCCTGCCGGGTTGCCGCGCAGGCCTGTGCCGATAAACGCATCAACATGGAAATAATTTTCGCTCATCCGTCTTTCCTCTAGTGCCAGATCAGTAACACACAGGCTGCGGTTAACAACCCCATGGAAACGTTAAAAATAACCCAGGCTTTCTTACTGCGCAGCAGGCGGCCAATCACCGTACCGAAACCCAACCAAATCACCCCAGCCACTATATTCACCACGAACAGGCCAAAAGCGATCGCCAGGATGGAATGATTGTATTTTTCCCCTTCCAGGCTAAAGCTCGCTACCGCCCCCAAGCCCATCAGCCAAGCCTTCGGGTTGAGGAACTGCAACAGCCAGCCTTGATACAAACGAATCGGCTTGGGCGGTGCCACATCGGTTTCCAGTTTCTCATAGGCGGCGGTGGCGACTTTCCACGCCAGCCACAGCAGATACAGGCTGCCGAGGATTTTCAGGATCAGGTGCAACGAAGGATAAATCAGAATCAGGCCACCCACGCCAAACGCTACTAGCAGCATGATACTTTGCATGCCGAGCATAATGCCGATCATCAACCACAACGAGCGCATAAAGCCGAAATTGGCCCCGGAAGTGGTGAGCAGCATGTTGTTTGGGCCAGGCGTAATTGCGGCAACCCACAGGAAGCCTAACATCGAAAGAAATAAACTCAGTTCCATGAAGCGGGTGCTCCTCACCCAAATGGTTTTTTGCAGTATTATTGTTAATACATGACATTGAAGCTAACAGTGCGGTATTGATCACACAATAGCCGCCAACAAGATTTTTATTCAACTATGCATGAATCCTTTCGCCCTTTGACCGGGGCCAGTAATCCACATCTGCAAACCCTGTTGCCACGGCTGGTACGTCGCCATGTGTTGCTAAAGCCCCACTGGCAACGGCTGGAGTTGCCCGATGGCGATTTTGTCGATCTCGCCTGGAGTGAAGATCCGCAGCTAGCCCGCGACAAACCGCGCGTGGTGCTGTTCCACGGATTGGAGGGGAATTTCTACAGCCCTTACGCCCACGGCCTGCTCAACGCCTGGCGCGAGAAAGGCTGGCTGGGCGTGGTGATGCATTTTCGTGGTTGCAGCGGCGTGCCCAACCGCAAGCACCGTATCTATCATTCCGGCGAAACCGAAGATGCCCGTTTCTTTCTGCGCTGGCTGCGTAGCAGCTTTGGCGAAGTGCCCACGGCGGCGGTGGGCATTTCACTGGGCGGTAATATGCTGGCGTACTATCTGGCACAACAAGGCAACGATAGCCTGCTGCAAGCGGCAGTAGTGGTATCGGCCCCGCTGATGCTGGAGCCTTGTTCCCTGCGCATGGAACAAGGTTTTTCGCGCGTTTATCAACACTACCTGCTGGGCCAGTTGAAGCAGAACGCCATGCGCAAGCTGCTGTATTACCCCGGCACCTTGCCGCTGAATCTGCCGCAGTTGAACAACCTGCGCCGCATCCGTGAATTTGACGAGGTGATTACCTCGCGCCTGCACGGCTTCGACGGCGCGATCGATTATTATCGCCGCTGTAGCGCCCTGCCCCTGCTGCCACAGATCACTACCCCCTTGCTGATCATCCACGCCAAGGACGATCCGTTCATGACCGACGAGGTGATCCCCGATCTCACCCAGCTACCCGCCAATATCGAATATCAACTGACTGAGTGTGGCGGCCATGTTGGCTTTGTCGGCGGCACTTTGAAAAAACCGCAAATGTGGCTGGAATATCGTATTCCAGCTTGGCTTTCCCCTTTTCTGGAATCAACAACGTGATTATCCCTTGGCAAGAACTTGAACCAGCAACCCTAAGCAGCCTGATCGAATCCTTCGTGCTGCGCGAAGGCACCGACTACGGTGAGCACGAACGCTCGCTGGAACAGAAGGTGGATGACGTGCGCCGCCAGTTGAAAAGCGGCGAGATCGTGCTGGTATGGTCGGAGCTGCACGAGACCATCAACATCATGCCACGCGGGCAGATCCGCGCGGGGCAGGAAGAGCTGTAGTCGTCATTCTGCCCTTCGATATCGGTTACCCCACTCCGCTATCTTGAAGGGCCGCGGGTAGAGCTGATTTTCACGGCGGCGATAACCTATTTTGCTTTGCTCTTTTGGCGACGGATTGCCGTCAAGAGTAAACGTCGGAATTTCGGACATTCAAGATGTGACGGTGCCGGGCAGTCGGCAACATGGCGCAGAGCGTTTTTCAAGACCGTGAGATTGTCGATCTGGCGCTCTAGCTCGTCTGCTTTGAGATGCAGGTTTGCGCGCGGTAGTTCCGGCAGGCCATCTTTGCCAAACATTGCCGAAATTTCGACCAGTGAGAAACCTGCGGACTTACCGAGCGCCACCAATGAGAGCCGCAACAGAACATCCGTCTCAAACTGCCGCCGCAACCCATGCCGTCCAACGGATGCGATCAGCCCTATTTCTTCGTAATAGCGCAATGTCGAAGGCGATAGGCCGGATTGTTGCACCACCTCGCCGATGTCCAGAATTTTCATGCTTGACCTCAAGTTGACTTGAGTTTGTAAGATGCATCAACACACAAACTCTTGCAATAGGAACACAGAGCATGAAACAAGATCCGGTCCGTCTCAAAACAGCCGTCTGGCGAGATCCAAGAGCCATCGCTCTTTTGATGGCGGCGAGTTTGACCGTAATGGCGAATGCAACGATCAGCCCTGCGCTGGCAGGGCTTGAGGCCGCCTTTTCAGACACCCCAAACGCGGGCATGCTGACGCGCCTTTTGGTGCCTGCCCCCTCGCTGAGTGTGGTGTTATGCGCCCCGCTTGCGGGTATTTTCGCTGATCGTTTTGGGCGGCGCTGGATGCTGTTGATCGGCGTGATCCTGTTCGTCATCACAGGTAGCGCCGGTCTCTACCTCCCAAGCCTGCCTGCGATTTTTGCCAGCCGCCTGGCGTTGGGTATCGCCGTGGCGATCATCATGACTGCGGGAACGGCCCTGATCGGTGACTACTTCACCGGCGATCAACGCAGCGACTTTGTGGGGCTACAGGTATCGGCACGCAATTTTGGCGGTTTTCTGTTTATCTCTCTGGCTGGATACGCGGCAGCCATCTCGCCCCGGCTGCCCTTCGCGATCTACGGCCTGGCGGCCCTTTTCCTGCCACTGATGTGGGTAGCCATTACCGAGCCAGCCAGACCAACCCCACGCGCCAAAATATCAGGGAATAATGGGGCTCCAGCATGGAAACCTCTCGTTTTAGCGTTAGCCTGTTTGCAAATGATGACCAACATGATCTTCTTCGTTATGCCGACGCAGTTGCCCTTTTTCTTCAATGCACAAGGTGACAACAGCGCCGTGATGACCGGCTCGGCTTTGGGTGTATTAACGCTAACGGGTGGCTGTACAGCCTTGCTCTATGCCCGGATGAAACGTGCGATCGGCTTTTTTGGTAATTACGCCTTGGGCTATGCCATGATGGCCCTTGGGTTTACGCTCATCAGCACTGGGGGAAATCCCTGGATCATCTTTGCCGGCGCAGCGGCAATCGGTGCAGGTTATGCCACGGTTTCGCCTAATTTCGTCGCCATTGCGCTTAGCCTGGTGCCAGAACGGCGCAGGGGCTTCGCTGGGGGACTCTTGACCACATCAATATTTCTTGGTCAATTCCTTTCCCCTTTGTTCAGCACCCCGTTGATTTCCGCCTTCGGATATGATGAAACATTTTTTAGCCTCTCGCTGCTTGTTGGTGCGATGGCCATCGTTGCGGGCATCGTCGGGGGCCGCAAATTCCTGCGCCCCTCCATTTGAAATTGGCCTTAATGGCAAACTGGATATCTGCAACCGCAAGAAATAGGGGTATATTTCGTCGAGGACGAATCGAAGTTTTCTATACTCGTCATGCAGCTTGAAGTATACCTCGCACACTTAATGGAGTTTTCCGCTTATGTCCGCCAAACATCCCGTCATTGCGGTGACCGGCTCCAGCGGTGCCGGTACCACCACCACCAGCCTGGCGTTTCGCAAGATTTTCCAGCAGTTGAATATTCGCGCCGCCCAGTTGGAAGGGGACAGTTTCCACCACTTCACCCGGCCAGAAATGGATGCAGCCATCCGTAAGGCGCGCGATCTTGGCCGCCATATCAGCTATTTTGGCCCAGAAGCCAATAACTTCAGCCTGCTGGAACAAAGCTTTATCCAGTACGGCGAAAATGGCACCGGTCGCTCGCGCAAATATCTGCACACCTACGATGAAGCCGTACCCTACGATCAGGTACCGGGCACCTTCACGCCGTGGGAGCCGCTGCCAGCCCCCACCGATGTGTTGTTCTACGAAGGGCTGCACGGCGGCGTAGTTGCCGATAAGGTCGACGTCGCCAAGCATGTTGATCTGCTGGTGGGTGTGGTGCCAATCGTCAACCTGGAGTGGATCCAGAAATTGGTCCGCGATACCGGCGAGCGCGGCCATTCGCGTGAAGCGGTGATGGACTCCGTCGTACGTTCGATGGAAGATTACATCAGCTACATCACACCGCAGTTCTCACGTACTCATATCAACTTCCAACGGGTACCGACGGTCGATACCTCCAATCCGTTTGCCGCCAAAGCTATCCCCTCGCTGGATGAAAGCTTTGTGGTGATCCACTTCCGCGGCCTGGATCAGATCGATTACCCTTATCTGCTGGCCATGCTGCAAGGCTCGTTTATCTCGCACATCAATACACTGGTGGTGCCCGGCGGCAAAATGGG
This sequence comes from Chania sp., assembly GCA_049288585.1. GTDB lineage: Bacteria > Pseudomonadota > Gammaproteobacteria > Enterobacterales > Enterobacteriaceae > Chania. The sequence goes on from JBAQHZ010000418.1 coordinate 10,217, forward strand.
GCTGGCGATGGAGCTGATCATGGCTCCGTTAGTGCAGCGGCTGCTCGAAGGCAAAAAAATCGAATGACTGGCTTGGGCGCGGCCAATCACCGCGCCTAGCCCCTCTCATTCCGACACCCGCCACTCCCTCACAAACCAAAAAATCATTAATGAACGACTCCTCATCGCCGATATTCCTTCTGTGGGCAAGGTGAAGTTATTAGCTTGCCTGAAATAGCGTTTTTTAAGCGATTAAGGAGGGACACAAATGCCCCATTTACCAAAGTTGCAGCAGCTAAAAGCCTTTCAGCAAGTGATACGCTGCGGCAGTATTCGTGGCGCTGCGCGGGCCTTGGCACAATCTCAACCGGCGGTCAGCCGCGCTATCCAGGAGTTGGAGCAAACGCTGAAAACCCAGTTGATCGTGCGCAGCAGCAAGGGGATGACGCTGACCGAAACCGGCCATACTTTTGCTGTGCGAATGCAATTAGTGATTGAGGAATTACAGCGCGCCACCGAGGAGATCCTACAGCTGAACCAGCATTCGCAAGGCAGCGTGGCGATCGGTTGTTCCTCGCTACTGGCCGTGACGGTGCTCCCGGAACTGGTCGATCTCTTCAAGGCCTCCGCCCCACAGGCTAATCTGCTGATCCGTGAGGCACAGATCTCCACTCTGTTGCCAGCGTTGCATACAGGCCAGTTGGATTTGGCCATCGGCACGGTGATCCCAGACATGCCATTGCAAGATTTGATCTGTACCCCGCTGTTCAAAGCCCCGTTTTGTATTATTGCGCGCCGAGGACACCCTCTGGCACAGGCAACATCACTGGATCAACTGCACGGAGCCAAATGGCTGCTGCCAGAAACCGACATGGGTTATTACCAGCAACTGCAAACGGTGCTCGGCAGCTTTTACCAGCAATTAACCAATAAGCCCATTCGTACAGATTCGGCGGTATGTGGATTGAATATGGTGTTGGAGGCGGATTATTTGACCATTGTTGCACGGGCGATGAACACGCCTTTCCATTTACAGCAAAAACTGGTGACGTTGCCGATCGACAGCCTGCCGCAGGCGCAATATTGTGTTCTGCACTCACAAAGATCGCCGCTAACCATTACGGCGCGGCGCTTTCTGCATTTATTGAGTAACCACTGCCAGCGCTACCGCTGGTAACTCAGGCAACTTCACAGATTTCAAAGCTGTGGGTGACGTTGGCGGCTTTGCTCAGCATCAGCGAGACCGAGCAATACTTCTCGGCAGACAGGTTAACCGCACGCTCAACAATCTTGTCGGTCAGCCCTTTGCCGGTGACGATAAAATGCAGGTTGATATGGGTAAACAGACGCGGTGCTTCTTCACGGCGCTCCGAGGTCAGCTTTACCTCGCAGTCACGGACATCGTTACGGCCCTTCAGCAGAATCGACATCACATCAATGGCGCTACAACCGCCAACCGACATCAACACCATTTCCATCGGACTTGGTGCTTTATCGCCCGCGTTACCGTCCATTAATACCTGATGACCGGACGCAGACTCGCCCAAGAATGTCAGCCCTTCTACCCACTTAACTCTTGCCTGCATTTTGTACACTCCAGTTAATTTCTCAAAATCAGGGTACGCTTTCGCATAGAAACTGGCAACGGAACCTGATGCTAATCATACTGAAGCGAGACAACACAAGACACCCGCCTCACTCTGTGCTACAAACAGAGCCGCAAGAACTCTTTCCAGGTCACCGATTTCAGGGAAATGTCCGAGGAAAGGACCCTATATTGGTATGTTAACAGAATGTAGCTTGCAGCACTTGGCGCAAGTTAATATGCTAGGGTACAAGCGTATTTCTATAACATGCCTCAAAACCTGTTGATAGCCACTCTATAAAACACCGGGCTATAAGCACGTTTTACAGGGAACTCTGACCCCTGTGATACAAGGCAGCGATAACAACAGAGGATAACAGCGAATGGTTCTCGGCAAACCGCAAACAGACCCTACTCTCGAATGGTTCCTGTCTCATTGCCATATCCACAAATATCCATCAAAGAGTACGCTGATTCACCAAGGTGAAAAGGCCGAAACGCTCTACTACATCGTGAAAGGCTCCGTTGCGGTGCTGATCAAGGATGAAGAAGGCAAAGAGATGATTCTGTCCTACCTGAATCAGGGGGATTTCATCGGCGAACTTGGATTATTTGAAGAAGGCCAGGAGCGCAGTGCCTGGGTTAGAGCCAAAAGTGCCTGTGAAGTGGCTGAAATTTCCTATAAGAAATTCCGCCAGTTGATCCAGGTTAACCCGGATATCCTGATGCGCCTGTCTGCGCAGATGGCAAACCGCCTGCAAATCACCTCAGAGAAAGTGGGTAACCTCGCCTTCCTTGACGTTACCGGCCGCATTGCACAAACCCTGCTGAACCTGGCAAAACAGCCCGACGCCATGACTCACCCGGATGGCATGCAAATCAAAATTACCCGCCAGGAAATTGGTCAAATCGTCGGTTGCTCACGTGAAACCGTCGGTCGTATTCTGAAAATGCTCGAAGATCAAAACCTGATTTCTGCCCACGGCAAAACTATTGTCGTTTACGGCACGCGTTAATTATTGAAGAAACGGCGTAGCGATACGCCGTTTTTTTAACTTCCCCCATTCATCATGTGGCGGCGCCTGATCTACCACCCGGAAGTCAACTATGCACTGCGGCAAACGCTGGTGCTGTGCCTGCCGGTGGTTTTCTTCCTGCTGATGGGCAACCTGCAACTCGGCCTGCTGTTCTCTCTGGTGCCTGCCTGCTGCAACATCGCCGGGTTGGACACGCCGCACAAACGCTTTTTCAAACGTCTGGCCGTTGGCGGTTCCCTGTTTGCTCTCAGCAGTTTGCTGCTGCAACAGGCGCTGCTGTGGCATATCCCGTTACCCTTACTGATGCTGGCGATGGCGCTGTTGCTGGGCGTCAGCGGTGAAATCAGCCCGCTGCACGCACGTCTGCTGCCCGCCGCGCTGGTCGCTGCCATCTTTTCTCTCAGCATGGCCGGACACATGCCGATCTGGTATGCACCGCTGCTGTATCTGGTCGGCACCGCCTGGTACGGGCTGTTCACCTGGTTTTGGTTCAAACTGTGGAAAGAGCAACCGATGCGCGAATCCCTGAGCCAGCTCTATATCCAGTTGGCAGACTATTTCGAAGCCAAATATTCGCTGCTGACCCAGCACATCGATCCAGAAACCGCAATGCCGCCGCTGCTGCAACGCCAGCAGAAAGTCATGGATCTGATCAGCCTGTTATATCAGCAGTTAAACTTCCTGCCCCATGCCAATAACCAAGAGCAAAAACGCCTGCAACGCACTTTCCAGGTGGCACTCGATCTGCAGGAACACATTACCGTCAGCCTGCATCAGCCAGAAGAAGTGCAGAAACTGGTGGAACAGAGCCAGGCCGAAGCGATTATCCGCCGCAACGCCCAGGTGATTGCCGGGCGTTTGCGCCTCGTGGCCAACGATATTCTCTATCACCGGCGTTCAGCGCGTTTCAGTATGAAGAATGAGCTGGCGGCGCTGGAAAAGGTAGCCACGCAGCATGCCGACAACCCGGTTGGCCAGTTCTGTTTTTACCACTTCAGCCGCATCGCCCGCCTGTTACGCAGCCAGCGCCCACTGTATCAGCGCGATCTGATGGCCAACCAGGCGAGATTGCCGTTCTGGCCCGCCGTGGTGAGCTACCTGTCGTTGAAGTCCAACGCCCTGCGCAATGCCGCCCGGCTGGGCATCATACTGGCGGTGGGTAGCAGTCTGGGTATGATTTTCAACCTGCCGAAGCCCTATTGGATCCTGCTGACCATTATGCTGGTCAGCCAGAACGGCTATAACGCCACGCGCGTCAGGATCCAGCATCGTGCCCTCGGCACGCTGGCCGGGTTAGTCATCGCCGCCGAGCTCTTGCAGCTGCAACTGCCGGAGCACCTGACGCTGAGCATCATGCTGGCGATCACGCTGGCTGCCTACCTGATATTGCGCAAAAACTATGGGCTGGCGGTGATGGGGTTTACCGTCACCGCGGTGTATACCCTGCAATTATTGGCGCTTAACGGCAGCCATTTTCTGGTACCGCGCCTGCTCGATACGCTGATTGGCTGCGTGCTGGTGTTTGGCGGGAGTATCTGGCTGTGGCCGCAATGGCAGAGCGGTCTGCTGCGTAAGAACGCACATCAGGCGCTGGAGCAGGATCAAACGGCATTACGCTTGCTGCTGCAAGAACAGGAGGCGGATCCTGCTACGCTGGCCTACGCACGAATGCAGGTCAATCAGGCACATAATGCGCTGTTCACCTCGCTTAATCAGGCGATGCAGGAACCAGGGTTTGAGTCGGATTATCTGGCGGATATGCGCTTATGGATCACGCACAGCCAGTTTATTGTTGAGCATCTGAATGCGCTGACCATTCTGGCGCGCGAGCACGACACCTTAACGCCAGAGATGGCGAAAGAGTATCTGCAAAGTTGCGAAATTGCCCTGCAAAGCTGCCAACAAAGGCTGGAGTATGACGGCACAAGCACCAGTAAAATCGTTATGCAGCCCCCAACGCTGCATAACGATCGGCCGCCAAGCGAGATGGAACGCCACCTGCTGCGTATTCTTTCGCACCTGAGCGTGATGCACACCATTTCGTCGCTGGCCTGGCGCCAGCGCCCACATCACGGTATCTGGCTGAAGCGGAACCTGCGGGAAAACTGATATTGCAGGGGTCTACACCCCTGCACATGGCTTAAGCGTTAATCACATCCTGTACCGCCAGTTCGAACAGCGCCATACCTTCTTCGATATCCTTCAATTCCACCACCAGCGAAGGTGCCAAGCGAATCACGTTTGGCCCGGCGTTGAGGATCATCAAGCCCCGTGCTGCCGCCGCGGTCAGGAAGTCCCGCGCTTTGCCGTGATACTCCGGCGTCAACTCTGCGCCGATCAGCAAGCCCATGCCGCGAATATCGCTGAAAACTGAGTACTTCTCACCAATCTTCTGCAATGCCTGCACATACAGCTTATGGCGCTGCTCAATGCCGCTCAACACTTCTGGCGTATTGATCACATCCAGCGCCGCTTCCGCTACCGCACAGGCTAGCGGGTTGCCGCCATAGGTCGTTCCGTGGGTGCCCACATGCATCACGGAGGCGATCTCTTCCGTGGTCAGCATCGCGCTTACCGGGAAGCCACCGCCCAACGCTTTAGCGGTGGTGAGGATATCCGGCGTAATGCCGTAGTGCATATAGGTAAACAACTTACCACTGCGGCCCATGCCGCTTTGCACCTCATCAAACACCAGCAGCGCCTGATGTTTGTCGCACAGTTCACGCACGCCTTGCAGGAATGCCGCATCTGCGGAGGTCACCCCACCCTCACCTTGGATCGGTTCCATCACCACGGCGCAGGTGTGATCGTCCATCACCGCTTTCACCGCCGCCAGATCGTTAAACGGCACATGCACGATATCGGCCGGTTTCGGCCCAAAACCGTCGGAGTATTTCGGCTGGCCGCCGACGGAAACCGTGAACAGCGTGCGGCCATGGAAAGCATTGTTAAACGCGATAATCTTGGTTTTGTAAGGGCTGTGGCGGCTGATGGCATAATGGCGCGCCAGCTTGAACGCGGCTTCGTTAGCCTCCGCCCCCGAGTTGGCAAAGAACACCCGGTCGGCAAACGTGGCGTTGATCAGCTTGGTCGCCAAGCGCAGCGCCGGTTCATTAGTGAAGACGTTACTGGTATGCCACAGGGTTTCACCCTGCTGTTTCAACGCAGCAACCAGAGCAGGATGGCAGTGCCCCAACGCGGTAACGGCAATACCGCCAGAGAAATCGATATACTCTTTTCCCTGCTGATCCCATACGCGGCTGCCCTTGCCCTTCACTGGCACGAATTGAGCTGGTGCATAAATAGGTAGGATAACCTGATCAAAGGTGCTGCGGTCGACTGCGATTTTTTCCGTCATTATGGGCTCCACCCTGAAATTGACTCAGTATTATTGTTGCGAGTAATTGAAAACATAGTCACAAAATATGCATAAAAAACCAATCAAGGGCAAACCAAAATCATCAATAGCGGCAAAAAAATCCTAACATGCTAACTTTTAAGGAAATTATCCAGCAACTGATGGCCTTGCTCGCTCAGGATACTTTCCGGATGAAACTGCACCCCTTCCAGCGCCAGCGTCCGGTGGCGAATGCCCATAATCTCATCCCGCTCACCGTTACGTTCACTCCAGGCGGTCACCTCAAAACAGCTTGGCAAGGTCGCGGCATCCAGCACCAACGAATGGTAGCGAGTGACGGTCAGCGGGTTATTCAAGCCGTTAAACACGCCCTGATGGTTATGGCGAATGGCCGAGGTTTTACCGTGCATCACCTCACGGGCACGAACCACATCGGCACCCAATGCCTGGCCAATCGCCTGATGCCCGAGGCAAACCCCGAGGATTGGCAATTTACCAGCAAAATGGCGGATCGCCGCCAGCGAAATACCCGCCTCGTTTGGCGTGCAGGGGCCAGGGGAGATGACTAAACGCTGCGGAGCCAGCCGTTCGATATCGGCCAGTTGCAGCTCATCATTGCGCTTCACCAGCACTTCTGCACCCAGTTCGCAGAAGTACTGATAAAGGTTATAGGTAAAGGAGTCGTAGTTATCGATCAGCAACAGCATATGATTTCCAACAGAAAAAATGCTGCGCTAGTTTACTGCCAGAGCCGGTAATGTCAGCCTACTTTTTGCGGCCCCCCATAATCGAACCCAAGACGCCACGCAGGATCTGGCGGCCCAGATCGCGTGCCATGCTCTTGGCAGCGGTCTGGACGATGCCATCTCGTTTACCCCCGCGCGGGCCGGTGGAGCCAAACAGGATATCGTTCAAGCCCCCCATCAGGCCGCCGCCGCTCTCCTGCTCTGCGGCAGGCTTTGGTGCCGCTTGGCCCGCCTGTGGCCTGCCCAGGGTGGCAAAACCTTCGGCAGAAAGCTTCTCATAGGCGGATTCACGGTCCACCCCATCTTCGTAGCGCCCGTAGAGCGGCGACTTATTGATGGCGCTGTTCAGCCCTTCGGCCCCCAGCATGCCCATTTTCGATTCAGGGGCGATCACCATCGCACGCTCCACCACGTTCGGCCGCCCTTTCTCATCCAGGAAAGACACCAACGCCTCCCCTACGCCCAATTCGGTAATTGCCGTTTCTGCATCAAAGGCCGGATTGGCGCGCATGGTTTGTGCTGCCGCCTTCACTGCTTTCTGATCGCGCGGTGTAAAGGCTCGCAGCGCATGCTGAACCCGGTTACCTAGCTGGCCCAGCACGCTGTCCGGGATATCCAGCGGGTTCTGGGTAACAAAGTAGATCCCCACTCCTTTTGAACGGATCAACCGCACCACCTGCTCTATTTTGGTCAGCAAAGCCGGTGGCGCATCGTTAAACAACAAGTGGGCCTCATCGAAGAAAAACACCAGTTTTGGCTGTTCGGGGTCACCTACCTCGGGTAAATGCTCGAACAGTTCGGCCAACAGCCACAGCAGGAACACCGAATAAAGTTTCGGTTGGTTAATCAACTTATCCGCCGCCAGCAGGTTGATGATACCGCGCCCGTCGCCGTCGGTTTTCATCAGATCGTTGATATCCAACATCGGTTCACCAAAAAACTGATTGGCACCCTGCTCTTCCAGCGTCAGTAAACCACGTTGGATCGCGCCAACCGAGGCGGAAGAGATGTTGCCATACTGGGTCTGGAACTGTTTGGCGTTATCCCCGACGAACTGCACCATCGCCCGCAAATCTTTCATATCAAGCAGCAGCAACGCATTATCATCAGCGATTTTAAATACCAGTTGCAGCACGCCGCTTTGCACATCGTTCAGATCCAATAGGCGGCCAAGCAGCAGCGGGCCAAGATCGGAAACGGTGGCACGAATCGGGTGACCTTTTTCGCCAAAAATATCCCACGGGATCATCGGGCAGGCTTGCGGTTGCCAGTCGCTGACGCCAATGGCCGCCAGCCGTGCCTGGAGTTTCTCAGAAGGCACCGCCTCAGCCGCAATACCTGACAAATCGCCTTTAACATCAGCTAGAAACACCGGAATACCGATGCGCGAAAACTGTTCCGCCATCTTTTGCAGCGTCACCGTTTTACCGGTACCGGTCGCCCCAGTGATCAGGCCGTGGCGGTTGGCCAGGGCGGGTAAAATCACCAGTTCCTGCCCTGGCTTACCATCGTGCATTGCTTTGGCAATAATCCGTGCTTCACTCATGTGCTTTTCCTTTAGTCCTGTACGACACAAAAACACCTGTTGATGGTATTAAAGCTATAAGCATGACGAAATACCGTCAAGGCGCGTTAACCGCGCAACCCCAACTCTTCCTTCAGCGATTTCAGGTAGCGACGGCTGACCGGCACCGGCTCGCCCACTGGCATGATCATCTCCGCCGTGCCGCTTTCTTCAAAACGGATCTCTCTGACCTGTTCAAGGTTAACCAGATACTGCCGATGGCAGCGCACCAGCGGCGTGCGGCTTTCCAGCGTGCGCAATGTCAGTTCGGTGAAGCACTCCATACCATCATTACGCACCACATACACCCCGGTCGAACGCGAACGGATCGCGATCACCTCATCAAAACGCAGTAGATAAATACGGCTATGGCCAGTACAGGGAATATATTTCAGATAGCCCGCGCTCTCTTCCAGCGCCGCGACATTCTGCGGCGCGCGGCGCTGATGCAGGCGCTGTAACGTCTTGTTCAGCCGCTGAGCGTCTGTCGGCTTCAGCAGATAATCGAAGGCGTGCTCCTCAAAGGCCTGCACCGCATATTCGTCATACGCGGTCAGAAACACGATATACGGCATGCGGTTTGGATCGAGCATCCCCACCATTTCCAGCCCGCTGATGCGCGGCATCTGGATATCCAGAAACACCACGTCCGGTTGCAGGCGGTGGATCTGGCTGATGGCTTCAATCGCGTTGGCACATTCGCCGATGATGGTCACGCCCTGTTCCTCTTCCAACAGATGGCGCAGGTTATCGCGGGCGGATGGCTCATCGTCAACAATCAATACGGTTAACATTATGCAACCCTCGCCAGCGGCACGCTCAAGGTAATACAGGTAAACGTTTCCGGTTCACAGGCCACTTGCACCCCATAACCTTCGCCGTAGCGCACGCGGATGCGTCTATCCACCAGATTCATCCCCAGCCCGCTACCGCCTACCTGCTGGCGGAACAGCCCGGCATTATCGGTCACCTGCAACAACAGATTGTCCCCTTCCCGCCGCGCGCCGATGTCGATCCGGCCAATCCCCAGCAGATGTGACGTCCCATGCTTGATGGCATTTTCCACAATCGGTTGCAGCGAGAAAGCGGGTAGTCTCACCGCCAACAGCTCTTCCGGTAAAGAAACGGTAATTTCCAGCCGATCGGCAAAGCGCGCCTGTTCTATCTGCAAATAGGCATTCACATGCTCAATTTCATCGGCCAGGCTCACTTCGTCATCAGAGCGTTTGAGGTTTTTGCGGAAAAAGGTGGAAAGATACTGCACCAGTTCGCAGGCGCGTTCGCCGTCGCGGCGGATCACCGCCACCAGCGTATTCAACGCATTAAACAGGAAGTGCGGGTTCACCTGCGCATGCAGCAGCTTGATCTCCGACTGCGCCAACAGCTGTTTATGCCGCTCATATTGCCCGGCCATGATTTGTGCCGACAGCAGGCTGGCGATCCCTTCCCCCAGCGTGCGGTTGATGGTGCTGAACAGCTTGGTTTTCGGTTCGTACAGTTTGATGGTGCCGATCACCCGGTGATTCTCACCGCGCAGCGGGATCACCAGCGTCGAACCCAGCTTGCAACCGGCGTTGATCGAACAGCTGTAGGAAAGCTCATTGCCATCGGCATACACCACCTCGTTATTATCGATAGCGCGGTGGGAATGCACCGAAGAGATCGGCGTACCCGGCAAGTGGTGGTCGTCGCCAATACCGATAAAGGCCAACAGTTTGTCACGATCGGTGATCGCCACCGCGCCAATTCCCAGTTCCTGATAAATGACGCGCGCCACCTTCATGCTGTTTTCCTGATCGAACCCTTGCCGCAGGATACCTTCGGTACGTTCGGCAATCTTCAACGCCTTAGTGGAAAATGCGCTGGTGTATTTCTCAAACATCGCCCGCCGATCCAGCAGGATCTGCATAAACATCGCCGCGCCGAGCGTATTGGCGATCAACATCGGTAAAGCGATATGTTCCACCAGCCGCACCGCTTCCGGGAACGGCCGGGCGATCGCCAGGATGATGGCCATTTGCAGCACTTCCGTGACCAAGGTAACCCCCGCCACAAATAGCGGGTTGAATAGCAGATCGATGCGCCCGCGCCGCATGGCGATACTGTGTACGATGCCGCCCACCAGCCCTTCAGCCACCGTCGACACCGCGCAGGCCACATCGGTCATGCCCCCCAGCGTGTAACGGTGCAAACCACCGGTCAAACCGACCAGAAAGCCAACCGAAGGCCCCCCGAGCAATCCGCCCAGTACGGCGCCGATCGCACGGGTATTGGCGATCGAATCCTGAATATGCAGGCCGAAATAAGTACCCATGATGCAGAACACGGAGAAAATGACGTAGCACAGCAGCTTGTGTGGCAGACGAATGGTAACCTGCGTCAGCGGAATAAACAGCGGCGTCTTACTTAACAAATAGGCGATAACAAGATACACACACATCTGCTGTAACAGCAGCAAAACCTGGTTAAATTCGTACATAAACAGCAGCTCATCATAAACAACAAAGGCAAACAGAAAATGCCAACTAAAAGGGTCTGGTTATGGGCGCTGATTAAAACATGCCGGTGGGAAGAAAACAGTGATGCAGGCAAAGCTTCGACAGGAAGAAGGCGCGCCAGCCCCTGGGCAGAGGCCGGCACATATCCAACATGCTCGGAGTTGCAGCCAACAGCGCTGCAGCTTCAAGCAATAAGAGTAGGCAGGTTTATGGCAGCACTTTGGCCGACAAGATCACGATCGGTTTGCTTGGCACATTCTGATATGGCCCCACGTTGCTGGTTGGCACCTGGGAAATCTTATCCACCACGTCCATCCCCTTCACCACTTTACCGAATACCGCATAACCAAAGTCACGCTGGCCGTGATCGAGGAACGCATTATCCGCCACGTTGAGGAAGAACTGGCTGGTCGCGCTGTCTTTATCGGCAGTACGCGCCATAGAAATAGTGCCGCGCAGGTTGCGCAAGCCGTTATCAGCTTCGTTTTTGATCGCAGCACCGGTGGACTTCTGCTGCATATCCGCCGTGAAACCGCCACCCTGAACCATAAAGCCAGGGATCACGCGGTGGAAAACGGTGTTGTTGTAATAACCGCTGTTCACGTAATCAATGAAGTTTTTGGTGGAAACTGGAGCCTTCTGGCTGTCGAGCGCTAATTCGATATTCCCTGCTGAGGTGGTCAGCATGACGTGGGTTTCACCGGCGGCCAGTGCGGCGGGAGCCATTGCCGTCAGGGAACACAGCGCAACAAAGGTCACTAAAGTACGTTTGAACATGAACGGGTCCTTTCTCTGAGAGACAAACAACGGAAAAGCGCTTTGATTCTAAAGAGCTACCCCTGATAGCGCCAGCCATTTACCAATATTTAAGTAATTGCCGGATATTTCTTACTGGTACTAACTATTTATTGCCGACAGTATGATCGCCGTACTCATTTTTGCCAAGCCGATCACGCATTATTCACCCGTTTTCTCCCCTCCTCATTTTTTGCGACTTAACTCCCGGTTTGATTTTGCGATCTCGCTAGGCTGAACAAATGAGAGCGCTCTCATTTGCGCTTAAAGCCATAATAATAACGGGGAAGCAAAAATGACGAAGATAGTGCTGTGCTGTGCCGCAGGAATGTCCACCAGCATGCTGGTCAAACGCATGCAGACCGAAGCGCAGAAACGTGAACTGAACGTGCAGATCGTCGCAGTGCCAGCTGCCGATTTTGAGGCCGAACTGCCCACCGCCAGCGTTGTGCTGCTGGGGCCGCAGGTGAAATACGAACTGGCACGTTTTACCAAACTTGCCGAGCCGTACGGCCTGTCGGTTGCCGTCATCGACATGATGGATTACGGCACTATGCGTGGTGACAAAGTGCTGGATAAAGCCCTCAGCCTGATTGCCTGACTCTGCGGAGAGAATCATGAGCCTTTACGCTTCCCTGATGCGCGTGGTGGAAAACCATATCGCCCCGTTGGCTGGCCGGATCGGCAGCCAGCGCCATATTATTGCCATCCGCGATGGTTTTATTTCCGCCATGCCGTTCCTGATTGTCGGCAGTATTATGCTGATCGTCGCCAACCCGCCGTTTGATGCCACTACCACTTCCCGTTTCGGGCAAGCCTGGCTGGGTTTTGCCAAAACCCACTGGAACACCATCACCATGCCGTTCTTCATGACCATGGGCCTGATGAGCGTATTTGTTGCCATTGGTACCGCCTACAGCCTGGCGAAGCATTATGGCCTGGATGCCTTGACCGCCGGGTTGTTATCGCTGATGGCATTTCTGCTGGCCGCAGCACCGCAGGTTGATAACAAGATGTCGCTCGATTTTCTCGGTGGCCAGGGGGTGTTTACCGCCCTGATCTGCGCGATCTGGTCGGTCGAACTGATCCGCCTGCTGAAGAAATACCACATCACCATCCGTATGCCGGAACAGGTACCACCGGCGATTGCCCGCTCGTTCGAGCTGCTGTATCCGGTGGTGGGCATTCTGCTGACGGTGTATCCCATCAGCCTTCTGATGCAGAGTGAATTCCAGCTCCTGCTGCCTGATGCCATCATGCACCTGTTCCAGCCGCTGATTTCTGCCGGTGATACCCTGCCTGCCATTCTGCTGGCGGTGCTGATCGCCAACCTGCTGTGGTTTGCCGGTATCCACGGTGACAACATCGTGACCGGCCTGCTCAACCCGATCTTTATGGCCAACCTGGCGACCAACGCCGCTCTGGTGGCGCAGGGTGCGGCCAGCACGCAAACCCTCACCGCGCCATTCTGGTCGTTCTATGTCTGCATCGGCGGTTCCGGCTCTACGCTGGTGCTGGCCTTCCTGTATATGCGCAGCCGATCTATTCATCTGCGCACCATCGGCAAGCTGAGCGTGGTGCCAGCGGCCTTTAACATCAACGAACCTTTACTGTTCGGTTCGCCAGTGGTGATGAACCCCACGCTGTTTATCCCGCTGATCGTCGTCCCGATGGTCAACGCTACGCTGGCCTACTTCGCACTTAACTGGGCGCTGGTGGAAAAAATGGTGGCCATGGCCCCCTGGACCGCACCGGCACCGCTGGGAGCGATGATTTCTGCCTCCTGGGATGTCCGCGCCGCGTTACTGGTGCTGGTTTTGATGGTGATCGATCTGGCGATCTGGCTGCCATTCTTCAAAGTGTATGAAAAACAATTATTGGCGCAGGAACAGCAACAGGCCGACGCCGAGCGCGAAGCCGCCGATACCGTTGCCGCGCAGTAACAGGAGAATTGACGTGACAGAACGGATGGCTGATATCAGCCCGGATTTTGAAAGCACCATCATGGAGCTGCTGGTGTTCGCCGGCAGCGCCCGCAGCAGCGCGCTAATGGCGTTGCAACAGGCGCGAGCCGGTGATTTTGCCGCCTCGGCTGAACATATGGCCGAATCACAGCAGGCGGTGAAACACGCGCACCATATCCAGACCCAGCTTATCGGCCTGGACGAAGGCTGCGGCAAACTGCCGATCAACCTGATCACCGTGCATGCGCAGGATCACCTGATGAACGCGATGGTCATTCAGGACTTGGCAGGCGATATGATTGAACTTTACCGCCGTCAGGCACAGCAAGAGGCCCGTTCATGAGTTCGTTAAAAATCGCCATTATCGGCGGTGGCAGCAGCTACACGCCGGAACTGGTTGAAGGGCTGATCCAGCGCATTGAAGAACTCCCCGTCACCGAACTGGCGTTGGTAGACGTCGAGCCCGGCCGCGAAAAAGTGGCGATCATTGCCGCCTTGACCCGGCGTATGCTGGCACGCAACGGTTTGGAACAGGTGAAAGTCAGCGTGCATTTCGATCTGGACGAGGCCATTCGCGGAGCCAAATTTGTGCTGACCCAACTGCGCGTCGGGCAGCTACCGGCACGCGCCGCAGATGAGCGCTTGGGCCTGAAATACCGGTTAATTGGCCAGGAAACTACCGGCATCGGCGGTTTTGCCAAAGCACTGCGCACCATCCCGGTGATGTTGAACATCGCGCGTAAGGTGGAACAGTTGGCACCGAGTGCCTGGATCATCAACTTCACCAACCCGGCGGGCATCGTCACCGAAGCGGTTTCGCGTTATACCCAAGCGAAAATCATCGGCCTGTGCAACGTGCCTATCAGCATGCACCATATGATTGCCAATATGCTGCAAGCCCCTTACGACCAGGTGCAGCTGCAGTTTGCCGGGCTCAACCACATGGTCTGGGTGCACCAGGTGCTGCACAACGGCCAGAACGTCACCGCTAACGTGATCGATATGCTGTGTGACGGCGCGACGTTAACCATGAACAACATCAAAGAGGAACCGTGGCCACCGGAATTCCTGCGGGCGGTGGGCGCCATTCCCTGCCCCTATCATCGTTATTTCTACCAAACTCAGCAGATGCTGGCAGAGGAAACGACTGCCGCTGCCGAGCGCGGTACCCGTGCTGAGCAGGTGATGAAAGTGGAGAAAGAGCTGTTCGAACTGTATGCCGACCCGCATCTGGACAGCAAACCCGAGCAGCTCAGCTTCCGTGGCGGATCGTTTTATTCAGAGGTCGCGCTGGAGCTAATCCGTGCTATTCATAATAATCTCGGTACGCAATTAGTCGTAAATACGGCAAACCGTGGCGCTATTCGCGGTTTACCGGACGATGCTGTGATAGAAACCAACTGTATCGTCGACGCGCAGGGTGCGCACCCGCTCGCTTTCGGCAGGCTACCGGAATCGATGCACGCGCTGACCCAACAGGTCAAAGCCTATGAGCGCCTGACGATCGAAGCCGCCGTACATGGCGATCGCCGCAGTGCGCTGCTGGCGCTGGTGACCAACCCATTGATAGCCAATGCCCAGATTGCCCAGCCGCTGTTAGACGAGGTGCTGGAGGCAAACCAGGCCTATTTGCCTAATGCTGATCAGTTGAGCGCAGAGCAGCATAATCATGCATCGATGGCTCAAGGCGTCGCCCCCTCTCCCTAAGAGAGGGAACTGGTTAGCCTTAACTGACAAACATTAGGCCTATTTGCCACAGTTTAAATAAATGTCGTACACCACGCTGAGAAGACGAGCCAACACAGCCCACAACGCTGAAGCTTGAAAAACCAAGGGGGATACGTAATCAGGAGCAGAATAATGGTGACACTGGAAGATGTCGCAGCGTTAGCCGGAGTATCTCGTGCCACCGTGTCGCGCGTGGTCAATGGTGACAGCAACGTTAAACCCCTCACCCGTGAGAAAGTGGCCAAAGCCGTGGCCGCCCTGGGCTATACCCCCAACCCGGCGGCCAGGGCGCTGGCCTCCAGCCACAGCAACACGCTGGGCCTGGTCACCACCTCTTACCGCGGTGGTTTTTTTGGTGCGCTGATGGATTTTGTGCAAACCGAGGCAGAATCACAGGGTAAACAGCTGCTGGTAACCCAAGGCCGTAACAGCGCAGAGAACGAACTGCTGGCGATTCAACGCCTGTTCAACCTGCGCTGCGACGGCGTGATCCTGCACGTACGTTTTCTTTCTGACGATCAACTCCGCCAGTTAGCCGCAGAACAGCGCCATTTTGTGTTGCTGGATCGTCTGGTGCCGGGCTTGGAAGATCGCTGTATTACCTTTGATCACGTATGCGCCAGCCAGATGGCCACACAAGAGCTGATCGATGCCGGTCATCGGCGCATCGCCTGCATCAGCGGCCCACCGCAGCGCGCCTCGAGCCAATTGCGGCTACAGGGTTTCCTTAACGCCATGCAGGCCGCCAATCTACCACCGGTGAATTGCTTGGCAGGGGTTTACGATCTGAAAAGCGGTTATGACTGTGCCGACCAGTTGCTGCGCCGTGAAATACTGCCAAGCGCCATTTATTGCTGTAACGAAGAGATGGCCATTGGTGCTCTGCTGGCGATCAATGAGCACCACCTGCGCGTGCCACAGGATATCGCGCTGATTTGCTATGACAGCGGCGAACGTGCGCCTTTTGTCCGCCCGGCCCTGACCAGCGTGCATTTCCCGATCACCGAGATGGCGCAGTATGCCACTCGCCGGTTGATCGATCCGCTCACGCCTGCTGTAACCTTTGAGCCGATGATCGTGCGCCGTGATTCGATCGTGCCAGTCGCTGGTTAGATCACAGGGATATCTTTCAACTTTCATTTATTGCATCAAAAAGCAGACTACCATCACAAAAACTCCCGTTGGCTATGCTAGGATCCGCTTCCTGGTGGCCTGAACGGGATTTTTTCTGTCTTTCCAGAAAAACCCTGCGGCCTTATGCCTGATGCTTGTCAGTTATGGCTAACCAGTTCCCTCTCCCTTAGGGAGAGGGTTAGGGTTAGGGTGAGGGGACGAACACCGCACGATAAGCCCCTCACCCCGGCCCTCTCCCACAGGGAGAGGGGGCGACGCCTCGAGCCATTGATGCATGATTATGCCGCTTTGCGCTTAACGACCAGCACTAGGCCTTATGCCAGTATTAACCCTCAACCGAAACAGCCATCAATCAGGCCTATACAATGAATGACAGCAACCGCATCCGGCTAACATGGATCAGCTTCTTTTCTTACGCGCTGACCGGAGCTTTAGTGATCGTCACAGGGATGGTGATGGGCAACATTGCAGAATATTTCAATCTGCCAGTTTCCAGCATGAGTAACACCTTTACCTTTCTTAACGCCGGTATTCTGATTTCGATCTTCCTCAATGCCTGGCTGATGGAAATCATCCCGTTGAAACGTCAGTTGCTGTTTGGTTTTGTCCTGATGCTGCTGGCGGTTGCCGGGCTTATGGTCAGCAAAAGCCTGGCCCTGTTCTCACTGTGCATGTTTGTGCTTGGCGTGGTCAGCGGGATTACCATGTCGATCGGCACCTTCCTGATCACCCATATGTACGCTGGCCGCCAACGCGGTTCACGCCTGCTGTTTACCGATTCGTTCTTCAGCATGGCCGGGATGATTTTCCCGATCGTCGCCGCCATGTTGCTGGCGCGCAGCATTGGCTGGTATTGGGTTTATGCCTGCATTGGCCTGCTGTACGTTGCGATCTTCGTGTTAACCCTGTGCTCTGAGTTCCCGGTGCTGGGCAATAAAGGGCAGGAAAGCGCTGAACCGGTCGTGAAAGAGAAATGGGGTATCGGCGTGCTGTTCCTGTCGATCGCCGCACTGTGCTATATCCTCGGTCAGTTGGGCTTTATCCAGTGGGTACCGGAATACGCCACCAAATCCTTCGGCATGGATATCAGTCAGGCGGGTAAGTTGGTGAGCGATTTCTGGACGTCCTATATGATCGGCATGTGGGTGTTCAGCTTTATCCTGCGCTTCTTTGATCTGCAACGCATCGTGACCGTGCTGGCGGCGTTGGCCACCGGTGCAATGTACCTGTTTGTCAGCAGTGATAACCCACAGCACCTGAGCTACTTCATCATGGCTTTAGGTTTTGTTTCCAGCGCCATCTACACCACGCTGATCACCCTCGGTTCGCTGCAAACTAAAGTTTCCTCACCGAAACTGGTCAATTTTATCCTGACCTGCGGCACTATCGGCACCATGCTGACCTTTGTGGTGACCGGCCCATTGGTGGCCAAAGGCGGCGCGCATGCGGCGCTGACCGCCGCCAACGGCCTGTATCTGGCGGTGTTTGTGATGTGTCTGCTGCTCGGTTTTGTCACCAAACACCGCAGTCACGGGCATGCAACGCACTGATCGGCAAAGACCAACTAACCAGTCCCCTCTCCTTCGGGTCTGTCTCTTGTTCACATCTTGAGGTAGGGGAATGAGTGTTTATTTAGGTCGCTAGACATATTGTGTACACATTGGCAATGTGATGAACGCGCCGCCCGTGGCGCGGTCGCTTATGCGCCGTGTCTGCGTTCAGCGCCTTCAATGGCTTCAACATCAGTGCTTATTTCACCCACAACGGAGTTTGACACGCTGTTATCAATACCATTGTAAAAGTTGCCCGTTACTCACAGATTCGGGTGTTGACGTTAAGCGCATCATGGCCTGCTGAGCAAGGCCCCGTTGCCAGGGGCAACCGGCCATGGATGGCCGGTTGAGGCGATATGAACAAGGACGTGAAT
>JBAQHZ010000419.1:0-9468 GCA_049288585.1 Chania sp.
TAATTACCACCACGGCCAGGTATGCGCCCGCCTGCTGTTGCCCTTCCTGGAGCTGCTCAATGAAAGTGAACACCCGCAGCAGCGGGCCTTGATGGCAGAACTCGCCCAGCGCTTGTTCCCTAAGGAACAGGGCAGCCCGGAGCATTTCCTGATCGATTTCATTACCCGTAATGCCATCGTACCATTCTGGCAGAACGATTTACCGCTCACCCGTAACGAACTGAACATCGTCTTGGAGAAATCCAACAGTAAAAATGCCTGGATCACCTATTCAGAACAACAGCAACAGCTGATGATCGAAGGGGCGTTCCCGATTACATGATAATATAATCAGATCAATATACCCGTCATACTTCAAGCTGCATGTGCGTTGGCTGCGTTCGTTCACCCCAGTCACATAGTTGTCTATGCTCCTGGGGACTCACTCACTTGCCGCCCTCCTGCAACTCGAATTATTTAGGGTAAAAAATAGCGGGAGAACGAATATGGGTATTATCGACTGGATTTTAACCGGCATTGCGGTTGGCCTGATCGTTGGCGCGTTGATCAAGATCTTTGGCAAGAAGAAAGAGAAATAAACTGACAGTCTCCTCTCCCGCCGGGAGAGGATCCTTTCAAATCCGGCTCAGGCAATCTAGAGCCACCGCTTTGAAACTGTCGAAATTATCACTGCCCAGCAGGCGGCTCATCGAGCGTTCGCGCACAAAGGTGACGAACAGATCGTAAATCGCCATCGCTTCTTCGTAATCGCTTTTACTGATCGCCAGCAGGAATATCACATGGGCGATCTCCCCGTCCCCCCAGGCAATGCCCTGCGGAGCCAACAAGGTGACCACCACGGTCTTTTTCGCCAGCAAGCCCAGCGAGTGTGGCAACGCAATGCCCTCGCCCAACAGGGTGGAAACGATCGCCTCGCGCTCAACCACCGAAGGGTAAAAATCGCTACCTACGTAATCCTCCTGCTCCAACTGGGTGCAGACTTTTTTAAACAGTTGCTCCTGCGTCAGCGGCTCGTTGACAATCATAAAATGATTGGCGTCGAAGAATTTCTCCAGCATATACGGCTTGGTGCGATCCACCAGTACCAGCTTGCCCAACTGTTCGAGCTGATATTCGGTCGGGAACGGCGACATCACCACCACCGGCTTATTCTTCTCGCTGATACGCGCGTTGGAAATCACGAAATCTTCGTCGATCTGGCTGAGGATCTCGTAATCACGCAGCGAAACGATGCGCGTCATCACCAGTTGCGGATACTTGCGCGCAATCTGCGCCTGGATCATGCGTACCGTGGAGTTGCCGGTATCACACACCAACATCACCTGCGGATGGCGCTCATAGCCGATATTGTAATGCCGCTCCAGGCCAACACCGATATGCAGCACCAGATAGCCGATTTCATTCTCACTCAGAATATAAGGCGTGTGCTTACCCCAACTGGAAACCGCCGCCAGCGTGACATCGTAGGCCATCGGATAGTGTTGCTTAATGTTGGCCAGCAAAGGATTCGGAATGGTGATCTGGTATTTAACCCGGGTTATCATGGTCTTGATATGGGTGAGCAGATCGGCGCGCAGCTGTTTGTCGCCCTGTAAATTGTAGTTATAGTGCGTATTGATATAAGACAGAATGTAATCCACCAGCGCATCTTCATCATCGGCATTGATTTCCGTCGGCTGCACTTCCTGCACCCGCCGGGCGGCAATATTCACCCGTAAATAAGCTTCTTCCGCCGCCGAGATCTCTTTGCCTGCGGCTTTGCGCAGTTCGCTTGCCAACCGGCTGGAGACTTTGCGTACCGCATCATCACCGTCCTCAACGTCAAAATCCGGCAGCGGATAACCGTCGATAATACGCCTCAGCGCCACCGCACAGTAAAAAATCAGGTATTGCTCACCTTCGTCCGTCAACCGGATGGCATACTGCGAAAACAGCGGATGCAGCAGCCCGGCAAACGCCACCACCTGCGGCCGATGCAGGATCTCATTGTTCAGCAGCGGATTTTCCGGGTCGGCCAGATGCAACTGAAATAGCAGATCGGTCAAGCAGGCGCGGATCGCCATTTCCGAGCCGAACAGCTTCATGCCATAACGCGGTTTGGTTTCAATGGTTAGCTGGTAATGTGCCAGGCGCTCTCTCACCTCAGCCATGTCGTTTTGCAAGGTGCCACGGCTAACAAACCATTCGTCAGCTAAATCTTCCAGCTTGAGAGAAAAGGCTGAGGTCAAAAAACGAATCAACAGATAATGCACCCGCTCCTGCCCACTGCGCGGGGTGGCCTGTTTTCTGCGTTCCTGATGCTGCAATGCGCTGAATAACGTCGCATCATCCACCTGCAAGCGATAACCCGCACCACGGTTATGCACAAAACGCGCACCGTATTTTTCCAGAATGTCATTCAGCGCAGTGATATCCGCACGCACGGTTCGCGTAGACACGGCAAAACGCTTCGCCAGTTCTTCCTGAGGCAAGGTCTCAGACTGCAAAGCATCAAACAGGTAAGCCAAACGTGGATAGGGGAAGCGCACCATTCTCTTTCCGTTATTAACGTGCCCGTCCGCTCGCGCCAGACGGGCCACAGGTTATGGCATAAATACCATTTGTGACGGACTGCCCACCGGGGTATAGCCAGCAACAAAGCTGAGTTTACCGCTCTGCTTGTCCACGCTGAAACGGGTGATGTTATCGCTACGCTGATTCAGTGCGTACAGGTAGCGACCACTCGGATCCAACGTAATGGTGCGCGGATAATCCCCACGCGTCCAAACCTCTGCCACCGGTTTCAGTTCGCCATTGCCGCTGACGCTGAACTGCGCAATGCTGTTATGTAAGCGGTTGGCGACATACAGGTTTTTACCCTCGGCACTCAACGCCAAGCCAGCAGCAAAGCTGGTGCCACGATAATCGGCTGGTAGGCTCGAAATAACCTGCAACGGCTTCAGCGTGCCTTTCTGGCTGTCGAAACGATAGCTGGTCAGTGTCGAGGCCTCTTCGTTGATCAACAGCACCGTTTTGCCATCTGGGTGGAACACGAAGTGGCGCGGCCCGGCACCCGCAGAAGAGGCGCTAATCCATGGCGGATCGTTCGGCGTCAACTTGCCGTTACTGTTATCAAAACGCCACTGGTAGATGCGATCCAACCCCAGATCGGTGGAAAACACAAATTTGCCGCTCGGATCGCTGGCAATCATATGCGCGTGCGGGCCGTTGTGATCGCTGATGGCAAAACTGCCCTCGACCGCGCCGGCAGGTTTAGCCGCACCCGCCGGACCTTCAGCCTGCTGCACCGAGCTGGCCTCACCCAGTTTACCCTCACCGTCTAGCGGAAAGGCCGCCACGCTGCCGCTGACATAGTTAGCCACCAGCAAATGCCGCCCGTCAGGCAGCAGGGAAAGGTAAACCGGCCCAGCCCCCTGCGAATCCACCTGATTAAGCGGCGTCAGGCTGCCGTCTTGCCGGTTGATACGATAGGCAACAATGCCACCGTGCTTAGTGCCATTAAAATCCGCCACTTCACTGGCCACATAGAGCGTCTGCCCTTTAGCATCCACCACCAGTTGGGCTGGATTCGGCAACTTGCTGACCAACGTTTTGTCGCTCAGCGCCCCGCTTTTGGCATCTACCCGAACCCGGTAAACCCCCTCACCGTTAGGATTATAGGTGCCGATATAAGCAAAATGTGACGATGGGGATGTCATTGTGTCCTCAGCATGCAGTGCCGGGCTGGCAACCGTCAGCAGTGCCAGGGAGAGCGTTGTGATTCGTAGAGAGTTTCGCATAAATATCCTTTTTAACAGATAAAGGGGCGCAGTCTGTTGCACCCGCGATTGGAAAAGACGTTAACTCTTGACCCCGGCACGACGCTCTAACCCTCTCCCAAAACTAGGGAGCTTAACGTGCCGCAAATCTACTCCTACACTTGACTACAGCACCGAACCCACTCCTTTGGGGAGAGGGCCGGGGGAGGGAAAATACAACTCTCGGCGTCCGGTTTTAACCCACCAGCTTTTTGGTCATCTCCAGCAGGGTTTTCACATCCTGCGGGCGGGTATTACCGCTGGCAGAATCAATGATCGAACTGTAAATATGCGGGATCACCTGCTTCACACCAGCAGCCAGCGCAATCTCCATAATGGCTTCGTAGTTATCCAGACCGATGCCCCCGGTTGGCTCCAGCAAGAAGTCGTGCTCGGCACAGGCCTGCGCCACATACTGGAATTCGTCTTTATGCTTCAGACCGCCCATCGGGAAATACTTGATGGAGCTACCGCCCATGTCTTTCAGCAGTGCGATCGCCGTTTCGACCGGTACGATACCGTCCGCGGCCTGCGCGCTCAGTGGCCCGGTGGAGATTTTCACAAAACCCACGCGGCCGGTCGGAGATACCAGGCCATTGACCACGGTTTCTCGCTGCCCCAGCAGCGCACGGCTGGCACCAACGCCGGTAAACACCTGGTTCACATGCTGCGGTTGCACCTTCCAGGCGATCTGGCTGACCATGTTGGACTGCTTCGGATCGCCCGCGCCCAAGCCGATGGAAAGCGCGTTTTCGATCAAGCGGGCATAGTGCACCATATCGGTTATCGCACTGTCCACGTCCGGGTAGTTTTTGGACAGCACCCCCACCAGCACATGCCCCTGGGCCGCCTCATAGATTTCCTGCGCGTTGTCTTTCGAACCGGCCAACACGTTCAGGCACACGCGGTCTTTATAGTAATTCGGCTTCAGCTTCATGCTTGTTGCTCCGTAAACAGGTTTTTAATACAGGTGAAAACGGTCATCAGCTGGTGCTCATTGACGCTGCGCACATCCACTTCGATCTTGCCCTCATTGGCTTTATAGCCACGGAAATAGATGGCGATATCGCCGGTTTTGAGCCGCTGCACGATGTCGAAGGTCGACATGCCCAGCACCGCTTCATCAAAGGTGATTTCAGCCCTGGCGATATCACGCCCCGCGCTGTCCCACACGGTTTTGGCACTGACGCCGTTCAGGGTATTGAGATGGGTGATAAACGGCGTCATGCGCTCTACCATCTGCGCACCGCTGGTTTTCTCCAGGGTCAGATAGCTTTCAATCGCCTGCGTCAGGCCCAGAATGCCCTCTTTGCCCACCTTCATCGCCCGGCCAATACCATTGGACTGCTGCTTCACCCAGGCAACGTACTGTTTTTTACCGATCACCAACCCGCTGGTTGGCCCTTCGATCGCCTTAGCGCCGCTGTAGATCACCAGATCGGCCCCCATCTGGTAGTAGCACATCAGATCTTCTTCAGCCGCCGCATCGACGATCAGCGGCAGGTTGTGCTTACGCGCCACAATCGCCGCCTGTTCGACGGAGAGAATGCTTTTCTGCACGCAGTGGTGCGATTTGACGTACATGATGGCCGCCGTTTGCGGCGTGATGCAGGCTTCAATCTGCTCTGGGGAACATTCGTTGGCGTAACCCGCCTCTACCACTTTGCCGCCGCCGAGGGCGATCATGGTGTCCACTGGCGCACCATAGTTAACGTTATGGCCGCGTGGCAGCACGATTTCGCGCGGTTCATTGACCGCCGCCGAGTGCAGGTTGACCAGCAGGTTGGCGTTATCTTTGACGATCACCGCCGCCACCGACTGGGCAATACCGGCAGAAGCACAGGAGACAATCACCGCATCTTCCACGTTCAGCAGACCAGCAATATAAGCACCGGTTTTGTTGACCAGATCTTTGATTTCAAAGTAATGATTCAGGCCGTAATCCACCGCGTCAATCACCTCCTGGCGCGGCGTAGAGACGCCAAGAATGGTCATGCGGCCAGACGTATTGATCACCTGTTTTAAATTATATTTTTCATAGACTGAAGACATGTGTGGCTTTCCCTTCATCGGTTAATAGAACTTCCCCGGCCACCACGGCGGCCAGCGGCACCAGCAACTGTTCGCCGTTAACTGACTCCCCTTCGGAGTCGGCAAACACCTGCGGCGCGGTGCGAAGCTCAAAAATGGTCAAGTCGGCATCTAAGCCCGGCTGCAAGCGCCCTTTGGTGGTCAGGCGCAGCGCCGCAGCGGCGTTTGCCGTCACACAGTCAATCACCTGCGGTAATGAGAGCCCAACGGTAAAGAATTTGGACATCACCGCCGCCAGGCTGTATACCGGGCCGCTGATGCGGTTACGGCAGTAGATATCGGAACTGATGGTGTACGGTAAAATACCCAGCGCAATCGCCTGCCTGGCGACCGCAAAACTGAAGCTGGCGGTGCCGTGGCCCACATCCAACAGCACCCCGCGCTTCAATGCACGCTGGATCGACTCGCGCAGCGTTCCGGCTGGGGTCAGGATGCGGTTTGGTTTACCGTTATAGCAGTGGGTAATGATGTCGCCCTGGGTCAGCAGATCGGCAATCTCGTCCAGATCCGGCGGGTTATTACCGATGTGCACCATCAGCGGCAGTTGATGGTTTTCCTGCTGGATCTCTTTCGCCAACACCAGCGGTTGAGTGCCGTTCTGCCCCACCACGCTGCTGCTCATGCGCGCCTTGATGCCGATGATAAAACCCGGTTTGCCGTCGATGGCCTGTTTGACCGCCGATTTATTGATATCCGCCATCTCCGCCAGTTCGTTCTGCCGCAGCAGGCCGATACGCGAGATATTCAGGAAGGCAAAAACGTTGGTTTTGGCACTGCGCGTCAGGGCGTAGAACTCATCGATATCGTCAGTGCCGGTGCTGCCCGCATCCACCACCGATGTAACACCGCTGGCAACGCCCACCCGATCCGGTTCGTCATGGTAGATCGGCGAAGAGGGGTAGCAGTGTACGTGCGAGTCGATCCAGCCAGCGCTCAGGTAATAATTCCCCGCCAGATCCCGTTGCTGATGCGCACTGGCGTCTTCGGCCACCTGCCCTACGGCGGCAATTTTGCCGTCTTGGATGGCCACATCGGCCAGGGTGCCATCCACTAACCTCGCGCGGCGGATGATAAGGTCATACATACTTCGCTACTCCTTTTATACCCGTCGCCCTTCAAGCTGCAGGGGTGTTGGCTGCTTTAACTCACCCCAGTCACTTACTGGTGTAAGCTCCTGGGGCTTCGCTCAGTTGCCGCCTACCTGCATCTCGAAGTAACTCGGGTATAACGGGCACGCAAAACGCGTACCAGTGCCAACATTAAGCAATCGCCACCGGGAAAATCGCGCCTAAGATCATCGCACCCAGGATCGCGCCACCGGTAATCGGTTTGCCCCAGATGTAGAACAGCAGTGCGCCCAGCAGGGAACCGACGCCGATCGGAATCGAAGCGGCGATAGCAGACAGGATGATCAACGGCCCAAGGAAACGCCCGGAAGAGTTGCCAGCACCCATCATCACATCCGCGCCGTAAGTGGAGTTGCTCTGGTTGATGGTGAACTTACGCGCCAGAATAATCAGATAACCAATCGCCAGACCAACCACCAGGCCAGTCACCAAAGATGCGGCAAAGTTAGCCACCGGGAAAATAATCCCGGCACCGAGCAACAGCGCCGGAACGCCAAGGCCAACACCGGTCTGGATCGCCCCGCCAATATCCAGGATCCCCACCAGTGATCCTTCGATGATGCGAGCAAACAGGAAGCTGGCACCGAACGCCGCCACCGCGCCATACACCCCGGTATCCATCCCGGCACGCAGCATAGAGACGAACGCCACTTCGTTAAACGCGCCAATGCCGTACAGGTAATACATGTGCGTCCCGGCAAACACGCCGGACGACAGCAGGCCAACAAAAATCGGGAACGACCAGTCGGCGTACCAGAAGCCTTTTTGAGTTTGTGTTTCCATCATTCAGCTCCTTATTTACCGCTCAGGGTGTTATGGATGGCATCCAACCAGCCAGGCACGCCAAGGCTGAAGGATTCGAGAAGTTTCATATCGAAGCCGCGGAAGAAGCCGCTCATCACGAACAGCAGCACAATCACCGCCATCATGATCTTGGTGACTTTGTTCCAACCGCTCTCTTCTACGCCTTTACCGATCAGGATCCCCAGTACCAGCCCCGGTACGGCGTTGCCCATAATCAGTTGCGCCAAGCCACCAAAGATGGTGCCCCAGAAGCCGGAACGCTTACCGGCCTCAATCGCTGCCAGCCAGAAGATCACCGGCATCACGGTGTTCACCAGCAGGTTAGCCGCCGGTACCAGCACCTTGATCGCCGTCACCTGCAAGGCCGCAGGCACCGCCGACGCGGTGGTGTTAAGGAAGGTCACCACGAAGATGCCGATCAGGCCGCAGGCAATCGCCATTTTTTTCGGATCGTGCAGCGTTTCGGCCACGTTACGGTTCTTGATCATCAAGGCCGCAGCGCCCCAGTTGGGGATAATGCGGTGGTCGACGTCCTGCGTGAAGGCACCCGCCGCCACGGAAGACGCCCAGGCGTTGAAGAAGAAGCCCAGACCAAATGAGAAGTGAGAAGCCGGATCGCCTTCGCAGGAATTCAGCTCACCCAAGGTGCGGAAAGCACCCATACCCTGTGTCGTCGGGGCGTGGAACATACGTGCGGCACCGGCACCTACGCCGACACCAACCAGCCCGCCGATAATAATCGACTTAAATAAGATGATTAAAAACATTAACATCCCCTTTTTATGCTATATCCCCTTGCTTTCAAATTGTCGCCAAGCAGTGACGCAACCGTTTGAAAGAGGGTGGATATAACGTTTTTATTTCGTGGTGAAGACCACTTTTTCGGTATTGATGATCGTCACATTCACGGTTATTTCCAAAGAGACGGCATAACTTTTTCTTTCACGTGGCAGAAAGAAGAAAAGAAATTTCTCTTTGGTGGTTTTCTCTTCCGCTTTTAATACCTTGACGTCCTGTGGCTCAATGCGCAGCAGAATATTACTGGTGGACTTTAATATTGCCCCCTGCACATTCGCCAATGCGGAAGCAAAGGCTTTCGCCTTGCTGTCGCCTTTACCTTCCACTTTTACCGAGGTGGTATATTGTTCTTTCATTACGCGTTGCCGTATTTTTTGATATAGGCTTCCACCAGCCGCTGGCCCAACTCCTCTTTATCCATAAAACCAAAGCCTAATACGTTGTAACCTTCATTAATGGCCGTTACGCCTTCCTCGACGGAGCGCATACCATATTTGGCTTTATAGCCATGCTTGGTTTGCGCAGTAATGGCACCGGCACCGCCGCTGCCGCAGAAGGAAATGCCCAACTGTGCGTTTTCAGCTTTCATCACATCGCCCAGTTTCATATCTGCCGCTACGCCTGGGATGACGATGGCTTTTGCGCCAGCATTTTCAATGCCTAAGCCGACTTTCTGGCCCTTACCCAAACGATCGCCAATCACTACGGTAATTTGACCCACGGTATTCTCTCCTGATTGAATTTAATCCAGTATCCCCTTCATACTTCAAGTTTCTTGGTTGTTGGCTGCCTTCGTTCACCCTAGTCACATAGTTTATCTATGCTCCTAGGGCTTCACTCAGTGGCCGCCT
>JBAQHZ010000420.1:0-5380 GCA_049288585.1 Chania sp.
GAACAGCAGATGAAAGAGCTGGGGATGAACGCCTATCTGGCGGTCGGTGCCGGTTCGCAAAACGAATCATTGATGTCCGTGATGGAATATAAAGGCAATCCCAACCCCGACGCTAAGCCGATCGTGCTGGTGGGCAAAGGGCTGACCTTTGACTCCGGCGGTATCTCGATCAAACCAGCCGACGGCATGGACGAGATGAAGTACGACATGTGCGGTGCCGCCACAGTGTATGGCGTGATGCGCGTGGTAGCAGAGCTTAATCTGCCGCTGAACGTGATCGGCGTGCTGGCTGGCTGTGAAAACATGCCGGGCGGGCGCGCTTATCGCCCAGGTGACGTGCTGACCACCATGTCCGGCCAAACGGTCGAGGTACTGAACACCGACGCCGAAGGCCGCCTGGTGCTGTGCGACACCCTCACCTACGTGGAGCGCTTCGAGCCTGAGTTGGTGATTGATATCGCCACTCTGACCGGGGCCTGCGTGATCGCACTCGGCCATCACCTCACCGGTTTGATGTCGAACCATAATCCATTGGCACACGAACTGATCGGCGCTTCCGAGCAATCTGGTGACCGCGCGTGGCGCCTGCCGCTGGCAGACGAGTACTACGAGCAACTGGATTCCAACTTTGCCGATATGGCAAACATCGGCGGCCGTCCTGGCGGGGCGATCACCGCCGGTTGCTTCCTGTCGCGCTTTACCCGCAAATACAGTTGGGCACACCTGGATATTGCTGGCACCGCATGGCGCTCCGGCAAAAACAAAGGGGCTACCGGCCGCCCGGTAGCGCTGCTGGCGCAGTTCTTGCTCAACCGAGCAGGTCTGAACGGCGACGATTAAATCCGCGCGGTAAATCAGGTATAATTACCAAGGGCACAGCAAGCTGTGCCCTTGCATTTTTTACAGGCACCCGGCTTATACCCAATAGCTTTCAAGTTGCAGCAAGGCGGCAACCGAAGGAATCCCCAGGAGCTTACATCAGTAAGTGACTAGGGTGAGGGAGGGCAGCCAACACAGCTGCGGCTTGAAAGATGAAGGGTATATGAAACAGGCTACGTTCTACCTCCTTGAACACCCAGACCCCGCTGGCGCGCTCAGCGCACACGAGGCGGTGGCCTGCGCCGTTGCTGCTGAACGTTGGCGCACAGGCAAGCGGGTGCTGATCGCCTGTGAAAACCAAGAGCAGGCCCAGCGGCTGGACGAAGCGCTGTGGCAGCGCGAACCGCACCAATTTGTGCCGCACAACCTCGCAGGTGAAGGGCCAAACTACGGCGCCCCGGTCGAGCTGTGCTGGCCAGGCAAACGCGGCAATGCCCCGCGCGATCTGCTGATCGCCCTGCTGCCGCAGTTTGCAGATTTTGCTACTGCTTTCCATGAAGTGGTAGACTTCGTTCCTTACGAAGACACCTTGAAACAGTTGGCGCGCGAACGTTACAAAGCCTATCGCAGCGTCGGCTTCCATTTGACCACGGCCACGCCGCCAACTTACTGAACAACGAAGCACAATGGAAAAGACAAACAGTCATCTCGATACCGCCTACGACCCAACACAGATCGAACAGAAGCTTTACGACCACTGGGAAAGTCAGGGTTATTTCAAACCGAATGGCGATACCAGCCAGGAAAGTTTCTGCATCATGATCCCGCCGCCGAACGTCACCGGCAGCCTGCATATGGGCCACGCGTTCCAGCAGACCATCATGGACACCATGATCCGCTACCAGCGTATGCAGGGTAAAAACACCCTGTGGCAGGCCGGTACCGACCATGCCGGGATCGCCACGCAGATGGTGGTTGAACGCAAGATCGCCGCAGAAGAAGGCAAAACTCGCCACGATTATGGCCGCGATGCCTTTATCGACAAGATCTGGCAGTGGAAGGCTGAGTCCGGCGGTACCATCACCCGCCAGATGCGCCGCCTCGGCAACTCGGTAGATTGGGAGCGCGAACGCTTCACCATGGACGATGGCCTATCCAACGCGGTGAAAGAGGTGTTTGTCCGCCTGTACAAAGAAGACCTGATCTACCGTGGCAAACGCCTGGTGAACTGGGATCCGAAGCTGCGCACCGCCATTTCCGATCTGGAAGTGGAAAACCGCGAATCCAAAGGTTCCATGTGGCACCTGCGTTACCCGCTGGCCGACGGCGCAACCACCGCCGAAGGTAAAGATTACCTAGTGGTTGCCACCACCCGTCCGGAAACCGTGCTGGGTGATACCGGCGTGGCGGTCAACCCGGAAGATCCGCGCTACAAGGATCTGATTGGCAAAGAGCTCATTCTGCCATTGGTGAACCGCCGCATCCGTATTCTGGGTGACGAACATGCCGATATGGAAAAAGGCACCGGCTGCGTGAAGATCACCCCGGCGCACGATTTCAACGACTATGAAGTGGGTAAGCGCCACGGCCTACCGATGATCAACATTCTGACTTTCGACGGCGATATCCGCCAGGAAGCGGAAGTGTTCGATACCCTGGGCGAAGCCAGCACGGCCTACAGCAGCGAAATCCCGGCCGAGTTCCGTGGCCTGGAGCGTTTCGCCGCGCGTAAAGCCGTGGTAGCCGCCTTTGACGAGCTCGGCCTGCTGGACGAAATCAAACCGCACGATCTGACCGTGCCTTACGGCGACCGTGGCGGCGTGGTGATCGAACCGATGCTCACCGACCAATGGTACGTGCGCACCGCACCGCTGGCCAAAGTGGCGGTAGAAGCGGTTGAACAGGGTGAAATCCAGTTCGTACCGAAGCAGTACGAAAACATGTACTTCAGCTGGATGCGCGACATTCAGGACTGGTGTATCTCGCGCCAACTGTGGTGGGGCCACCGTATTCCGGCCTGGTACGATGCTAATGGTAACGTGTACGTGGGCCGCACCGAAGAAGAAGTGCGCAGCGAAAACAACCTGGGGGCAGACATCGCGCTGAACCAGGATGAAGACGTGCTGGATACCTGGTTCTCCTCCGGCCTGTGGACCTTCTCCACCTTGGGTTGGCCAGAGCAGACCGACGCGCTGAAAACCTTCCACCCCACTAGCGTGATGGTCAGCGGCTTCGACATCATCTTCTTCTGGATTGCCCGCATGATCATGCTGACCATGCACTTCATCAAAGATGAAGACGGCAAACCGCAGGTGCCGTTCAAGACCGTGTACATGACCGGCCTGATCCGCGACGACGAAGGGCAGAAGATGTCCAAGTCAAAAGGCAACGTCATCGACCCGCTGGATATGGTAGACGGCATCTCGCTGGAAGATCTGCTGGATAAACGCACCGGCAACATGATGCAGCCGCAATTGGCAGATAAAATCCGCAAGCGCACCGAGAAGCAGTTCCCGAACGGCATTGAGCCGCACGGCACCGACGCCCTGCGCTTCACCCTGGCAGCATTGGCTTCTACCGGCCGTGATATCAACTGGGATATGAAGCGCCTGGAAGGCTACCGCAACTTCTGTAACAAGCTGTGGAACGCCAGTCGCTTTGTGCTGATGAACACCGAAGAGCACGACTGTGGCTTCAACGGCGGTGAGATGCAGCTTTCGCTGGCCGATCGCTGGATCCTGGCGGAATTCAACCGCACGGTGAAAGCCTACCGCGAAGCGCTGGACACCTATCGTTTCGATATCGCCGCGGGCATCCTGTATGAATTCACCTGGAACCAGTTCTGCGACTGGTATCTGGAACTAGCCAAGCCGATCGTCAGCAACGGCAGCGAAGCGGAACAGCGCGGCACGCGCCATACGCTGATCACCGTGCTGGAAGCCTTACTGCGTCTGGCGCACCCGATCATTCCGTTTATCACCGAAACCATCTGGCAGCGTGTGAAGACTCTGACCGGTGAAACCGCAGACACCATCATGCTGCAACCCTTCCCGGCCTACGACGCCGCGCTGGAAGACCAGCAGGCGCTGAACGATCTGGAGTGGATCAAGCAGGCGATCACCGCGGTGCGTAACATCCGTGCCGAGATGAACATCGCGCCAAGCAAAATGCTGGAAGTGCTGCTGCGCAACGCCAGCGCCGATGCTCAGCGTCGGGTGCAGGAAAACCAAAGCTTCATCGAAAAGCTGGCGCGCTTGGCATCCATCACCCTGCTGCCTGCTGGCGATAAAGGCCCGGTATCGGTCACCAAACTGGTGGAAGGTGCGGAACTGCTGATCCCGATGGCCGGCTTTATCGATAAAGATGCAGAGATCGCGCGCCTGACGAAAGAGATGGGCAAGCTGGACGCAGAAATCGCTTCTATTGAAGGCAAGCTGTCGAATGAAGGCTTTGTGGCCCGTGCGCCGGAAGCGGTCGTCGCCAAAGAGCGCGAACGCCTGACCGCCTGCCAGGAAGGCAAAGTGAAGCTGCAAGAACAGCAGGCGACCATCGCCGCGCTGTAACTGCCGCCTGCGTAGCCAAGCAAACCGATCAAAAACAGCGGGTATTTTCCCCGCTGTTTTTTTATCACCATTGCCAAGGGTCAGCCTTAAATGGTATTACAAAGTATTAATGCGGCCCATTCCGTAATAACAACAAAATTCCGTAACCTTCCAGGGTTTCTCTCAATGGCGAGTATAAACATGACAACAGCAACCCCAGTGCGTCTTCTGGTGCGCCCAATAACGGCTGAAGATAATGCCGCTATTGCTCACGTCATTCGCGAAGTCTCCGCCGAGCACGGCTTGACGGCGGATAAAGGCTACACCGTTTCCGACCCCAATCTGGACGCGTTATACCAGATCTACAGCCAGCCACGCAGCGCCTACTGGGTGGTGGAGATAGAGGGTAAGATTGCTGGCGGCGGCGGCATTGCGCCACTGCAAGGCGGCGAAACCGACGTTTGTGAATTACAGAAAATGTATTTCCTGCCGGAATTGCGCGGCAAAGGCCTGGCAAAACGCCTGGCGCTACAGGCGCTGGAGTTTGCCCGCCAACAAGGGTTCCGCTGCTGTTATTTAGAAACCACCGCCACTCTGCAACAGGCGATCGGCCTGTATGAGCATCTCGGTTTCGAGCATATCAATCACGCTATGGGCTGCACCGGCCACGGCGATTGCGAAGTTACCATGCTGAAAACGCTGTAACCTTCGCAGCCCCTCACCCTAACCCTCTCCCACAGGGAGAGGGGACATAACGTGCCACAACCTTACTTCTGTGTCTAATGGCAATACCCCGTCAACTCCCTCTCCCACAGGATGAAAAGACCGAATATGCCAAAGCCTTACGCCCGCACCTGACAACAGCACCCTATCAGCCCCCTCTCCCTCGGGGCTGTCTCTTGTTCACATCTTGAGGTAGGGGAATGAGTGTTTATTTAGGTCGCTAAACATATTGTGTACACATTGGCAATGTGATGAACGCGCCGCCCGTGGCGCGGTCGCTTATGCGCCGTGTCTGC
>JBAQHZ010000421.1:0-6955 GCA_049288585.1 Chania sp.
ACGTTTAATTGCACTCGGTAACTGTAGTGGCAATTTTGTCGCATGACGAGACCAGTACAAAATTTCAGCGGCGGAAGTCACTATGTTAACGTCACAGTACAGCATCTTGCCGCTGTTTTTGTGCGCAACGATAGCCCTGATGGGGGATGTTGAGCCCCTTCCGGGGGATAAAAAGTGCCCGAGATCACAATTCCGACTACGCCCCAACTCTCCTCCCTCGCTAACCCCTAGGCGGGATGATGCCGTTGTGCGTACTCCCCGGCACGATAGTGAAAAAATTGGCCCATTTATCGGATTAGAGAGTTCTCCCTATGTCACAGTCTATGCTTAAAAAGGACGTTTTTCTGGCTGCGCTGACTCGTCAGTGGCAGCGTTTTGGCCTCAGTTCCGCACAGCAGATGACCCAACATCAATGGTGGGAAGCTGTCAGTGCTGCGCTTGCCGAGCAACTGGCGGCACAGCCGGCACCGCGTAAAAGCAGCAAGTCGCTGCGCCATGTGAATTATATCTCAATGGAATTCCTGATTGGCCGCCTGACGGCCAATAACCTGATCAACCTTGGTTGGTACGACACGGTTGAAGCGGCGTTGGCCGAGCAGGACGTTAAACTGGCAGATTTGCTGGAGCAGGAAACCGATCCGGCGCTGGGCAACGGCGGGCTGGGGCGCTTGGCAGCCTGCTTCCTTGATTCAATGGCGACGGTGGAACAACCGGCCACCGGTTATGGCCTGAACTATCAGTACGGGCTGTTCCGCCAGTCGTTCAAAGAGGGGCACCAGCAGGAAGCGCCAGACAACTGGCAGCGTGAGAGCTATCCGTGGTTCCGCCATAATGCGGCGCTGGCGGTGGACGTTGGCATCGGCGGTAAAGTGGAAAAACTGGCCGATGGCCGCGAACTGTGGCACCCGGAGTTTACTCTACGCGGCGAAGCCTGGGATCTGCCGGTACTGGGGTTCCGTAACGGAGTGACCCAACCGCTGCGCCTGTGGCAGGCAACGCACTCGCATCCGTTCGATCTGAGCGCTTTCAACGATGGCAAATTCCTGCAGGCAGAAAAGCAGGGCGTTGAAGCGGCTAAACTCACCAAAGTGCTCTATCCGAACGACAACCATCAGGCTGGCAAACGCCTGCGCCTGATGCAGCAGTATTTCCAGTGCGCCTGTTCGGTGGCGGATATCCTGCGCAAACACCATCAGGCGGGCCGCAAAATTGCCGATCTGCCAAAGCACGAAGTGATTCAACTGAACGATACTCACCCGACCATCGCTATTCCGGAAATGCTGCGCATCCTGTTGGATGAACATCAGATGGATTGGGATGCAGCCTGGGCGATCACCAGCAAGACCTTCGCCTATACCAACCACACGCTGATGCCGGAAGCCCTGGAGTGCTGGGATGAAAAACTGGTGCGCAGCCTGCTGCCACGCCATTTCTCAATCATCAAGCAGATCAACGCCAACTTCAAAAAGCTGGTGGACCAACACTGGCCGGGCGATGACGCCGTTTGGGCCAAACTGGCGGTACACCATGACAAGCAGGTGCGCATGGCGAACCTGTGCGTCGTGAGCGGTTTTGCGGTTAACGGTGTAGCGCAACTGCACTCGGATCTGGTGGTGAAGGATCTGTTCCCAGAGTATTACCAATTGTGGCCGAACAAATTCCACAACGTCACCAACGGTATCACGCCGCGCCGCTGGCTGAAGCAGTGTAACCCGGCATTGTCCGGCCTGATCGACGAAACGCTGAAGGTAGAGTGGGCCAACGATCTGGATACGCTGAAAGGCCTGGAAAAATATGCCGACGATGCGGCGTTCCGCCAGCAGTATCAGCAGATCAAACGTGATAACAAGGTGGCTCTGGCCAATTACGTGCACAGCGTGATGGGCCTGACGCTAAACCCGGATGCGATCTTCGACGTGCAGATTAAGCGCCTGCATGAATACAAACGTCAGCACCTGAATTTGCTGCATATCCTGTCGCTGTATCGCCAACTGCGTGATAACCCAGAGATGGATATGGTACCGCGCGTGTTCCTGTTCGGTGCCAAAGCGGCTCCAGGTTACTACTTGGCGAAAAACATCATTTATGCGATCAATCAGGCGGCGGAGAAGATCAACAACGATCCGATCGTGAAGGATCGTCTGAAAGTGGTATTTATTCCGGACTACCGCGTTTCAGTAGCGGAGCTGATGATCCCGGCGGCCGATGTTTCTGAGCAGATCTCCACCGCCGGTAAAGAAGCTTCCGGCACCGGCAATATGAAGCTGGCGCTGAACGGTGCCTTGACCGTGGGTACGCTGGACGGTGCCAACGTTGAGATTGCCGAGCAGGTGGGCGAAGACAATATCTTCATTTTCGGCAATACCGTGGAGCAGGTTAAGGCGTTGTTGAAGAAGGGTTACGATCCGCTGAGTTACCGTAAGAAAGATAAACACCTGAAAACGATTCTGGATGAATTGGCCAGCGGCATCTTCAGCCAGGGTGACAAGCACGCCTTCGACCTGATGCTGCACAGCCTGCTGGAAGGCGGCGACCCGTATCTGGTGCTGGCAGACTTTGCTTCCTACTGTGAAGCTCAACGGCAGGTAGACAAACTGTATCGTGACCGCGACGAATGGACGCGCCGTACCATCCTTAACACCGCGCGCGTGGGCATGTTCAGTTCCGATCGTTCGATCCGTGACTACCAGCAGCGCATCTGGCAAGCCAAGCGTTAAGGAGTACGAATGAGTAAAGCTATCGATCAGGCGGCCTCCCAGGCAGGGATTGCGGCTGATTACATCAATGCCCATGGTAAACAGCAGGCTATTTCGCCGGAAACCAAGCGTAAGCTGCTGGATGCCATGAGTAACGCGTCGCTTCGTTCGGAGGCTGCGCCGTTACCATTGGTGAAAGTGTTCTATCACGGCAGCCCGGTGGCTTTGCCGCTGGGCGGCAGCGGTGAGTACCACTGGGTGCTGCAATGCGAGGATGGTAGCCAGCAACAGGGCCGCGCCAGCGCGCGCAAAACCTTGACCCTGGCGGGCAAACTGCCGCAGGGGTATCACCAGCTCCAGCTGACGCAGGGCGAGCAGCAATGGCAGTGCCGGTTGATTGTCGCGCCGAAACGCTGCTATGAACCCCAAGCCCTGCTGACCGGAAAAAAACTGTGGGGCGCCTGCGTGCAGCTCTACACGTTGCGTTCCGATCGTAACTGGGGTATCGGTGACTTTGGCGATCTGCGCGTGATGGTCAGCGAAGTGGGGGAGCGCGGTGGGGCCTTTGTTGGGCTAAACCCGATCCATGCGCTGTATCCGGCCAATCCGGAAAGTGCTAGCCCTTACAGCCCTTCTTCACGGTGCTGGCTGAACGTGGTGTATATCGACGTCAACGCGGTGGAGGATTTCCAGCACAGCGCAGCCGCGCAGAAATGGTGGCAGAAAGCGGCGACACAGAAGCTGCTGGCGAAAGCGCGCAGCAGTAACCAAGTGGATTATTGCGCGGTCACCCAGTTGAAGCTGGCGGCGCTGAAGCTGGCGTTCCCGCAGTTTCAGGCCCGCAAGGCCAGCGATGTGCTGAAGCAGGCGTTTGAACGTTTCGTGAGTGACGGGGGCAACAGCCTATACCAACAGGCGGCCTATGATGCGCTGCATGCGCATCTTTCTGCCAACGATAACAGCATGTGGGGTTGGCCGGCTTGGCCGGAGGAGTACCGGCAGGGTAATGGGGCCGCAGTAGAGGCTTTCTGCCAACAGCATACGGATGACGTGACTTTTTATCTGTGGCTGCAATGGTTGGCTGCCAGCCAGTTTGCCGAGTGCTTCGGCCAAAGCCAAGAGCAGCAGATGCCGATCGGCCTTTACCGCGATCTGGCGGTAGGCGTGGCGGAAGGCGGCGCTGAAACCTGGTGTGAACGCGAGCTGTATTGCCTGGGGGCTTCTGTCGGGGCTCCGCCGGATATCCTCGGCCCGCTGGGGCAAAACTGGGGCCTGCCGCCGATGGACCCTCATGTTATGGCGGCGCGCGGCTACCAGCCGTTTATTGATTTGCTGCGTGCCAATATGACCAGCTGCGGTGCTTTGCGTATCGACCACGTCATGGCGCTGTTGCGTTTATGGTGGATCCCTTACGGTGAAACCGCCGATAACGGGGCCTACGTCAAATACCCGGTTGACGATCTGCTGGCGCTGTTGGCGCTGGAAAGCCAACGCCATCGCTGCATGGTGATTGGTGAAGATCTTGGTACCGTGCCGGTGGAGATCGTCGGCAAGCTGCGTGACAGCGGGGTTTACTCCTACAAAGTGCTGTATTTCGAACGTGATAGCGAGAGCCAGTTCCGCGCGCCGCAGTCTTATCCGGTGCAGGCGATGGCGACCATTACCACGCACGATCTGCCCACGCTGCGTGGCTATTGGCAGAGCGGTGATCTGACGCTGGGGAAAACGCTGGGGTTATACCCGGATGCCGAGGTGCTCAAAACGCTGTTTGCCGATCGTGAACGCGCCAAGCAGGGCTTGCTGGATGGGCTGCACCGTTACGGCTGTGTGCCGCAGAAGGTCGGTAAAAAAGCCTCTTTGTTGGCGATGAGCCCATTGTTGAACCGTGGGTTGCAGCGTTATGTGGCTGACAGCGCCAGCGCGCTGCTGGGCTTGCAACCGGAGGATTGGCTGGATATGGCTGACCCGGTCAATATCCCAGGCACCAGCAGTGAATACCCAAACTGGCGGCGTAAGCTGAGCCATACACTGGAAGAGATGTTTGCCGATCGGCAGGTGAACCGTTTACTGAAGGATTTGGATAAGCGGCGCAAAAAGGTGTCGGCTGGGTAAGTCATAACGTTAGGGCGCCGTACTGGCGCCCTAAGCATATTAGTAGTAAGAGTGCTCACCACGCTGGTGCTCGGTCAGGTCGCGTACCCCTTTCAGTTCTGGGAACTTCTGCAACAGCTCTTTCTCGATCCCTTCCTTCAGCGTTACGTCAACCATCGAACAACCGTTGCAACCGCCGCCAAACTGCAGGATAGCCAGCCCGTCATCGGTGATTTCCATCAGCGTAACGCGGCCGCCGTGGCCTGCCAACTGCGGGTTGATCTGCGATTGCAGCACGTATTCCACACGTTCCATCAACGGGGCATTGTCGTCGACTTTGCGCATTTTGGCGTTTGGCGCTTTCAGCGTGAGCTGGGAACCGAGTTGATCGGTGACAAAGTCGATTTCAGCGTCTTCGAGATACGGCGTGCTCAATTCATCAACAAAAGCAGACAGCTTTTCGAACTTCAGCTCGGTGTCTGTTGCTTCTACCGCATCTGGCGGGCAATAAGAAACACCGCATTCAGCCGTTGGCGTACCCGGATTAATCACGAATACGCGGATTTGGGTGCCTTCTTCTTGGTTTGCCAACAGTTTGGCAAAATGTTCCTGTGCTGCATCTGTTATACGGATCATGGCATTGACTCAATAGTTGACTGCTATAGTAGGATATAATACGCCCATTGCGGTGGTACTACAATGTGCGGCAGACGCACCAGATCTGCAAGGATGCGACGCCCTGTTTCTGCAATAATTTAGCGATTTCTGCCACTGTGCTGCCGGTGGTGACCACATCATCCAGCAGCGCCACATGCTTCCCTGCCAGGTTTTCATCACAGCGGAATGCGCCGCGTAAATTGCGCCGCCGTGCGCGGGCGATTAGTTGCTGCTGTGGCGAGGTAGTTCTGATCCGGCGCAGCGCGGCGGGCCGATATTCGCACCCCAGCCAGTGCGCCAATGGCCGGGCCAGCAGATCGCTCTGATTGTAACCCCTGCGCCAGCAGCGCTTATCCTGTAAGGGTACCGCTAAAATGATGTCCGGTTTGTTCAGATGTTGCTCTCGGTGAGCCCGTAGCCAATGCAGCAGGATCAACCGAGCCAGCGTCGGGGCCAGTTCTGGCGTGCGCTGGAATTTGAAACGCTTGATTAAGCTACTGATTGGTAGGCAATAGTCGGTGGCAAAAACCAGTGCCTGCCAGGGCGGTGGCTGTTGCAGGCAGCGGCCACAAGGCCGGTGCGGATCGCCGCTGGGTAAACCACAGCGTGGGCAACTGATGGGTTTGGCGGGCAGTTCACGCAGGCAATAACTGCAAATGCCCTGCTGCATTAGCCTTAATGGTTGCCGGCATAGCCAACAGCGGCTGTAGATTGATAGCATACCGTCCTCCGTGACGGAACGAGTTCAGAAGGACAATAACTGATGACAGCGCTGTATTGGCAAACAATGGGCGAAGGCGATCGCGATCTTGTGCTGCTGCACGGATGGGGATTGAACGCCGAAGTATGGGGTTGCATATTGGAGCGATTGACGCCGCATTTTCGGGTACACCTGGTCGATCTGCCGGGCTATGGCCGCAGCCAGGGTTATGGTGCGTTATCGCTGCCACAGATGGCGGACATCCTGCTGGCGGCAGCCCCTGCGCGCGCGTATTGGCTGGGCTGGTCATTGGGTGGGCTGGTGGCCGGGCAGATTGCCCTGACGCAGCCTGAGCGGGTGGCAGGGCTGATTACCGTGGCTTCTTCGCCCTGTTTTGCCGCGCAGGAGGATTGGCCAGGGATCCGGCCAGAAGTGCTGAGCGGCTTCAAGCAGCAGCTTAGCGAGGATTTCAACCGTACCGTAGAGCGCTTTCTGGCGCTGCAAACCCTGGGAACCGAAAGCGCCCGCCAGGATGCGCGCCTGTTAAAAACCGTGGTGCTCAATCAACCGATGCCGGGTGTCGCGGTGCTCAATAGCGGGCTTGATATGCTGCGTACCGTGGATCAGCGGCAGCAGTTGGCCAAGCCAGCGATGCCGGTGCTGCGCATTTATGGTTACCTGGATGGTTTGGTACCGCGCAAAGTCGCGACGCTGTTGGATGAGTGGTGGCCGCAGTCGTCTTCGGTGGTGATCCCCAAGGCGGCCCATGCGCCTTTTGTCTCTCACCCTGAAGAATTCACCAGCATTATTA
>JBAQHZ010000422.1:0-5500 GCA_049288585.1 Chania sp.
CTAGTCCCTGGATCCCACTCCCGGGGGGAGTCATCGCCGTATTGGCCATCCTGCATACGGCCTATGCGGTGCTTGGCATCGCTATCAAAGCCTGCTTTGCCCACTGGCTGCCAGTGGCTAAACGCATCAAGGCCTTCTCGATGAATTACACGCTGGTTAACGTAGGTTGGGCGGTCGGTTCATCACTGGGGGTTATGGTTGCCGGTTACAGTCCGCTGCTGCCGTTCTACCTCTCCGGAGTGCTGGCGCTACTGACGGTGACGGTGCTGAGTTTCCGCTTGCGCCACCAGCCCCCTTCCCCGATTGCGGCAACCCATGCCACACCGCCTGCGGTGCCCAACTTTCGCCAAACGGTAGGTATTCTGCGCCACGATCGGCGGCTGATCTATTTCACCATCGGCAGTGCGCTGGGTGCGGTGGTGTTCGGCCAGTTCACCGGCTATTTGTCGCAATATCTGATCACCGTATCCAACGCCGAATTCGCCTATAAAGTCATCGGCGTGGTGATGATCGTCAACGCCTGTATCGTGATTGCACTGCAATATCTGTTCAGCCGAGGTATGCGCCAAGACAACATGCTGCGCTGGCTGGCGCTGGGCACCCTGTTCTTTGTCCTAGGGCTGATCGGCTTTATGCTGGCAGGGCAATCAATATGGCTATGGGCTGCGGCGATGGCCGTTTTCACCCTTGGGGAGATCATCGTTATCCCGGTCGAATATATGTTTATCGACTTTATCGCCCCAGCACACCTGAAAGGCAGCTATTACGGGGTGCAAAGCCTCAGCAATCTGGGCGGCGCGATCAATCCGGTCATGTGCGGCTTTCTGCTGAGCTACGCGCCGCCGCCGGTGATGTTCCTGGTGTTGATTGCTGCAGCGTTGTTCAGCCTGCTGTTCTTTTTTCTGGGCCACCGCTTGGCAGAACGTCAGCAGCCGCTTTCCACCCTCAGCAGCGTGGAATAACGCACTGCCTACACTTAAAACAGATCGGGATCTTGCCGAAGTGGCATACTATCCGTAAAGGTCATTCATGATGCGTTCTGTGGCGTAGCTCACAGTTTAATTGTATGATGAATACGTCAAGCTAAACGGGAAGGGGTTATGGGCAACGTATTCATGCTGTGCTGGAAATATATCAGGGCCATTGTGCTGATTTATCTCAGTCTGTTCACCGGCAACGCCATTGCGTCGCTGTTGCCTATCGCCATTCCCGGCAGCATCATCGGTATGCTGATCCTGTTTGCCCTGCTCTCCTCACAAATACTGCCCGCCAAATGGGTCAAACCCGGTTGCCAGCTGCTTATCCGCTACATGGTGCTACTGTTTGTGCCGATCGCTGTCGGTGTGATGCAGTATTATCGCCAGATTATCGACGATCTCGGCCCGCTGGTGGTGTCATGCCTGCTCAGCACCCTGCTGGTGTTTGTCGTAGTCGGCTATACCTCGCACTATTTCCACCGCGAACGCACGCTCCTCGGCAAGAAAAAAAGCGCAGGGGGAGATAAATGAATCATGATATCTGGTGGTCTCTGCCGCTGACGCTGATAGTGTTCTTCGGCGCACGCAAGCTGTCACAATGGCTCAAGATGCCGCTGCTGAACCCGCTGCTGGTTTCCATGGCGGTGATTATCCCGCTGCTGTTGCTGACCAAGATGCCTTACGAGCACTATTTCCAGGGCAGTAAAATCCTTAACGATCTGCTGCAACCGGCGGTTGTCGCGCTGGCTTTTCCGCTTTACGAACAGCTCCATCAGATCCGCGCCCGCTGGAAGTCCATCATTATCGTGTGCTTTATCGGCAGTATGACCGCCATGATCAGCGGTGGTGCTATCGCCTTGTTGATGGGAGCAAAGCCGGACATTGCTGCGTCTATCATGCCTAAATCAGTGACGACGCCGATCGCCATGGCAGTGGCTGAGTCACTTGGCGGTATCCCAGCCATTAGTGCGGTTTGCGTGATTCTGGTCGGTATTCTGGGGGCGGTTTTCGGCCATTCACTGCTCAATCTGCTGAAAATCACCACAAAATCGTCCCGCGGTTTGGCGATGGGCACCGCATCACACGCGCTGGGAACCGCGCGCAGCGCAGAAATTGATTATCAGGAAAGCGCATTCAGCTCATTGGCACTGGTGATCTGCGGGATTATTACTTCACTGATGGCTCCATTCCTGTTCCCAATACTGCTGCATTTGTTCGGGTAATCACGCAAAATTTGCGATATATCTCGTAAACTCTGTTTTAATTACATTTATTTCATTAAAAAAAAGACTCTAATCACACTCTATCGTGAGAAGGTTACCTAGAATGTGTTAATGACTGGGGTAACCCGCCCGCAGCCAACAACGCTGCAATTTCAAGTAATAAGGGTCTACCCCGTTAACTTCTAGAGAGACTTTCTATGCACCCGCGTTTTCACACTGTTTACAGCGAACTGCCTGCGGCATTGCAATCTGCCCTGCTGCCTTATTTCGATGCGCCCGATTTCCCAGCCATGTTTCAAGCCGATCAGGTGGCAGCGATCAAGCAACGCTGCGGGCTGGA
The DNA here is from genome assembly GCA_049288585.1 of Chania sp. Lineage (GTDB taxonomy): Bacteria > Pseudomonadota > Gammaproteobacteria > Enterobacterales > Enterobacteriaceae > Chania. Next base: position 2,541 of record JBAQHZ010000422.1, read on the forward strand.
CGACGAGGCGCTGGCGTTTGCCCTGCTGCCATTAGCGGCAACCTATTCGTTAACCCCTATTTCACACTTCCACGTTGGGGCGGTAGCTCGCGGCGTCAGTGGCAACCTGTATTTTGGTGCCAATATGGAATTCAGCGGTGCGCCGCTGCAACAAACCGTGCACGCTGAACAATCGGTGATCGCTCACGCCTGGCTACGGGGCGAAACCGGGTTGGTTTCCATTACCGTCAATTACACCCCTTGCGGCCATTGCCGCCAGTTTATGAACGAGCTCAATAGCGGAACCGGTCTGCAGATTTTGCAACCAGGGCGCGCGGCGGCCACTCTGGGTGATTACCTGCCATACGCCTTCGGCCCGCAAGATCTTGAAATCAGCGAACGGCTGATGAGCCCAATCGACCACGGTTTCCAACTGACGCTGGAGGATGAGCTGGCAAAAAGCGCGCTGACGGCGGCCAACCACAGCCATGCACCTTATAGCAACGCACACAGCGGCGTAGCGCTGGAAGCCGAAGATGGCACGGTGTATGCGGGCCGCTATGCAGAAAATGCCGCTTTCAACCCCAGCCTGCCACCGTTGCAGGCCGCGCTGGTGCTGATGAATCTCTCCGGTGGCGACTGCCTGCACATCCGCCGCGCGGTGTTGGCTGAAGCACAGGGTGCCATTTTAACCCAATGGGACGCCACCCAAGCCACACTGGCAACGCTGGGCTGCCAAGACGTCAGCCGAGTCACTTTCTAATCCCCGTGGCGGAACCCAGCGGTTCCGCCCGTTACCCGCATCCAAACATTTTTTTATTAAAAAATCGTTTAACTGCCGATAATTACGTCAATTTGCTTCATAAACCCATAACAATTGCTGTACATCTTCTGCCGATCTTTTAGGATCTGCGGCTATTAAAGCTATCTGATACGTTTAAGAGTAAAACTGATGGAACTTGAATACGAAAGCAAACGCCCTCTCTACATCCCCTATGCTGGCCCCATTCTGCTGGAATTCCCGTTACTGAACAAAGGCAGCGCCTTTAGCGAAGAGGAACGCAACCACTTTAACCTGCATGGTCTGCTGCCAGAAGCGGTGGAAACCATCGAAGAACAGGTCGAACGCGCCTACCGCCAGTACCAGGACTTCAAGAACGACAACGATAAACACATTTACCTGCGCAATATTCAGGACACCAACGAAACCCTGTTCTATCGCCTGCTGGATGAGCATCTGAGCGAGATGATGCCAATCATCTACACCCCAACGGTGGGCGAAGCCTGCGAGCACTTCTCGGATATCTACCGCCGTGCGCGCGGGTTGTTTATCTCCTACCCGAACCGCGAACACATTGACGATATGCTGCAAAACGCCACCAAGCAGAACGTGAAAGTGATTGTGGTAACCGACGGCGAACGCATCCTCGGCCTCGGCGACCAAGGGATCGGCGGCATGGGCATCCCGATCGGCAAACTCTCACTGTACACCGCCTGCGGCGGCATCAGCCCAGCGTACACCTTGCCGGTGGTGCTGGATGTCGGTACCAATAACCCACAGCGCCTGAACGATCCGCTGTACATGGGCTGGCGTCATCCGCGCATTTCCGGCGATGAATACCATGCCTTTGTTGAAGAGTTCATTCAGGCGGTTAAACGCCGCTGGCCAAACGTGCTGTTGCAGTTCGAAGATTTCGCGCAGAACAACGCCACACCGCTGCTCAACCGCTATCGTGATGAAATTTGCTGCTTCAACGACGATATTCAGGGCACGGCTGCGGTCACACTCGGCAGCCTGATCGCCGCCAGCCGCGCCGCTGGCTGCCAACTGCGCGATCAAACCGTGGCCTTCCTCGGTGCCGGTTCTGCCGGTTGCGGTATCGCCGAGCAAATCATCGCCCAGATGAAGTCCGAGGGCCTGAGCGAAGAAGAAGCCCGTGCGCAGGTATTTATGGTCGACCGTTTCGGCCTGCTGACCGACAAACTGCCTAATCTGCTCGACTTCCAGAGCAAGCTGGTACAGAAAAGCGAAAACCTGGTGCAATGGCAGGTGGAAAGCGATGCCATCTCCCTGCTGGAAGTGGTACGCAACGCCAAACCGACCATTCTGATTGGCGTTTCCGGCCAGCCAGGGCTGTTCACCGAAGAGCTGATCCGCGAAATGCACAAGCATTGCCCGCGCCCGATCGTCATGCCGCTGTCCAACCCGACTTCACGCGTGGAAGCGCGGCCGGAAGACATCATCAATTGGACCGAAGGTGCCGCTCTGGTAGCCACCGGCAGCCCGTTCCCGCCGGTCACCTATAAAGATCAGGTGTTCCCGATCGCCCAATGCAACAACTCCTATATCTTCCCAGGGATTGGTCTGGGCGTTCTGGCTGCCGGGGCAAAACGCGTGACCGATGCAATGCTGATGGCCGCCAGCCGTGCGCTGGCCGACTGTTCACCACTGGCTACCGACGGCCACGGTGCGCTGCTGCCGAATATCGATGATATTCAGGGCGTTTCCAAATGCATCGCCATGGAAGTGGGTAAAGCCGCACAGTTGCAGGGCATGGCGGTCGTCACCTCAGAAGATGCGCTGTCAAAAGCCATTGAGCACAACTTCTGGCGCCCGCAATACCGCAGCTATAAGCGTACATCGTTCTAAGATTTCAGTCCGGGGGCACATCTTGCCCCCAATTTGCTCTCTCGCTCCCTGATCTGCCCTAAACGCTGAAAAATACAGCGTAATACCTGCTACACGCGGCGCGGTGCTTGCTTCAACCAGACAGGTAAAGTAGCCTTGAATTCTGTTTTTATCCTTAAGCGCGTAAGGCAACACTATGTGGAAACGCCTGATAATTAGCCTGTTAATCATCATTTCGCTGTTGATGGTGGCGGCTCTCGCGCTCGATCGCTGGATAAGCTGGAAAACCGCACCCTACGTTTATGACGAGTTGCAAGGGTTACCGCACCGTCAGGTGGGTGTGGTGCTGGGG
>JBAQHZ010000423.1:0-10707 GCA_049288585.1 Chania sp.
GGCTATCCCCTCGGTTTCACGCTGCACATACCCCGCGAGCACATCCTGGCTTTCGAAAACCCGCAATGTAAATATGCTGTATGTCCAATAGCCCCGACCATCGCGCATCATGTTCCAGACGATGGACAGAGAAATCGCACCTAACCCGGAGATAATTTCCAGCAATGTGATGTCAATGGCATTGCGGATCAATGACGAAGTCAGTATGCCGGAGACCAGCACCACAGGTATGAGCGCTGCCTGCATGTATTTTTTACTAAAAGTAACAAATTTTGGGATCATGCCGCCTTTACCCCGCCTGTTGAATGCTATCGTCCACAATCTGGTAATAGTGTCGAATATGATAATCCTCAGGGGAGCCGTAATGCTCCGCCAACAGATGGCTGAGGATTTTCTTGTTGCTGATCTCCAGATAGTGACGATGCCCCATCTGTACCCACTGATCCATGCTTCCACGCCAACGTACGGTATTGACAAGATGCAGCGCCAGGTTTTCTTTGATCTGTGCCACATCGTATTCCGCTTTAGCACTGCTGTTCATTACCACCGGGCAGACCGGCGAAGAGAATGGCAGGCTGGCCAACGCCTGCCGCATCTGCGTTACCCCTTCGGCCATCAGTGGTGAATGCCAGGCACCGTTGACGCCCAGCTTGATAGTGTTGACCCCGCTCCGCGCAAGATGGTTGATCAGAGTCTTGACCGCCGTCAGTTCACCACCAACCACCTGCTGTTGGCGCCCATTATCGCAGCACACATTCAACACATCCCACAGGCCCAGATTGTCGATCTGCTCGCACAGTGCATCATAGCTGCAGGGCTTGACCACATACATCGCCCCTTTGCGCTGTTCGGCCAGATTTTGCATAATAGTGGCTCGTAACGTAATCGCACGGAACAGCGTTTCCAAATCCATGACTCCAGCGGCATAAAGCGCAGTGTATTCCCCGGCGCTGTGCCCGGCGTAACCGGTTTCCTTCAACGGTTCCCGCTCACGTAGCGATGTCAGCATCGCAGTATTTACAGTGGTGACTGCCAACTGTTGGTAAACAGTTTTGGTCAGACGTGTCATCGGCCCTTTCTGACACAACTTGCGCACATCCAGCCCGGAAACATCGCTGGCACAGTCCCATACTGCTTTCGTACCGGGCGAGATATCGCAAACATCGCTGCCCATGCCGATTGTCGGGGAACCCTGACCGGAGAAGATCATCATCCAACCTTGCGCTATGTCAGCTGTGTCCTGCGAATTACCAATTGATTCGTATCCCTGCATAAATATTTCCTTTTTCTCCAAAGGTGCCAAATTCAGTATTTTTACTGCCGAAACTGGCCGCAACACCGGTATAAACTTCAATACTGTTTTTTAACGGCGTACTAAAGTGCAGATTCAGCACATTGCTGCCGTCCATCAGATTGACCATGCCAGAGACTGTCCAGTCGATACTGCCAACCTGTTCTTTATTCGTACGGGTATAGAGGGTGAGATAGTGTTTGCCGAGAAGGCTTCCGCCACGCGCAACGTTGTCGGTTTCTGCCGCCATCATGCGAGAGTAAAGTTGATAGGAAGCACGATAAAGCTCAGCAATCTCTGGCAGCAGGGCATTGCCGTAACCGCCATTCACGAAACGGATAGTGTCGAAGTTGTCCTTCCACTCACGCCGGCTGTAGCCTTGACTCTGGCCGTAATACTCCGCGCCGAATTCAGTTTGATCGTCAGTGGTGTAACGTAAACCCACGCCGATCTCCCCTTGTACTCCGTCAGAGCGTATCTTGTACGGTTCCTGCACAAAACTGTACTCACGTATGGCGCGTGCGGAAGCACTGTCAAGATGACGCCAGGTCTCCCCATGAGACACCGCCCCCTCAATGCTGAGGATCAGCTTGTCTGTCAGGTTGCCACTGGTGCCCATTGCTAGCGTTTTCTGGTTGCCGGTAAGTAATGAAATTGTTGGGTTGAAGGCATTCAACCCAGTGGCGGTATAGCTAGCGTAATATCTGTCAGTACTGTTGGTACGCAACAACATATCCCATTCAGAGCCAGCTTCCTGACGCTGATTGTTACGCTTCAAGCGCGGAAAAGCTGCCAATGTGTAGGTACCTTCATTTCGGTACAATGAACTGCTGGCACCATAAGCTCCCTCATCATAGAAATTACGCCAACGGTCTCCTAGGCCGAATATACGCACGTTGCGCATATAACCGCTGATATTACGCAATAAATCGAGTGGAGAGGCGGAGAACAAGTAGCCGTTAGCTTTGCGTAGTTTACCGATATCAATGTACCAGTTGTCACTGCCCGTCCAACTGCCGGCTGCCTCGTTGAGAATCGCCAACCCTTGGTGGCGTTTATCTTCCAGGATCCCCGGCTGATGTGCCTGGAAAACATAGTGCCCACTGGCCTGCGCTTTGACGCTGAAGGTGTCGGTCAACGCGCAGCGCCCGACACTGGAAAGATACAGACTGGCCGAGGTGTTGTTACGAAATGCCGGGCCGTCGAACTGCCACAATGAATCTGAGGTATGGGATGAGACCCCCTCAATACCCGCATAACTGCGCTGTAGCTGGCAATCCACCGCCCAACTGGCACCACTGTAGGTGCTAGCCAGTAACAGCATACCGCTAAAGGGAAGCCGGTTAGCCGTTATCATCAGTTCAGCCTCAGTAGGTATTCTTTCTGGAAGTTGCTTTCCGGCAGCGACTCCAAGCGAACATCGCTGTAACGCATGGTGGTGTAGTTATCCTTGCGCAGTGCATCTTCCACCACGATGGTAGCTGGGCGCATCTGGCCCAGTACTTGCTGATAATCGCGATAGTAGGAACGCTTGATCAGAACACCATCGGCAGAAAGGAAATCGACCTGGCTTGGGAAACCGGTCTCTTTTTCTACCCAGTAGGTGATGGCCGGATAGGTCACGTGAGGCCAACGACGCTCCAGTGAAAGCTTGTAACAGACTTTCTGCCCACAGGCCTCTTCACCCACCAATTTGGAGATGTAAGAATAGTCAAAGTCGGCGGCAACCACGTCACCGTTAGATACCTGGCCCATCAGACGCTGTTGGCGCGAGATCGGGATCGGGCGTCGCAGGTCTGGGGCGTAATACCACATTTTGTCCAGGTCAGAGAGCAAGGCTTTGCCTTTGTCCCGTGCCGGTGAGACAAAGCGCACCAGAGCACGCGCATCTCCCTTCTCCACCTGCTCAGAAGGTTTGTAAAAACGCATGGAAATATCCATCACCTGCTGGTTCTCCGTCACATCACGACCGTCTTTATGTTCGAGCAGCGTTAAGGTGTAACGGAAAGGTTGATCAGGTGCCCGCACACGATCAGCGCGGCGGATAATTTCGCGGGCACGCTGATCTTCCTGAGTCAGAGTGTTCAGTTGACCACGATCGAGGGAAAGCGGAGCCTGCTCTGCAGCCTGCGCAAGACCTGACAGGAGCAATAATACCAGGCATCCAGTTAGTTGACGTTTCATCGGTACAGTCCTTGTTTTCAATGCTTAGGGTTCAAGCGTCATGCCAAGATCGGCAATGACAGTGGTGCCCCGTATCGCGCTCGACTGGTCAGAAACCAGAAATGCAGTAATGTTGGCGACCTCTTCCGGTTCAACCATCCAACGACGTGACTCACTTTCGTAGCGTTGGAACATCGCTGGCCACAGTTCTTTCAGGAACGGGACCATATCGGTCTTCACCACCCCGGCGCAGATACCGTTGACCCGGATATTGCGGTCATACAGTTCTACCTCCAGATAGCTCACCAGATTTTCCAGCGCCGATTTAGCAATGCCGAGCGGGTAATTTTTCAATACGCGCTGGCTGCCAAGGCTGGAGATCGCACAAATTGTGCCGCCCTGAGTCATCATCGGTACCACTTCCTGAACGCAGGCGGTGTTGCCGATCAAATTAGTATTGAGCAGTAATTTCCAATCATTGCGTGTCATATCCATAAAGGGTTTGAACGGCGCAGCGGCGGCATTCAACACCAGGTGATCGATACGCTCGATGCCCTCCTGGCGTAGTTTTTTCATCATTTCGCTGATATCACGTGGCTCGGCGATGTCCGCCTTGGCCAATGTCACCTTCACTCGGGTTTCTACCGCCACAAAACGTTGCAGGTTAGCGGCGCTTTTGCCCTGATCCTTGCGGTAGTTGAGGATCAGGTCATAGCCCTCTTGTGCCAGCTTTTCAGCAATCGCCATACCAATACCACGGCCAGCGCCAGTGATGAGTACGGTTTGTCCTTTTGACATATATTTTCTCCCTGAGGGGGTTAAACAAAGCGGAAGGCTTCCGCAATAACCAGTTTCGATGCCCGGCGCGCCGGGATAATGGATGCGAGCAATGCGGTGACCAGAGGCAACGCACAGGAGAACCAAAACAGATTGATATCCTGATCCCACCGCACAAAGGCCAGATAGCCCTGGGTGTAGCCCGGCGAAGGCGGCATGGGTATCCCATTGATATTGATGATTGATGCAATCAGGATGCCGAAGCCGACGCTTAGCACCGAGCCGATGATGCCGATGACGATCCCTTCCAGCACAAACAAGCGGCCGATATAGGATTGGTTGAGGCCCAGCGCGCGCAGCGTGGCAATTTCACGGGTACGTTCAATAACGTTCATCATCAGAGTGTTACCGATCATGAACACCACAATGACACTGACAATCGACTTGATGAACAGGAAAATCCCTTCAAACAGGTTCACCACCTGATGGTAGAAAATTGCCAATTCATCCCAAGAACGGACCTCCAGGTTGAGTTTTTTTTCGCTGATCAACTGATTGATCCGCGTCAACACCACCTCGGTTTGCTCGGTATCCTGCAGCATAATGATGATTTTGCTGACACCCTGGAGCTGTAACAGGCGCTGGGCGGTTTGCAGCGGCATTTTGATCGCCGTATCGTCATACTCCTTGATGCCCGACTGGAATACGCCGCGCACCTGAGAAGACATGGCATTTTGCCCACCCTGCGGGTTGACCACCAACATATCGACCCAATCTCCATAGCCGGTAGACAGGGCATTGGCGATACCGGCACCGATGGTAATGTCTTGCTGCTTAACCCGTGACAGGTCGCTGCCGGAAATGATTTTATCGAGTGAGCCCAACACCAGTGAGGTTTGCGGTTCGATCCCTACCCCCGTAAAGAAGGTCGAGGTTCCTTTGTCGTACTGGGAGATGATGCCAGTGAACGCCAGTTGCCCGGTAACAGTGGCAATCTTCGGCGCAATCACCGGATCGGCCAGCAGGATCTTTTTCACCTCATCGTAATTATTGATGGTGTATTGCAGCGAATTGTTGGCACCACTGCTGAGATAGCCTTTTTCGTACACCTGGATATGCCCGAGGTTGGTGCGGATGGTTTGTTCCCGCAAAGCCCAGAACGAGTAATCGACAAAGCCACCGAAAATAAACACCGCCACGCCACCCAGTGTGATCGCAAGTAGCGTTACCCCGGAACGACGGCGCTGACGGAACAGGTTGAGGAAGGTGTAACGGATATCAGTGGGTTTACGGATCGCCGTTACCACAACCACCAACAGCGCATAGACAATAATAATGTTGGAGATCCAAAACAGGATATTCATCATAGCTGCACCTCTGCCAGCGGCTGGAGAATGTTGTTCAGTTCGGCAGGCGTCCATTCGGGTGCCATACGACCTTTAAGCTCAGACAGACGTTTCCCCTCATTATTAAGCTGAGCCAGCGACGCCCAGGCAGCTTTAGCATCGGTTTCACGCTGGCAACTGGTCAACGCGTGTGCCGACATCAGCAATATCATCGGTTTCAAATCGGCGGGTACTGCCGGGTTCTGTTGTAAAAAGCTCAGGTCTTTCAAAGCGATGACACAGCGACCATTGCTGGCCGGGACAAAGGCATCCATTCGGGCTCGCAGGAAGCGCATCTGCCAGTCGTTTTCCTCACTTTCTGCAGCTTCATCGATGTAGAAGAAGCCCAGTTTTGAGCTTTCCGCTGCACGCAGATAATTCTTCTTGCCTAGGAAATCCGCAGCCATAAACAACTGCGCATAACCGTAGAACATTTTGGCAATGCGGTAATCGGGGTGCTGTTGGTACAGTGTTTGTAACTGATTGGCCGCATTGGTCAGCGCGCTTATTGGCGCTTGAGAGTTAATCCCCAGGATCATCAGTAAACGTGGATTGCTCTGCGTTACATGTTGTTGAGCAAGATTGTCAGCCTGTGACAGACCGCTGGCCAATAACAATAAAGCGACAACATAACGTTTAAACAGTAAGAAAATCATTTTCCAACTCCCCATCCCTGATTTCCAACACCCGTTTGGCCCGATCGCGCAGCGTCAGTGAATGGGTGGAAATAACAAATGTCGTTTTCAGTTCCTGATTCATGCTGAGCAGCAGATCGACGATCTCCTGTCCTGTGCGGGTATCCAGATTGCCGGTGGGTTCGTCGGCGACGATCAGCCGTGGGCGTTTTACCAACGCACGGGCGATAGCCACCCGTTGCTGTTGCCCGCCTGAAAGCTCACCCGGGGGGCGTTTGTAATGTGCTGCCAACCCCACTTTCTCAATCATGTCCATCACCTGATCCTGCGCTACCCGGCGGCTGAAGCCGTTGAGCATTAGCGGATAGTAAACGTTGTCAAACACGCTCAGCACCGGCAGTAGGTTAAAGAACTGAAAGACAAAACCGATGGCGTCGGCGCGCAAGCGCGCAGTTTGCTTGTCATTGAGTATGGAAAGATCGTTACCCAATAGATAGACATGGCCGCTGGTGGGGTAATCAATCCCGCCCATCAGGTTCAACAGCGTGCTTTTACCGCTACCGGAAGGCCCGCACAGCGCGATAAACTCGCCATCATGGATTTCGGCGGTGATCGCCTTCAGTGCCACCATGGCACCGGGTCCTTTACCAAATTGTTTACTGGCCTGTTGCATCGACACCACAGGCAGCGGTTGTGCAGTTTGTAGGGTGGTCATGGTTTTTCCCGATTATTTGACGGCAGGTTAGAGGCTGCCTCTACCAGTAACAGACGGTAATTGGCTGAAATCTGGTACACTAGGTAGCCGTCGCGATTGACCCAAGAATGTCGGTTCATCTCCTTGCTACTGCCAGTAGTTTCTATCAGACACAAATCGTTGAATGGTTCTGCAACGCCCGGTAGGCGTAGGTCGGTCATACCGACATAGCTGCTCACCGTAGAGACGATATCACCGCTGATGGGAACCAGTGATCGCGCTCGGATCTGAGAGCCCACAAGTTGTGGGCTGCAGGGGATCGGAAAACGCAACGCGAACAGGCTGTAATCAAATTGCGTTTTATCGATACTTTTCTGCCTTTTCCCCTGCCCATCATCAATATTCAGTAGCAGAGTCGGCGACCTTTCTGATAATTCGCCCGTGACTGTACGCGTTTTTCCATCATTATTCTCATGCAGGCTGTAGCTCAGGCTGTTATCCACCCCGTAGAACACCTCATCCTGATAGTGGTACTGGTGTGTGCTCAGCAGTATTTTCCAGGAAAATTCAATGCTAGCCTGTTGCACGTAGCGGTTATGTTGCCGATCCCAACGCTGAGCTACACGCTGTTCACCGATTGGCGTTTCCCCCTGTAAAGGCAGAATGCGGTATACCGCCTGATAATCATTGACTGGCTGAGCCTGTAACGGTGTGGCAGTCAACACCATCAGGAGTGAAACCCCGTAACGGATCATGATGGCTGCACCTCCGGCACCCAGCTTTCCAACAACCAGACGCTGCCTTCACCATCAAGCACACTTAGCAGGCTATGTCCGGTGATCTTGCTCTGCTGGAGATATTGCCAGGTCAGCGCCGGGTTCATACAACCGCTGTCGCCATAGATATCACTCAGTGACACACAAGCCAGGCTGGCAGGTAATTGCTCGAAAGCCTGGCGCTGTAAAGCACGGAATGAAAGTGCTGGCGGCGTTACGCCCAATACCGTATGGGTATCCGCACCGAGATAGGCCTTACAGTGGTCGGCCAGCAGATCAGCCCGCTGTTGCGCTGAGCCTGCCAAGGTCTGGTAGTCGCTCAGGTGTATGGCAACGCCCTGTCCAGGTGCTTTTTTCAGGATCAGACAGCCGACACGCTCAATACTGAATTGGCTGTTGGCTGGCACCCGACTGCGCTTAGTGGATGAAGGGAAATGTTGCGTTTCCGAAAAAACCATCACTGGGAAACTGCGGTATTGACCGCAGATAATGACGTTATCAGCCATATCGCTGTTCAGGCAGTCTTGAGCCACCCGCAGGGCGTTCATTAGGCCATTACGTTCCCCACGTAATTTGCAGGTGAAGTCCTTGATGCCATAATCACGTACAATGTTTTTCGGCAAAATGTCGACGCTTAATGAATCACGCCAGCTATTGATCCCTTCAAAGACCGCAGTTTCTCCCCAGGAGTCGACATAAATCAGCGCATTGCGCTGATGACGCAGACGAAATTCGCCTTTGCTTCCCAACTGTTCCACTGCCTGGGTGCAGGCGGTGCTCATGCCGTTCAGCCAGTCGCGATAATTGGGTTTTCGCAGTGCCTCTTCAGGCAGTATGTCACTGTTGATACCGAAACGCCGGAACAACCATCGGTTGCTGCCCGCTTTGGCATTGGCTTTTTTATGCAGCCAGGCCTCCCACACGTTGAACCAGCTAGGAGAAAAACGCTGTATCGGCATGCGCGGCTCAAGCAGGGAAAAACCCACTAGATTGATCGCCTCTGAGGGTATCTCTCGTTTAATGGCTTTCATCTGCCTCCTCCCAATTAGCGGAGAGCACCATAGCGATCGCCGAGCCGTCCAGCCCGATGCCGGATTTCACGATATGTCTTTTTTCCAATGCCAACGGGGGGCTATCGCTATGAAGGTCAATTTGCAGGCTTTCATCAATCGGAGAACGACTGGTGCTCGCCAGCAGGCGGCGCTGTTGTAGTGCGTCGGCAGCCAGCATCAGATCTAGGATTCCGCAGCAGGTGACCATATAGCCGACCTGGCCTTTGTAGCTCACCACCGGCACTCGTGCCTTGCCCCAGAGTTTTTGCAGCGCCATGGCCTCCGCTTTGTCGCTGGCGATCACGCCATTGGCATGCGGGAAAACGCAGGCAATGTCTTGTGGTGCCAGACCGACATCGAGCAGCGCACGCTCCAGCGTTTGGGCGATGGTACGGAAATCTGCGGTAAAGGAACTGCTGCCCCGCGCCCCACTGCTCTGGCAAAATATCGAATTGCGCAGCGTGGCGGCCGATTTAAAGCCGCGCTGCTGGGCGTGTTGCCCGCTTTCCAGGATCAGCGCTACGGCACCGTTGGTGGGTAATATGCTGCTGTTATGGTTGCTGAACGGTTGTGAACCACCGTCCCCCAGCATGTCTTGCCCCCCCAGGAAGATGACATCCTGAGTCTGCGTCTCCAGCCAGCCAATGACCAACACCAGATCAACTTCTCCGGCGGCAATCGACGACTTAGCCAGATGAACCGCTGCCAAAGAGGAGTTGCTGGCGCAATAGAGCGAAATCGCAGGCCAACTGAGCTTATAGGTCTGCGTTAGCTGCTGCACAAGTTGATCCTGACCAAAGCTGTTGGCATGCAGCCGTTTGATTTTTGGAAAGAACAGCAACTCTTCCTGATCGTTGCGATCCTGATAACCCAAAAAATCGGCAATGTCTGCGCGCTGACCATGTCCGGCCAGATAAACCCGTACCCGTTTGCCCTGCAATTGATCCTGGCTTAAATCCGCCCCAGCTAAAGCTTGGGCAATCACCAGTTGGAGACGAGTCAACGCCGAGCCGAAGGGGTGAACCTCTGGAGCATAATGCGGGTTACAGCTTAAACGCAGATCCTGCCATTCACTTTCGGTAGCAAACCAGGGCTGTGAGCCGACCAACCGGCCTTCGGCCAAGCCGTTAATCAACGCCGGAAAATCCGGCGCGTAGGCACTGGTTACACCCCAACCGCTAAGGACGACGTTTTGAATCACGCCATACTCCTCAGCAGCACGGCATAATGGTTGCCCCCTTCCGTTGCACCGAGCACCAGCGCATTACGAACGTTTTTCTTCAACGGTTTAGTGACAAAAGCGATATCGTCAGCACTGAAGTTCTCGGTATACGGGATAGGCAGTATTTCACCACGCTTCATAATCTCCGTGACCACCGCGATATTGAGAATACCGATGCTGGATTCCACCAAGCCAAACCAGCCATTGTAGTTAACAAACGGCAAATTGCGACGAGCTTCACCAAACGTACTGCGAACCGCACCGATCTCCACCGCATCACGAGTGAGCGTGCCGTCACTGGTACCACAAATCAGATCCACCTCTTCCGGTTTCATATCCGCTTCCTGTAGGGCTTGACGGATGGCGGCGGCCATCGACTCGATCCTGGCTGGCATATCCTCTTGCGCAAAGAAACTGCCATCATTGGATTTACCGTAACCGACAATCTCAGCGTGAATATGGGCACCGCGCTCCTGTGCGTGCTGCAAATCTTCAATTAACAGCATGCCAGCCCCTTCACCTGGGACATAGCCTTTGGCGTTCTGGCTATAAACCTTGAAATCGGCCGGATCGCAGGTCAATTGCAGATCGCTGTTCAGCGCCAACAAATAGATAGCAAAAGTGCTCATGTTCTCATCTGAACCACCGACAATCATCTGCGGTTGCAGTGCCTGACGGACCAGCTCATAACCATAAGTCAGCGCCCCTAACC
>JBAQHZ010000424.1:0-3030 GCA_049288585.1 Chania sp.
GCTATGCATAAGGTTATTACGATGGATACGATCAAAAACATCTTGGTGAAAGAAATCGAGCAGATTAACCAGCAAGAGGGGCGTGATGGCAAACCGCGATTCAACAGCGAGTTTGCCCGCAACCATCGCTATCTGTGTCTTGCCATGTTTGCAGGCTATTTGGCCGTGGTTGCTGTGATGTATCCGGTGCCTTACATGGGGCTAGTGGCGTTCTTCGGTTTTACGGCTTTTGTGCTTTTCATGTTTGCCATGTTGTTGCTTGAGATTAAACCGGTTTACCGTTTTGAAGATATTGGCGTGTTGGATTTACGCGTCTGTTACAACGGTGAATGGTATTTTACCCGCGCATTGTCGCCGCAGGCAGTGCAGGAGCTGCTTAACGAACCTTCCATCAGCATGGCGTTAAAAGCGCGGATACAGGAAATCATCGCCAACAAGGGTGAGATCGATTTTTACGACGTCTACGATCTGGCGTATTCAAAGAAGCTAGGTAGCCCGTCGGCAACGCTGGCTGCGCTAAACTGAAGGGTTTGCGCCGGTGCGGATGTCGATTATAATCCCCCTTTGAAACAGGCTAGTTTGAGGAATTACGATGAGTGATGATATTTTTCGATTTTGATATTGATGCCGAATTAGTGAAAGCTGAAGAGAAGGCGGCTCAAAAGGCCAAAGAGGTCCCAGAAATCCTTGAGGATGAAGCGGACTGCGAAGGTTGCAAAATCTGATCGTGACTCCAATAAAAAAACCGCTGCGGCGGTTTTTTTTACGCCCGGTGAATAGGGCTTAAAAAAAGCCCGTGGTTTAGACGGGCATAACACTTGAGTATGAGGGCGACTTATTGTTTTTATCAATATAGATTAAGTATACGCTCAACCAGTATCTGATGATGTAGTTACATTGTAACAAAATTGTTATCGCGTACCAGCAGGAGCTCAACGGATTAATCCAGCATAAATCCCCATAGCAATAGCCCCGCTACGGCAGTGGCGCACAGTGCCGAAACCGTGAGTAAAACCTTTCCCAGAATGTCTTTCTCTTGTTCTTGTTGTGCCACGTTATCTTACCTAATCAACATGTTATGAACCAAATTAGCGAGACTCAGAGCCATCACAGCACAAGGGTTATGGCCTGATATTGCGCGACTGACTCGGGTATTGAGATGGTAAGAGTATCGGGTCTTTGATAATGACTATCATTAGGAGTTTTCCGGGACGGATAAGTTCCCGGAATATTGTGATTAGCGTTGCGGCAGTGATGATTGGGCTTAATCGGTAACGATCCTGACACCGATCTTGCTGATTTTATTCGCTTCCATCTCAGCGATGGTCCAGGTTAGGCCATCCCACTCCACCTGGTCACCCAGAACGGCTTCGCCGCCAATCAACTCGGTAACAAATTGGCCGAGTGTCTGTTGGTTATCGATACCTTCCTGTAGGTTTAGACCATAGAGCTGTGAAATATCGCTCAGGCGTGCATCGGATTGCAGAATGAAATCGCCGAAAAAGCGTTCATCGCGTGTAACTGGAGGGGCTTGGCTGAACAATCTACCGAGCATGGGGAGATCGTGCTCATGGCCGATAACACACAAAATATCACCGTCAAGCAGACGGGTACTGCCGCTCGGGTGTAGTAATTCTTTGCCACGGAACAAGGCAGCAATGTGGGTGCCCGGTGGCATTTTGAGCTCACGCAGCACTGCGCCAACGCACCAGTTTTCAGATGTCAGCTGATAAGTAAACTGCTCCCACTGATTGTCTGGATGAACATCTAACCCCACGCGGGAAATCGGCGTCGGTGCCGGTGGTACTACCACTTTGGCTTTTCTGGCCGCGAAAGAAAGCGTGGTGCCTTGCAGCAGCAGCGAAACCAGTACTACGAAGAAAGCGACATTGAAGAACAGACTCGCGTTCGGTAATCCTGCCATCATCGGGAAAACGGCCAGGATCACCGGTACGGCACCACGTAACCCGACCCAGGAGATAAACACCCGTTCGCGCAGGGTAAAGTTGCGAAACGGCAGCAAGCCGAGAAACACCGAGAGCGGCCGTGCAAACAGGATCATCCACAGTGAAAGCAGCAGGGCCGGGATAGCGATCGGTAACAGGTCGTGTGGATTGAGCAATAGCCCCAGAACCAGGAACATACCGATCTGGCTGAGCCACGCCAGCCCGTCGAAGGTTTGCACGATGCCGTGGCGGTTGCGGATGGGGCGGTTGCCCAGCATCAGACCACACATATAAACGGCCAGAATGCCGCTGCCGTCCAGCGCAGTGGTGAGCGCGAAGATCAGAATACCGCCGCTGACCGCCAGTAGAGGATAGAGCCCTTCTGCCAGCTTGATATGGTTGATCAGCGTCAGCAACAGCCAACCGCCGCCGAGACCTAAAACAATCCCCACACCGAACTGCTGCAACAGATGAATGAGGAACATCCAGCTCAGGGAGGTTTCCCCTGCGGCAATCATGGCGATGAGCGTAATGGTCAAAAACATGGCCATAGGATCGTTGCTGCCGGATTCAATTTCCAGCGTGGCGCTGACACGTTCGTTCAGCCCTTTGCCACCCAGCAAGGAGAACACGGCGGCTGCATCCGTGGAACCAATGATGGCACCAATCAGCAATCCCTGAATCAGATCAAGATTAAACAGCCAGGCGGCTGCCATTCCGGTCAGCCCGGCGGTGATGACTACACCGACGGTGGCCAGAGATAATGCTGGCCACAAGGCGACACGGAATGAACTGACGCGGGTGCGCATGCCACCGTCAAGCAGGATCACGGCAAGGGCCAGGTTACTGACCAGATAGGCGGCAGGATAGTTGTCAAAAACGATCCCCCCTGGGCCATCTACGCCTGCCAGCATGCCGATTGCCAGGAAGATCACCAGAATTGGGATGCCTAATCTTGAGGAGAAAGAACTGAGGAAAATACTTGCCCCCACCAACACGGCACCGATGATGAACAAGTTGTTGATCGTGCTGGCATCCAAAATAGCGATCTCCTGTGGGCAGAATGAGGGGAAGAGTGCATCAG
>JBAQHZ010000425.1:0-8766 GCA_049288585.1 Chania sp.
ACGACGGCACCAATGGATGGTTTCTCAGGTTCGCTGCTGGAAGGGGGCAAAGCAGTCTCTGTGGTTACCGAAGTGGATCTGACGGTAGAAAACGGCATTGAATCGCGTTATGTCATCGGTTCAAAAACCGCCATTACGCCAAGCACCAAACGCCGTACGGTAAGCGGCACCCTCAACACCTATTTTGAGGACAATGCCTACCGTAAGAAATTTATCAACGAAACGGAGAGCAATATCAGTTTTGATTTGTTGGATCCTAACAGCGCAACCAAAAAATACACGGTCAAAGTGCCTCGCCTGAAATTTACTGAAGCACCGCGCAGTATTGATGGCGAAGGCGATATTATGATCAACCTCAATTATCGTGGATTGCTGGATCGTACCGTTGGTGCCAGCGTGCAGATTACGCGGGTCGTGGCGTAATAACATCCAGGTTTGAAGAATAACAAAAATAATAAAAATATCTGCCTAAGCGATCCTTTGGCTCAGGCAGTGTGATTTTTTTAGTTTTAAAGATAAACACTCCCGACCATCAGAAAGTCATTTTTCGGTGGTTCGGGACTTTTAAATAAAATCATAACAAGTAGGATAATAATTATGGCCAGTTTTCGTGAGTTAAATATTGCCTCTAAAGCTAATGCTGGGATTGAGATCCCTGTAATCATCCCCGGTGGGGATAAAGGGGTACAAACCGGTGAACTCCTTACCGTATTAAGTACCTACAGCGAACGCTTCCGTAAAGCGGAGGCTG
Source organism: Chania sp. (assembly GCA_049288585.1). Taxonomy (GTDB): domain Bacteria; phylum Pseudomonadota; class Gammaproteobacteria; order Enterobacterales; family Enterobacteriaceae; genus Chania. The sequence goes on from JBAQHZ010000425.1 coordinate 752, forward strand.
ATGGTTATCGCCGTATTCGCGAATATGTGCGTGATGCGGAAGCCAAAAATAAAGCCATGGATGACAAAATCTATGAAGAAGTGGCGTTAGATTCCATCGCCCAATTGATTATTGACTGGACCTATGACGAACCCTGTACCACAGAGAACGTCAAACTCTTTTTACAAACCAACCCCCATATGTATGACACGGTGAATCGTGTTGCAGCGGACCACAGCGTTTTTTTCGCCAACGCCGCGATCAGTTAATTCAACGCCTCGCGGCGGAGTGGGAACTGAATATTCCCCCCAAGGGGAGTAAAGTTGCTCTGCGTAAGCATCTGGAAAAAGTGTGGCAAGTGACCGGTAAAAAACCGGCAAAGCTTGTTGAACTGGATAATACGCCCTTCCCAGAAGAGCTCGGCTATCTCTACCAATGGTTTGCCGAATTTTATAATGGTCAGCCCTTCAGCTACGGCGAGTTGGAGGCATGGTGTCGTTTGACCTGCCGGCAGTTGGATCCGATCGAAGTGGAAATAATGCGTCACTTGGTGCTGATACGCGAGGGAAACCGGACATGAACCGGGTTAATGATAAGGCAGGCAATGTATGGCAAATAACACCGTCATTATTGACAATAAAAGTATAGATAAAAGCACGCAATCTATTAAAGAGTATTGCAAAAATATAAAGAATGCGGCATCGGGAACGGCCTCTTTAGCACAGGCTACGGACAAATTAAATGCTATTGCTGTTGACTGCAGCGATGCTTTAAACAACTTAAAGGGGAATGGTGGGAAAAGTGGCGGTACAGTGATTAATATTTCACTGAGTGGTGCGGCTAGTTCTGAGAATAACAACCAAAGTGCTATAAAGAAACTCTTATCCGATAAAATCTCAGGCGACGCTTATTCTGTCTCAAAAAAGAATAATGATTCATATAATCGTTTCGCTGATGAGGTTTCATCTTTGGCACCAAGTTTTGGTCCCTATGGGGTTGCAACAGCAGTCGGTACAAGAATAACTATTGGTGTCATAAATTCCATTGATAAAAAAATAAGTGAAATGGAGCGCGATGCTATCAGCGTACTGGAGTATTATGATAAAAAACCGTTAACAACCAAAGCGGATGAAGATAGATACAATCTGGCTTTAAATCAATTAATTACAGCAATGGAGCGTGAGAAGTTATTAAAAGAGGAGGGGATTAAAGAAAAAGAGAGTGAATATAAAAGAGCATCCGAGCCAATGTCTTTGGAGGACCCAGATAATCCGCAATATGATAATATAAAAGTCACCCCACCAGAATTTTACTCCAATCCTGCAAAATTGGCCATTGAAGCAGCAAGATTACAACTTGAAAACCATAATGAGATATTAGATAGGTTAAAAGGAGTAAAAGAGTCTGTTAGTAAATCTTTAAATAATCCATTAGAAAGTAGCAATCATTTAAATAAGTTACCGGACCCACAATCCGAAGACTCACAAAACAGGCTGACAGCCACCATTACCTTACAAAAGGAATCGGTCAATTTTGCTGAGCAACACCTTGCTATCCGCCGTCTGGAGCGGGAAGAAGAACAGAAACTACAAGAATTGGCGGCTGCCAAGGCAAAAGAAGACGAAAGAAAGCAACAAATAGCCGCCGGGCAGCAATACGCCAAAGATTTAATTACTAAAGCCAACCCCCCCTCGGCGTTAGATCAGATCAATAACAATGAACAAGATCAATTGGCTACAGTTGGGCAAAGCCAAATGGTAGACCTGGCCAACTATCAGCTCTACGAAGACGCGAAAACCGCTATTGCTACCACGGCCTCGCAACAGCGAATAGAGCTTCACCGCCAGGAAGGGCTGACGCAGGTGACTTCTTTGCAAAACGGCATGAGTAGTATGAGCGGTGCAGTCGGCAGCTTAATGAATGTGGCGGAACTGACTGGTGGGAAAGACTCTGCCGCTTATCAGCAAATGTTTGCGCTATCGAAAGGCTTTGCGGTCTCTCAAGCAATGGTCAGCCTACAACTTGCCATTATGCAGGCCATGAGCGATAGCACTTCGACAAACCCAATGCAGAAATTTGCCAACATGGCTGCTGTTGCCGCTGCGGGTGCAGGCGTTCTTTCAACTCTAGCCAGTGTCACTCTCTCCGGTCAGGCCCATAGCGGCATTGATTATATTCCACGGGAAGGCACGTGGTTGCTGGATCGCGGCGAGCGGGTGGTAGATAGCCGCACCAACGCCGATCTAAAACAGTTCCTGAACGGCGCACCGTCGTCGGGCGGTGGCTCATCGCTCTCTATCAACGTCCCGGTTACCGTGCAAAACGACGGCGGTGGTTCGTCAATGTCTGCAGAAGGACTCAGCCAACTGGCCGGCATGATCAAAAGCAAGGTGTATGAGGTGGTCAGTAATGAGCAACGCCCTGGTGGGTTATTAAATAGAGGAGCATACGCGTGAAAACCTTTACTTGGATCCCGGAAGAATCGCTGCAAGTGAGTGTAAAGCCGAAAGTCAAAGTGGTCTCTTTTGGCGATGGTTATGAGCAGCGCTCACCCGACGGTATCAATAACCAGTTGCGCAGTTACTCGCTGCAGTTTTCGGGCAGCGCGGAAGATGTCAGGACCATCGATCAGTTTCTGACTGAGCACGGTGGAGCGCAGGCTTTCAGCTGGCTGCCACCAGACACCCTGAAAAGTGCGCTGTTCAAATGCGAAGAGTGGAACCTGACCGTTAACGGTTATTGGAATTCGCTGAGTGCTACTTTCCAGGAAGTTGTCGCCTGACAGTAAGGATCAATAAAATGAGAAATATCAGTAACTCACTGGTGCAATCCAGTGCTGCCATTGAGCAGGACACCTTGCTCGATCTCTATCAGGTGGATCTCACCTTTATCGGTGGTGATTTGCTGCGTTTCCACGCCGGACTAAATGAAAAAGGGGAAACGCTGGTGTGGCAAGGGAAGAGTTATCCCCCTTACCCGATTCAAGCCAATGGTTTTGAATTTAATGGCCAGGGTACCAGCAATCGCCCCAAACTTACCGTTGCCAATATCAGCGGTTTGCTCACTGGTTTGAACGAAGATTTTGACGATCTGGTGGGGGCGATCGTCACGCGTCGCCAAGTCCCGCGCCGTGCGTTGGATGCGGTGAACTTCAAACAAGGAAACCCGCAGGCGGATGCTACGCAGGAATTAGTCAGCCGCTATGTCATTGAGCGGCTGACTAATCTTACCAGCGAGGCGGCGACCTATGAACTGGCACTGCCCAGTGAAAGCGATGGTGCCATGCTACCTGCCAGGGTAATTATCAGCGACATCTGCCCCTGGGAATACCGTTCAGCCAGCTGTAGCTATCGTGGTAGCCCGGTGGCGGATGAGAAAGACAATCCCACCACATCGGCACAGCTGGATAAATGCGGTAAACGGCTGAACTCCTGCAAAATGCGTTTCGGCAAGAACGGCATCCTGCCGTTTGGTGGTTTCCCGTCCGCTGCCAAACTCAGCCGCTGATAGGGGGCATTATGGGCATTGAGCAGCAGATTTTGCACCATGCCGCCGCAGAAGCACCGCTTGAGTGCTGCGGACTGGTGGTCAGCACTGAAGATCAACCACGCTACCTACCCTGCAAGAATATCGCCGATTGTCCGGAGCTGAATTTTGAAATCTCACCCGATGATTGGTTGCGTGCGCAACTGCAAGGCGACATTCTGGCGGTGGTACATAGCCACCCCGGCGGGCCGAACTACCTCAGCGAAGCCGATCGCGCGATACAAAAACGTACCGCCTGCGAATGGTGGCTGGCGAGCCGCGGAGATCTCCTGCGCTTTCGCAACTGTTTACCGCTGTTGGGCCGTCAATTCCTGCATGGTACGACCGACTGTTACACCTTGATTCGTGATGCCTATCATCTGGCGGGCATCGAATTACCGGAGGCAGAACGTGAAGATGACTGGTGGCTCGGTGAACAGGAGCTTTATCTGGAGAATATCGTCAGTGCCGGTTTCAGCCGCATTGCTGACGACAAACCCCAACCCGGCGATGTGTTGCTGATCTGCCTTGGCAGCGCACGTGCCAATCATGCCGCCATTTACTGCGGCGATCAGACCATTCTGCATCATGTGCCGCACCGTTTAAGCCGCCGGGATACCTATGGCGGTTACTGGCAGCAATACACGCATTCAATATGGAGACATCAAGCATGGCAACCGTCTGCTTTTACGGCGATCTGCAACGATATGGCCGCCGCTTTCACTTAGAAGTCCATACCGCAGGGGAAGCGCTGCGTGCGCTGATCTCGCAAATTCCTGGGCTGCGCCAGCATATCCAACCTGGATATTACCGAGTTCGTATCGCTAAAAACGACCTCAATGACGAAACGCTGGATAAGGGGATGAGTTCTCCGCTACCGGAACATGCGGTAATCCACATCGTGCCGCATCTAGCTGGTGCCAAAAACGCCGGACTATTCAGCGTGGTGCTGGGTGTTGCCATGATTGGTGCCGCATTCGTCACGGGGGGGTTATCTATGGCCGCTTGGGGAGCAAGTACCTGGGGGCTTGCGGTCTCAGGTTTGGGGATGGCGCTCAGTGGAGTTGCTAGCATGCTGACCAAAATGCCAACCACACCCATAGCAGGAGACAAAAACATCACCAATACCGCTTTCTCCAATCTGGATAACGGCATTGCTCAGGGCGCGGCCATTCCCCTGTGTTATGGGGAAGTGCGCATTGGCTCCAAGGTGCTGAGCCAAGGGCTAGCCACCGAGTAAGTTCGCGTCAATCAGCAATTTTTCTTTTCACTCAACCCTGGCCTCGCCGGGGTTTTTATCTGAGGTATGTATGGGCAAGGGTGGCGGTGGCGCTCGCACGCCAGTAGAACAAGCGGATAACTTAAAGTCAAAACAGCAGTTATCCATTATCGATCTGCTTTGCGAAGGGCAGATCGAAGGCCCGGTTGGCGGGCGAAAAGGGGTCTATCTTAACGATACTCCGATTCAGAACAGCGATGGTTCCAATAACTTTTCTGGCGTTAATGCGCAATGGCTGGCTGGGACACAGCAGCAATCCTGCCTAGAAGGATTCTCATCCGCAGAGAATGAAGTGCCGGTTTCTACCGAAGTGAAATATGGCACACCGCTAATCAGAACCATCTCTTCTGCGGATATCGACCGTGTTCGTGTCACCGTTGGCGTCAGCGCGCTGTTCTCGCAAACCTCGGAAGGGGACATTAGCGGCAGCAGCGTTGAGTTGCTGGTGCAGGTCAGCAACGGTAGTACCTGGCAAACCCGTGAAACGGTGAAGATTGAGGGGAAAATCCGTTCACAATACCTGCGTTCGGTATTTTTGACCGCGCTACCGAAGGCTCCGTTTAATATCAGGGTGGTACGTAACACCCCAGACAGCACCAGCAGTAAAGTCGAGAATAAAACCCTGTGGTCCAGCTATACCGAAATCATCGACAGCAAACTCAGCTACCCGAATACCGCGCTGGTAGGGCTCTCTTTTGACTCCTCGCAGTTTCAGGGGGTGCCAAAGCGTAACTATCTGATTCGTGGCCTGATGATCAAAGTTCCCAGCAACTATACGCCGGAAACCCGCACTTACAGTGGGATGTGGGATGGCAGCTTCAAGATTGCTTGGAGCAATAACCCGGCGTGGATCTTCTACGATCTGGTGATGAACGAGCGTTATGGCCTAGGGAAACGCCTGGGGAGTTTTGGTTGCGACAAGTGGGCCATGTACAGCATTGCGCAATATTGCGATGTGCTGGTCGACGACGGCTTCGGTAACAAAGAACCGCGTATGACCTGTAACTGCTATATCACCGATCGTCGTCAGGCGTATGAGGTGGTGAACGATCTGGCTTCGATCTTCCGTGCCATGCCAGTGTGGGATGGCATGCAGATGAGCTGTGTGCAGGATCGGCCCAGCGATCCGGTCTGGCGTTATACCAACGCCAACGTGGTGGATGGCAGCTTCAGTTATCAATCCAGCGCCCAGAAGGCACGGCATACGGCGGCCCATGTGCGCTATGTCGATCCCGCCAATGGTTGGAAAACCGCGACGGAATACGTTTCTGACGATGTGATGATTGCCCGTTACGGTCTCAACGTCACCGAGATCGATGCCTTCGGCTGTACCTCGCGCGGTCAGGCCCGTCGCACCGGCCAGTGGATCTTGCAAACCGAACGGCTGGAAAAGCAGTCGGTCAGCTTCAATGTCGGGCGAGAAGGCATGAAACATCTGCCAGGGGATATCATTGAAATCGTTGATAACCAGTATACCGGCAGCCGCAGCGGTGGGCGCATCAAGGCCATCAGTGGCCGCACTATTACGCTGGATCGCGACATCACCATCCCCGCAGGGCAGCGCGCCTACTTGGGTTACATCGGGAAAGATAATAAGCCTGCTCAGGTGGATATTGCCTCGCGGCCACTACCTAATCAGGTGGTATTGGCTCAGGATGTGACCGGCCTTCAGTTGCAAGGCGTTTGGACGCTCTCGCTCGCCAGCCTGAAGCCGCGGCTGTTCCGCGCTATGTCGATCGGTGAAAACGACGATGGCACTTACAGCATTAATGCATTGCAACACGTGCCGGAAAAAGAAGCGGTGGTGGATAACGGCGTTCGCTTTGATCCTAAACCTGTGCGGCCTTATGGCGGCAACCTGCCGCCGGTGGAACATCTGCGGGTGGAAGCGATCCCAGACAGCACCGTAATGCAGGCTCGCGCTTACTGGTCGACTCCAACGGTGAACCAGCATGTCACTTTTGAGGTGAAGCTCACCAGGGGCGGAGCGGTGGTATTGCGGGAAAACACCCCCGATACGCAATATCTGCTAAACGGCCTGGAAGTGGCGGACTATAAGATCTCAGTACGTTGCCGCGACAGCGAGGGGCGTTTAGGGGAAGAGACGGTAGTCGATTTCTCGCTTAATGCTCCCGCACCTCCGGCCTATATTGATGTCATGCCTGGGGTGGGGCGCATTACTTTACAGCCACATTTTGCCGGTGCGGTTTCCTTTAACACCCTGTTTGAGTTCTGGTATGCGGAAAAAGCGCTGACGCTGAATCAAGTAGAATCGATGGCGGTGAAGTTGGTCACCAGCAGCTACTACATTCACGATCGCTTAAAGCATGGCAAAACCTATTACTACTACGTCCGCTCGGTAAACCCTTACGGTAAATCGGTGTTTATCGGCGTTGAAGCGCAAACCAGCAGCGATGCGTCAGAAATACTGGACGTGATCGCCGATCAGGTGATGAGCAGTGAATTAGGTAAAAGCCTGACGGAAAGCGTAGAAAAAAATAATCAGGACCTGAATGAAGCGGCGAATGCCATTATCAGTAATGCTTTGGCGAACGATGCCGATGCACGCGAATGGCGGAAAAAGGTTGGCCAAACGGATGCGTCAATTACCGAGGTGAAACAGGTGGTGGCTGATGGCGAGCAGGCTACCGCCACGGTGCTACAGCAATTAACCAGTAAAACTGATAATACGGCGGCATCTTTAACCCAGTTGTCGACCACTGTGGCTAACAATAACAGCGCAACATCACAGCAAATTACCGGGCTAAACAGCCAGATCGGCACGGTTTCTGCCAATGTACAGCAAACCTCGAAAACCGTTGCGGATATCAATGGCAAACTGTCTGCATCCTGGAATATTAAGGTGGGCACCACCAGTAACGGTAAACAGTATGCAGCCGGTATTGGCGTGGGGGTAGAAAATACCCCTAGCGGCATGCAGAGCCAGGTACTCTTTTCCGCCGATAGATTTGCCTTTATTAATACCGCCAATGGCACCACCAGTACACCCTTTGTGATTGATGGTGGTCAGACGATTATTAATAGCGCTTTTATTAAGGATGGGAGTATTACGAGCGCGAAGATTGGGGATGCACAAATAACAAAAGCTAAAATCGGTAACGCTCAGGTTGATACATTAAAAATTGGTGAGAACTCTGTCGTTATACCTAATTCATTCTCATCTACAGATCAAATGATACAATATGGAAATGGAGAATATAATCAAGTTGTG
>JBAQHZ010000426.1:0-14519 GCA_049288585.1 Chania sp.
CCATGACTAATAGAGCCTACTTCCAACTCTGATTATAAGATATTTCTTGATGTTGTCAGCTTTTTCACTTAATTCCCTGTTGTTGGTTTGGTGTCGTTACAATCCTTAGGTTTAAGCAGATAAAATACCCAGTAGGGATGTTTTATCGATAAAGTATTATCTGGGGCTATTAAACTAACGTTATTAATTTAACCACCTTGACATTCCCAGAATTAAATATAGAACTCCGTGAGTCATGTCTGGTTTTCATTGTTAATATTTCCACTTTGTCTAATTTTGGGATTATTCTTAACAGTCCCGGCGGCAAGCTGATTATGTTTGTAGAAATGAGAATGATGGGTAATACCCTCTACGGCGGGTATTCACCTGCTTTGCGACGGTAGGCGGTATAAAATGTATTTTATTGATTCACAATGTGATTGTGACTTTAGCCGTGTGGGTCGGTAGCAAAATCCCTGTTAAGCAGGCCAGGGTTTAGTGCTATTCTGTCACTCTTGTGCGAGGTGGGAAGCGTATCAATGTGTGTATCGAATAAATGACATATAGCATTGATTTTAATTAAATAATTCCTGAAAGGGTTGGTTGGCTGAGCCGGCCAACACGGTGCCCACCAGGCGCACCAAAAAGCACCGGTAAAACAATTCAGATGTTTCTTCTGTTCAGCCTAGAGACGTAAGAACAGATTAAGCGACCAATATCGGCTACCAGGCCGTAAGCGTGGAGAGCGACAGCAATGGCTGGGGATGACCGTGAGCCTATCGGGCGCAAAGGGAAACAACCAAAACGTAACGTGCCGCGCAAACCGGCGCGCCGTCGTCGCGATGACGATTATGATGATTACGAAGACGACGAGAATCAGGATGAGTATGACGATGATGAATATGATGACGAAGAGGAACGCATGCCACGTAAGGTAAAAGCGCGTCCTCCACGCAAAAAGCGCCGCTGGCTTGGCCTGCTGATCAAACTGTTCCTGGTGGTTGCGGTGCTGCTGGCGATCTACGGTATTTATCTGGATTCCCAGATCCGCAGCCGTATCGATGGCAAGGTCTGGCAGTTACCGGCGGCGGTGTATGGCCGCATGGTCAACCTGGAACCCGGCATGCCCTACAGCAAAAAGGAGATGATCAGCCTGCTGGAAGGGATGCAATATCGCCAGGTGAGCCGAATGACCCGCCCGGGCGAATTCACCGTACAGGGCAATAGTATTGAGATGCTGCGCCGTCCGTTTGATTTCCCGGATGGTAAAGAAGGCCAGATCCACGCACGGCTTGATTTCCAGAATAACGGTTTGGCAAAAATCGTTAACATGGAAAACCAGCGCAGCTTTGGCTTTTTCCGCCTCGATCCTCGCCTGATCACCATGTTGCAGTCGCCGAATGGCGAACAACGGCTGTTCGTTCCGCGTGCGGGTTTCCCCGATCTGCTGGTGGATACGCTGCTGGCGACCGAAGATCGCCGTTTCTACGAACATGATGGCGTCAGCCCTTACTCTATCGGCCGTGCGGTGGTGGCCAACCTCACAGCCGGGCGTGCAGTGCAGGGGGGGAGTACCCTGACTCAGCAGTTAGTGAAGAACCTGTTCCTGACCAACGAACGTTCATTGGCACGTAAACTCAACGAAGCCTATATGGCGTTGCTGATGGATTACCGTTACAGCAAAGACCGCATTCTGGAGCTGTACCTGAACGAGGTGTATCTCGGCCAGAGCGGTAGCGATCAGATCCGTGGTTTCCCATTGGCCAGCCTGTATTACTTCGGCCGCCCTGTAGATGAACTGAGCCTGGATCAGCAGGCGCTGCTGGTGGGCATGGTGAAAGGGGCGTCGCTGTATAATCCGTGGCGTAACCCGCAGTTGGCTCTGGAGCGCCGCAATGTGGTGCTCAAGCTGTTGCAAAACCAGGGAATGATCGACGCTGAGCTGTATAACATGCTGAGTGCGCGCCCGCTGGGCGTGCAGCCAAAGGGTGGGGTGATTTCACCGCAGCCAGCGTTTATGCAACTGGTGCGTCAGGAATTGCAGAACAAGCTGGGCGACAAGGTTAACGATCTTTCCGGCGTGAAGATTTTCACCACGCAGGACCCGGTTTCACAAGATGCGGCTGAAAAGGCCGTAGAGGATGGGATTCCCGCGCTGCGTGCCGCGCGCCACCTTAACGACTTGGAAGCGGCGATGGTGATCGTTGATCGCTTTACCGGCGAAGTTCGTGCCATGGTGGGCGGGGCTGACCCGCAGTTTGCCGGTTTTAACCGGGCGCTTCAGGCCCGCCGTCTGGTGGGGTCGTTGGCTAAGCCGCCAACCTATCTGGCGGCGTTGTCAGAGCCGGATAAATATCGCCTCAATACCTGGCTGGCGGATCAGCCGTTGTCGATCAAACTACCGAACGGCAGCCTGTGGCAGCCGAACAACTATGATCGCCAGTTCCGTGGTCGGGTGATGTTGGTGGATGCGTTGGCGAACTCACTCAACATACCCACGGTGAATCTGGGGATGTCGGTGGGGTTGAATCAGGTCAGCGCCACCTTGCAGCACCTGGGTATCCCCAAAACGGCGATTACTCCGGTGCCTTCTATGCTGCTGGGGGCGATTGGCCTGACGCCGATGGAAGTGGCGCAGGAATATCAGACCATCGCCAGCGGTGGTAACCGTGCGCCGCTGTCAGCGGTGCGCTCGGTGATCGCGGAAGACGGTTCGGTGCTGTATCAGAGCTTCCCGCAGGCGGAACGCATGGTGCCCGCTCAGGCAGCGTATCTGACGCTGTATGCGATGCAGCAGGGCGTGGCGCGCGGGACTTCCCGTTCGCTGTCGGTGAAATTCCCGAACTACAATCTGGCCGCAAAAACCGGTACCACCAACGATCTGCGTGACAGCTGGTTTGCCGGTATCGATGGCAAAGAAGTGGCGATTGCCTGGGTCGGGCGCGACAACAACGGCCCGGCCAAGCTGACCGGCGCTAACGGTGCCTTGACCCTGTATCGCCGTTATCTGGAAAACCAGACGCCGTTGCCGCTGATGCTGCAACAGCCGGAAGGGATCAGCCAGATGGGGATCGATTCTGCCGGTAACTTTATCTGTGGCGGCGGTAGTTCACGCACCATTCCGGTCTGGACTGAAGATCCTCAGCGGTTATGCCAGGCTAACCTGTTGGCTGAACAACAGCAGCAGCAACAGCAGCAACCGTCAGGTGAACAGAAAGATGCCAATGGCGTTGCTGGCTGGATTAACGATATGTTTGGCCAGTAGTTAAGCTGATTTGTGTTATCAAGCCCGTCACTTTTTGTTGCGGGCTTTTTTCTGGTTTTCACTCATTTTATTTCCATTCGGTTAACACGGCTATTTTGCCGCTCCCTGGGTCTTTTCTGGCTGAAATGCGCTTGCAGTTCAAGTTGGCTTGCGCATAAAATGCGATGCTTATAATAATTATTATCGTTTGCATTCGTTATCAATTCACGTCAGAGAAATCAAACATGCCATCGAAGCGCCACGCCACACCCTTTGCCAAACCGGGTTTTTGCCCGCTCAGCGGATTAGCGGTCACCATCGCTACAGCATTAGGTACGCTGGCTCTGCCCGTTCTTGCCGCACCGGCTGATGCCCAGGAAGACACCATCACGGTGGTTGGCGGCAGTAATCATGTCCAGCAAGAGAGCGCCTGGGGTCCAGTAGGCACCATTGTGGCGAAACGCAGCGCGACAGCGACCAAAACCGATACGCCATTGGTGAAAACGCCGCAGTCGATCTCGGTGGTGACGCGTGAACATATGGACACCTTGCAGCCGACAACGGTGAAAGAAGCGCTAGGGTTTACGCCGGGCGTGATGATCGGCAGCCGTGGCAGTTCTAACGCCTATGATGCGGTGTATATCCGTGGTTTTGGCTCTGTAAATCAGAATGAGTATTTTAACGGCCTGAAGCTGCAGGGAGATTTCTTTAACGAAGCGGCTATCGATCCCTATTTCCTGGAGCGGGTCGAAGTCTTGCGCGGACCGTCTTCGGTGCTCTATGGCAAAAGCAGCCCTGGCGGCGTGGTGGCATTGGTCAGCAAGCGGCCAACCACGGAGCAACTGCGTGAAATTCAGTTCAAAATGGGCAGCAATAACCTGTTCCAGACCGGTTTCGATTTCAGTGACGCACTGGATGATAACGGCGTTTACTCCTACCGTTTAACTGGTTTGGCCAGCGATGCTGATGATCAGCAGGAAATGGCGAAACGTAAACGTTATACCATTGCCCCGGCATTCAGCTGGCGCCCGGACGATCGTACCAACCTGACGATCCTGTCATATTTCCAAGACGATCCGAACGTAGGTTACTACGGTTGGCTGCCAAAAGAGGGGACGGTAGAAAATGCCCCTTACGGCAAATTACCCACCGACTTTAACGAAGGTGAAGCCAGCAATAAGTTCGCTCGCAATCAGCAGATGATCGGCTATAGCTTCGATCATGGCTTTAACGAGACCTTTACCCTGCGTCAGAACCTGCGCTACAGCAAGATTCACTCCGATCAGGACAGTATTTACGGTGTGGGCATTCAGGCAGCTAACCCTAATAGGTTAAACCGTTCGGTGAGTATCTCTGATGAGCACCTGAACAGCTTCACCGTGGATACGCAAGGGCAAGCCAAGTTTGCCACCGGCCAGGTAGAGCATACGCTGCTGGTGGGGGTCGATTACCTGCGGATGCGTAATGATATCAATGCGTTTTTCGGTTCGGCCAATCCGCTGGACTTGTCTAATCCACAGTTCGGTGACGACAGTAAATTCAATCTTAATCCCACCAACCGCCTGGATCGTCAAGAGCAAACCGGTCTCTATATTCAGGAACAGGGCGAATGGAACCACTGGATCCTCACTGCCGGTACACGCTATGACTGGGCGAAAACCGCTACTGACGATCGCGTTAATGATAAAGCCACCGAGCAGAACGATAGCAAGCTGAGCAGCCGTGTTGGTCTGAACTATCTGTTCGACAACGGTCTTTCTCCGTACATCAGCTACAGCGAATCCTTTGAGCCGCAGGCGGGGGCAGCTTACGATAGCGTGCCGTTTGATCCATCACGCGGTAAGCAGTACGAAACCGGCGTGAAGTATATGCCGAAAGATCGCCCGGTCTCCGCAACGCTGGCGGTGTTTGAACTGACCAAAACCAATAACCTGACGTCAGATCCGGCTCATCTTTACGCGAGCGTCCAGGGGGGGGAAATCCGTTCCCGCGGTATTGAACTGGAAGGGAAAGCGGCTCTGACGGCGAATATCAACCTGTTGGCCTCTTATAGCTATACGGATGCGGAATACACCAAAGACAACAGCTATCAGGGTAACCGCCCGGCGATCATTCCTAAGAATATGGCATCATTATGGGGGGATTATACCTTCTATGAGACCGCGCTCAGTGGGCTGACGATGGGGGCTGGAGTGCGCTATACCGGTTCCACCTTTGGTGATGAGGCCAATACCTTCAAAGTGGCGGGTTATACCGTTTGGAATAGCGTGATCAAGTACGATCTGGCGCGTTTCAACCTGCCGGGCTCTTCCGTCGCGCTTAACGTCAACAACCTGTTTGACAAAGAGTATGTGGCGAGCTGTTTCGCGACCTATGGCTGCTTCTGGGGTGCAGAACGCCAGGTAGTCGCCACCGCAACCTTCCGTTTCTAACCGCATAAGCGGGGTGGTTTTACGCCACCCCGTCTAAAGCAGGGCCTATGCAGGATAAACACCTTAATCGCGATGCAACGTTCCAGCTTGATAGCGTGAGCTTTGCCGTTCCAGGCCGCATGCTGCTGCAACCGCTGTCACTGACTTTCCCGCAGGGTAAAGTGTGCGGGTTGATTGGTCATAATGGCTCTGGCAAGTCTACGTTGCTGAAAATCCTTGGCCGTCACCAACGGCCCACTTCTGGGCAAGCCAGTCTCAATGGCCAATCGCTGGAACAGTGGGACAGCAAAGCCTTTGCGCGCCAGGTGGCCTATCTGCCACAGCAACTGCCAGCAGCAGAAGGGATGACGGTGCGCGAACTGGTGGCCGTGGGCCGCTACCCTTGGCACGGTGCGTTGGGGCGTTTTAAGGTGGGCGATCGCCAACAGGTGGAAGAGGCGATTGGGTTGGTAGGGCTGAAACCTTTTGCCAATCGGCTGGTGGATAGCCTTTCTGGCGGCGAGCGCCAGCGTGCCTGGTTGGCGATGATGGTCGCGCAGGACAGCCGCTGCCTGTTGCTGGATGAGCCTACTTCTGCACTGGATATCGCTCATCAGGTGGAAGTGCTGGCCTTGATCCAGCGCCTCAGCCATGAACGCGGGCTGACGGTGATTGCGGTGCTGCATGACATCAATATGGCGGCCCGTTATTGCGATCATCTGGTGGCATTGCGTGGCGGTGAAATGATTGCGCAAAGCTCCCCGCAAGAACTGATGCAGGGGCCGGTTCTGGAGCAAATTTATGGTATTCCGATGGGGACATTGCCGCACCCGAGCGGCGGTGCGCCAGTGAGCTTTGTCTATTGATGTCCTCTTCTTCCCATTTTCAGCATGATCCGCTGCGCCGTCGTTTGCTGGCGGCGATGGCGCTTTCACCCTTGCTGTTTTCTCTGCCGGGGCGTTCAGCAGGCTTGCCGGATATTAGCCGCATCGCCGCATTGGAATGGTTGCCGGTTGAGTTGCTGATCGCTCTCGGCGTGATGCCGTTGGCGGTGGCGGATATTCACAACTACAACCGGTGGGTTGAGGAACCGCTGCTACCTGACTCGGTGATTGATGTTGGCCAGCGTACCGAGCCGAATCTGGAGTTGTTACAACAGCTTAATCCTTCGCTGATCCTGCTTTCCAAAGGGTATGGCCCTGCGCCGCAAAAATTACGGTCAATCGGCCCGACCATGGAATTTGGTTTCAACGATGGCAGCGGTAAACCGCTGACGGTGGCGAGAAACTCACTCCAGCAACTGGCGCAGCGTTTAGGGCTAGAGGCGCGTGCTGAAGCACATTTGCAGCAATTTGACGCCTTCCTTCAGGATGCGCGTGGCCGTTTGCGGGCTTATACCCAACAACCGCTGTTGCTGTTCTCTTTGCTGGATACTCGCCACGCGCTGGTTATTGGTCAGCAGAGCCTGTTCCAGGAAGTGATGGATCGGTTGGGTATTGAGAATGCCTGGCAGGACGAAACCAATTTTTGGGGCACCTCGGTGGTGGGAATTGAGCGTTTGGCGGCGGTAAAGAATGCGCGGGCGATTTATCTCGATCACGGCAATCAGGCGATGATGGATAAAGTGAGTGGTACGCCGCTGTGGCAGGCTCTGCCGTTGGTGCGTCAAAACCAACTGCGGCCAATGCCCGCCGTGTGGTTCTACGGTGCAACGCTGTCGGCCATGCGCTTCTGTCGCTTGCTGGAGCAGGCACTGGAGACGCCTTCATGAGTACGCGTATCTTGCCGATCACGCTGATTATTTTACTGTTGGCCACTGCCAGCGGCCTAACGATATTCAATCTGTTGCACCAACTGCCGTGGGCGCAGTGGCCGCAGGCGCTGAGGCTGCCCGATCTCAACGATGTTAACCAGATGCTGTTCCACTACAGCTTGTTACCGCGCTTGGCTGTTTCATTACTGGTGGGGGCCGGATTGGGGTTAGTTGGCGTGTTGTTCCAGCAAGTGCTGCGTAATCCCTTGGCGGAACCTGCAACGCTGGGCGTGTCTGCCGGTGCCCAGCTTGGGCTGACTGTTGCTACGTTGTGGGTGCTACCGGGCGGTGAATTGACGCAGCAACTGGCCGCTATGGTGGGGGCGATGGTGGTCGGTGGGCTGGTGTTTGGCGTCGCCTGGGGTAAACGCATGTCGCCAGTGACGCTGATCCTGGCCGGGCTGGTGCTGGGGCTATATTGTGGTGCGGTCAACAGCCTGCTGGCGCTGTTCAATTACGATCAGCTACAGGGCCTGTTCCTGTGGAGCACCGGGTCGCTGAATCAGCAGGATTGGAGTACGGTGCAGTTTATCCTGCCGCGTTTGTTGCTGGCTGCGGTGTTGGCCGCATTATTGATCCGCCCGCTAATGCTGCTGGGGCTGGATGATGGCGTAGCCCGCAATCTGGGTCTTGGTCTGGCACTGTCGCGCTTTGCTGCATTGGCGTTGGCGATTGTGTTTAGTGCGATGCTGGTGAATGCGGTTGGCGTGATTGGTTTTATCGGCCTGTTTGCCCCGCTGTTGGCGAAGATGCTGGGTGCGCGCCGGTTGGCGCATCGCATGATGTTGGCCCCATTGCTGGGGGCGTTGCTGCTGTGGCTGACCGATCAGGCAATGATCTGGCTCACGCAGGTGTGGCGCGAGATCCCAACCGGTGCGGCCACCGCATTGATCGGTGCTCCGCTGTTATTGTGGTTGCTGCCGCGTTTGCGCAGCAGCGCGATCCCACCGCCGATGAATCTTGGTGATAAGGTGCCTGCTGAACGTGGGCATGTGGCACAGTGGATCGTCCTTGGCAGTGCGTTACTCTTGGCTGGGATGACAGTTGCGCTGATGTTCGGGCAAAACGCTGCGGGTTGGCACTGGAGTTCAGGCGCTGAACTGGAGACGTTGATGCCATGGCGTTGGCCGCGGGTGTTGTCTGCTTTGGCCGCCGGTATGATGCTGGCGGTCGCCGGGACGCTGATCCAGAAATTGACCGGTAACCCGATGGCTAGCCCGGAAGTGCTGGGCATCAGCTCTGGCGCCGCCTTTGGCGTGGTGGTAATGCTGTTGATCGTCCCAGGCGATGCCTTCGTCTGGTTACTGCCCGCCGGTAGCCTGGGCGCGGCGGTAACGCTGCTGGTGATCATGATCGCTGCTGGGCGCGGTGGTTTTTCTACCGAGCGCATGCTCTTGGCGGGTATCGCACTCAGCACCGCCTTCACCACCACGATTGTCCTGTTGCTGGCCAGTGGCGATCCGCGTATGGGCGGTCTGCTGACCTGGATCTCCGGTTCAACCTATTCGGTAGATGCTTCGCAAGCGAGCCGCACTGCAGTCATTGCAGCTGGATTGATAGTGCTGGCACCGCTGTGTCGCCGTTGGCTGACCATCTTGCCGTTGGGCGGCATGACTGCGCGCTCGGTCGGTATTGCGTTGACGCCGGTCAGGCTGACCATTTTGCTGTTGGCGGCGACGCTGACGGCGACGGCAACGCTGACCGTCGGCCCGTTGAGCTTTATCGGCCTGATGGCACCGCATATGGCACGGATGCTTGGTTTCCGCCGTGCGTTACCGCAAATGGCGATCGCCGCATTACTGGGTGGCTTGCTGATGGTGTTTGCCGATTGGAGTGGCCGGATGGTGATGTTCCCGTATCAAATCCCTGCCGGGCTGCTGGCGACCTTTATCGGGGCACCGTACTTCATCTACCTGCTGCGTAAGCAAACCTCGTAGCCTGCATTAGGATTTCGCGAGTTAACACCAGGCTCAGCATGGCTGGGCCTTAGCCTGTTGCAACACGTTGCGTGGCACCGCGCAGCCTTGGTATTTACCTATAAAACGGTCATTAGTCAGGCCGGAGAGATGAATATACTGCGCGTGGGTGCTCTGGATCTTTGTATCTGGAGCCTGAGCGAAAGGTACAAAGAGAAAAGCCCCGAGTCGATAACATCAACCTGCACTGAACCCAAAAAGCTCTGACTCCGTGATAGGAGAGCCCCTTTGCTAACGTGGATAATCATGACACTCAGTGAAATCGGTCATGTGAGCATCCATCCATTTCCCATGGTGTACATAGTACTCTTTTTGGTGTACTATGTACCTGCATAAGGCGAATGTTCAGTGAGTCATGCGATAGAGTTTATCGAGACCCCAATGTTTACCCGACAGATAAAGCAGATCGCCACTGACGATGAGCTCAAAGATCTTCAGAAAGCGCTTATTGCATCCCCTGATAAAGGCGAGTTGATTCAGAAAACGGGTGGACTGCGAAAAATCAGGATGGCGACAGGTTCTCAGGGAAAGAGTGGCAGCGCCAGAGTCATCTACTTCCTCGCAACCGAGGAGGTTATCTATCTCGTTATGGCCTACCCGAAGAGCACCAAAGACAGCCTGACCGATGCGGAAAAAACTGAGTTGAAGAAACTAACAAAATTACTGAAAGATGAGGTGTGAGATGAGTTTTTTTGATGACCTAAAAACATCTCTGGAAGAAGCGGTAGACATCAAGAAGGGTATCAAAGCGCCAGCTAATGTTACCCGTTATGAGATAGCGGATGTTAGGGCTATCAGAGAACAGCTTAATGTTTCACAGGCTGAAATGGCAAAGGCGTTGGGAACCAGCGTTGATACGATCAAAAGCTGGGAAGCTAAGCGGCGCAACCCAACCGGCCTAGCGGCGAAAGTGCTGGCAACCATTCAGGCTAACCCTGCTTTCTTTCGTGAACTGGCAGCACATTGACCAGCCACTAAAACAACAACGGCGAGCCAGTGGCTCGCCGTTGTTACTTCCGCCATACAAACTTACTTCAGGCCAGCCGCTTCGCGCAACTGAGCGGCTTTGTCTGTTGCTTCCCACGGGAAGTGCTCGCGGCCAAAGTGGCCGTAAGCCGCAGTTTCGCGGTAGATCGGTTGCAACAGGTCCATCATCTGGATCAGGCCATATGGGCGCAGGTCAAAGAACTCACGTACCAGTAGGGTCAACTGCTCGGTAGAGACTTTCTCGGTACCGAAGGTTTCCACCATGATGGAGGTCGGTTCTGCCACGCCGATAGCGTAGGAAACCTGGATCTCACAGCGATCGGCCAAGCCAGCAGCAACGATGTTTTTAGCTACGTAACGTGCAGCGTAGGCGGCTGAGCGGTCAACTTTGGATGGATCTTTACCGGAAAACGCGCCACCACCGTGACGTGCCATACCACCGTAGGTATCCACGATGATTTTGCGCCCGGTCAGCCCACAGTCGCCCATTGGGCCACCGATCACAAAACGGCCGGTTGGGTTGATGTGGTATTTGGTGCTTGCGCTGAGCCACTCTGCTGGCAGAACCGGTTTGATGATCTCTTCCATCACCGCTTCTTGCAGATCTTTCAGGGCGATATCTTCGCAATGCTGGGTGGAAAGTACCACGGCGTCGATACCCACGATTTTGCCGTCATCGTACTGGAAGGTGACCTGGCTTTTGGCATCTGGGCGCAGCCAAGACAGCGTGCCGTTTTTACGCACTTCGGCCTGGCGCTGAACCAAGCGGTGTGCATAAGTGATGGGGGCAGGCATCAGCACGTCGGTTTCGTTGGTGGCATAGCCAAACATCAGGCCCTGATCGCCGGCACCCTGCTCCAACGGATCGGAGCGGTCAACCCCCTGATTGATATCCGGCGATTGTTTACCGATGGCGCTCAGCACCGCACAAGAATTGGCGTCAAAACCCATATCGGAATGGACATAGCCAATTTCGCGCACGGTTTTGCGGGTGATCTCTTCAATATCAACCCAGGCGCTGGTGGTGATCTCGCCGCCAACCAAAACCATGCCGGTTTTCACGTAGGTTTCACAGGCTACGCGCGCTTTCGGATCTTGTTCCAGGATGGCGTCAAGAACCGCATCAGAGATCTGGTCGGCAATTTTATCCGGATGCCCTTCGGAGACAGATTCGGACGTGAAGAGGTGTTTAGCCATTGTGTTCTTTACCTTGCATAAGACGGGTTAGAAATTACTGCACAGCGCTGGAGATCCGGGCATCAAAGCGAAGGGTCTTCCGCCGATGGCGAGATGCATCCTGCAACGCCCCTCAGGCAAAGCCGTTAAGCAGTTTATCAGTCAAACAGTATAGATGGATTAACATCTGGACGTCTATTTTAGGCCAGCATTCGGCCGGATTGCCAGCAATTTTTTGCCATAGCGCTCTTTTACATTCGGCCCCGGACGCCATTTTCATCGCTTGAAACAGTTTCTGGCAAATTTTCATTTTGCATTTTACCCGGGGGTTCGGTATAAACTGCGCGCGCGGTTCATTTGGTGCACAGTGCGGTTTTGGTTAAATCCCAGATCGCCGCATCATTACCTGCCGTAGGCACCAATAGCGGTGCCGCCGCTTCACTGAACGTTAACGTTCTTACACTATATATAGAGGCTTAGTCGTTCATTGCGAGCGACGTGCGTGGAGGTGGTTGGATTAATGATCCGTTGTCTACCGGTTGTTGGCTCTCAACAGCAGTGCCGTTCTGGCGCATATTCTTCTGTTATTTCCCGTCTTGTCTCCACACCATCTACCCGATGTTATACCCATATGGGCGCTACTCAGGATTCTCGGGCCGGCTAACGGTCATCTGAAGAACTGAACACAAGGGTAGCCTGCAGCTTTCCTGTGGGATCTTTTTTGACCCGATTCACGAGGTTTGAATAGGGTGTCTTACAATAAATCTATTGGGTATCAACCGATCGTGAATCACGAACGGCAGATTAATTCACTGCCAGAGTGGCGATTTACTGGGTTGTTATCACGGATTTTAGCTGCGATAGTGGCTGACTGTATCGCCAGTGCGCGATATGAGGCGAGTAATGTCTGATGATCTGTTGATTCACCATCCGTCAGTAGCGGATGAAAATTTATCTTTGCGCTCCATGCAGGAGGTTGCCATGAATGATCTTAATGCCAGCAAGATGCTGCGTACTTATAACGTCGCCTACTGGGGCAACAATTATTTTGACGTCAACGAACTGGGCCACATCAGCGTGTGCCCGGATCCGGACGTCCCGCATGCGCGTGTCGATCTCGCTGAACTGGTGAAAGAACGGCGCAAAGATGGCCAGCGTCTGCCAGCCCTGTTCTGTTTCCCGCAGATTTTACAGCATCGCCTGCGCTCAATTAACGCCGCGTTCAAGCGTGCGCGTGAATCTTTTGGTTATGAAGGTGGCTACTTCCTGGTTTACCCGATCAAGGTTAACCAGCACCGCCGGGTAATTGAATCCCTGGTCAATTCCGGCGAACCGCTGGGGTTGGAGGCGGGTTCCAAGGCTGAACTGATGGCCGTACTGGCCCATGCCGGTATGACCCGTTCGGTGATCGTCTGTAACGGCTATAAAGACCGTGAATATATCCGTCTGGCGCTGATCGGTGAAAAACTGGGGCACAAAGTCTACCTGGTGATCGAGAAGATGTCGGAAATCCAGCTGGTGCTGGAGGAAGCCGAACGTTTGAATGTGATTCCGCGTTTGGGCGTGCGTGCACGCTTGGCCTCACAGGGTTCGGGCAAGTGGCAGTCGAGCGGCGGCGAGAAATCCAAGTTCGGTCTGGCGGCGGTTCAGGTGCTGAAACTGGTGGAAACCCTGCGCGCAGCGGACCGCCTCGAAAGCCTGCAACTGTTGCACTTCCACCTGGGTTCGCAGTTGGCCAACATTCGTGATATTGCCACCGGTGTGCGTGAATCTGCGCGTTTCTATGTGGAACTGCACAAGCTGGGCGTCAACATTCAATGCTTCGACGTCGGCGGTGGTCTGGGTGTTGATTACGAGGGCACACGCTCACAGTCCGATTGTTCGGTGAACTATGGCCTGAACGAATATGCCAACAACGTGATCTGGGGGATCGGCGATGCCTGTAATGAACACGGCCTGCCGCACCCGACGGTGATCACCGAATCTGGCCGTGCCGTTACGGCTCACCACACGGTGCTGGTTTCCAACGTGATTGGCGTTGAGCGCAATGAATTTTGCGAGCCGGTTCCACCGGCTGACGATGCGCCACGTGCGCTGGAAAGCATGTGGGAAACCTGGCAGGAGTTGAACGAACCGGAAAACCGCCGCTCACTGCGCGAATGGTTGCACGATAGCCAGATGGATCTGCACGACGTCCATACCCAGTACGCTCACGGCATGCTGGATCTGACCCAACGCGCCTGGGCCGAGCAGTTGTATCTGAACATCTGCAACAAGATCCAGCAGCAGCTTGATCCTAGCAACCGTGCGCACCGCCCGATCATTGATGAATTACAGGAGCGGATGGCGGATAAGTTCTACGTCAACTTCTCGTTGTTCCAATCCATGCCGGATGCCTGGGGCATCGATCAATTGTTCCCGGTATTGCCGCTGGAAGGGTTGGATAAGCCACCAGAAGGGCGCGCCGTGCTGCTGGATATCACCTGTGATTCTGACGGCACCATCGATCACTATGTTGATGGCGACGGTGTGGCAACCACTATGCCGATGCCGCCGTACGATCCCGAAAACCCACCTGCGCTAGGCTTCTTTATGGTGGGGGCTTATCAGGAGATCCTCGGCAATATGCACAATCTGTTTGGTGATACGGCATCGGTTGATGTTTACGTATTCCCAGACGGCAGCGTGGAAACCGAGCTGTCTGACGAAGGTGATACCGTCGCCGATATGCTGGAATACGTACAGCTCGATCCGAAAGTGCTGCTGGCCCGTTTCCGCGATCAGGTGAAGGAAACCGATCTGGACAGCGAGTTGCAGGCGCAGTTTGTGGAAGAGTTTGAAGCCGGGTTGTATGGTTACACGTATTTAGAAGATGAATAATTAAATACCAAAAGGTTGAGTGCTATTTTGGTGCTCAACCTTAACTCCCCCTT
>JBAQHZ010000427.1:0-3262 GCA_049288585.1 Chania sp.
ACTTCAAGTTGCTTGGGTGTTGGCTGCACTCTTTCACCCTGGTCACATAGTTGGCTATGCTCCCAGGGATTCATTCGTTTGCCGCCTACAAGCAACTCGAATTATTTTGGGTATAGCTCGGGCAATACACCCCCTTGCGCAATTCAAGTGTAAACTCCGCAAGGTTTGAGATGCGTTTAAATCGCCATCATAGAATGTAAAAATATGAATATCACCATAGCTTCCTGCTGGGAATATTCTTGAAGATAAGTGATGCCATTGAAAATGGTTTTTGCTGTATTTCAGTCAGTTCAGAATATAAAACCAAAAACGATAAAAAAACATACCATTAAAGATCAATAGGTCGTATAGAAATACACATCAGAATAATCAACTATATAAATGTTTTATTTTGAGTTTTAAGGTCGAGGATTGTCATATTTGCCACGTGATAAGCACGGTTTACTTACTGGAATCGCTTTGTCTTAACGGTTTTATTCTGGTTTTTTCATACAATTAAACTGTATATTTATCATAATAACCTTTTGATTTTAATTAAATTAATGGCATTATCGAATGGATTGTAAGTTAATTTTTCTTTAACAAAAAATTAACGCTCGTGGTGGGGGTTTTTAATTATTTTACTGTTACCATAATGAGCTGGTTTTTAACTGTTTTTACGGTTAAGATTTTTCTGTAATTATAGTGAGTCATAACAGCTTGTTGAGGTGTGGTTTGTCGTTATTAATTCAATGGGAATACTGTTTGATTACGAGTGGTGAATTCGCTGGTTTAGGCATGATAAGTGCGTTTTGCATCATTTTAATACCCCTTAAAAAGGGGGTAATTATTTACGATAACCGCGATGAAATAATAATTCGTGCAAAAAACACAGAAAGTTCTCAACTGATGGGTTGGTGAGGCGTGCGGATTATCCCTCTATAAATAGAGTCGGGTTTCTGAGCGATATTAGTCGGCAAAACGCTCGGGAATGCGGCCTCTGTATCGAGAGAGATAAGTGGGTCACTACCGTTTAGCCAACTGAGAGAAGCGTTATGTCATTATTTATGAAGGTGGTCACCACGCTGGTACCGGGTGAGAGAGGGTTTTATCGACAGCTTGCGTGTGGTCGCCGCATATAGAGAGGCTTAAAAGTCACGATCGGGAGAAAACTATGGGGAAAACAGCCATCAAATATGAACTTAAAAAACGGCATATGCTAAAGGTGTTACAAGATTTGTGTTCGTTGCACATGACTCCAGGAGAGTTGCAAGCCCTGCCACCGCCGGAACTGTGGCCGAAAACGCGGGAGCTGGCAGACCAGTGTGGCGAGAACATCTATGTAGCACGCACGCTGCTCTTGGCGCTGGAGAAAGAAGGCAAGGTTCACTGTACTCATCGCAGCCTCAAGAACTCATTGCGTTGGTACATTTGCACTGAATAAAAAGTGGCAGCTTGGCTGTTGCATGCAAGATGAAGGGTATAATGAGCCATCCTGTAAAAACTGGAGCCACCATGCAGGGCTGTAATGACATATTGGTATTGGACGATATCCATTATCAAATCGGGGATGCGGTCATTCTGGATTCCGTCTCTTTCATGCTGAAACCGGGCGAATTCAAGCTGATTGCCGGGCCTTCGGGGTGTGGGAAAAGTACGCTGCTAAAAATTGTCTCTTCTTTAATCAGCCCGACTCGTGGCTGCATTCTGTTTGACGGCCAATCGATCAATGATATTGCGCCAGAAGAGTATCGCAAACAGGTGTCTTACTGTTTCCAGACGCCATCGCTGTTCGGTGCTACGGTCTATGACAACCTCGCGCTGCCTTACCAAATCCGTAAACTGAAGCCGGATGAACAGAAAATGCAGCGGGATCTTGAGCGCCTTGCTTTGCCTGGCAGTATGTTGAAAAAAGGGATTAACGAGTTATCTGGCGGTGAGAAGCAGCGTATTTCCCTGATTCGTAACCTGCAGTTTATGCCCAAGGTATTGCTGTTGGATGAAATCACCAGCGCGTTGGATGAGGACAACAAGCGTAACGTCAATGCGCTGATCCACCGGTTGGTGGCCGAGCAGGGGCTGGCGGTGCTGTGGGTCACGCACGATAAAGCTGAAATCAGCCACGCAGACGATGTGATTACCCTGCCGTTCAACCGCGCCAATACTCAGGAGAGCACCGATGAATCAGCCTAGCATTACCAATGAGTCATTGGGGCTTTCGATGATTTTGGTGGTTGTCGCCATTGTGATCAGCCACAGAGAAAAGCTGGCGTTAGAAAAAGAGATTATCTGGAGCATGTGCCGCGCGGTGGTGCAACTGATCATCGTCGGTTATGTGCTCAAGTCTATTTTTGATTTAAATAATGAAATCCTGACGGTGCTGATGGTGTTGTTTATCTGCTTCAATGCGGCTTACAACGCGCAAAAGCGCAGTAAATATATCGATCACGCGTTTGCCATCTCGTTGATTGCCATTACCACCGGGGCGGTGCTGACGTTGGTGGTGTTGGTGTTAACCCGCGCCATCACCTTTACGCCGATGCAGGTGATCCCCATCTCCGGCATGATCGCCGGTAACGCCATGGTGGCCGTAGGGCTGTGTTACAACAATCTTGGGCAGCGTTTTAACAGCGAGCAGCAGAAAATCCAGGAAATGCTCAGCCTGGGGGCCTCCCCCAAGTTTGCCTCTGCGGCGCTGATCCGTGACAGCATCCGTGCTTCGCTGATCCCCACGGTGGATTCGGCCAAAACCGTCGGCCTGGTGAGCCTGCCGGGGATGATGTCGGGGCTGATCTTTGCCGGTATCGATCCGGTAAAGGCGATCAAATACCAGATCATGGTGACCTTTATGCTGCTTTCCACCGCCAGCCTGTCGACCATCATTGCCTGCTATCTGGCGTACCGGAAGTTCTACAATTCGCGTAAGCAATTGCTGGTGGAGCGGTTGAAATAGTGAGGTTTACGGGGCAGAGGGAAGCTAACGCCTACTTGCAAAAACGGTAAAGGCTTAGCCGATTCACTATCAAAATAACTGAAGCTTTACAGTATATACCCAAAATAATTCGAGTTGCTTGTAGGCGGCAACAGAGTGACAAATCGGTCAGAGACCGATTTGAGCAGCGCTTGCGCTGACCCGAAGGGTGAGCCTATTTGAGGCTCATAATCCCCAGGAGCTTACACCAGTAAGTGACTGGGGTGAGTGAGGGCAGCCAACACCCAAGCAACTTGAAGTATGACGGGTATAAATCATCGTTAAATTAGAATAACAAGGTGATGGTAATGG
>JBAQHZ010000428.1:0-5572 GCA_049288585.1 Chania sp.
TGGTTGGTAACCAAGGAATCGGTGAATTCAACATTTCTGACAGCGGTAAGTTTGTATTGGATACCTTCGATAAGGTAATCGTTGGCTATGGTGCCACGGGGCAGGGAACCATTAATGTTGACGGTGCAGGGAGCCAGCTTTATCACAACAAGTACGGTTCTTCGAATATGTATGTGGGCTATGGTGGTAAGGGGGTGATGAATGTGTCCAACGGCGCCAAAGCGGGCGCAGAAGAGATACATTTGGGAACCCTGGCAGGTGCCTACGGTGAGCTTAATATTTCCGGCGCAGGAACGGTCGTGTCATCTCTCGGTGGGGTAGTTATTCGAGCTGGTGAACAAGGAGAGGGAAAGGTCAGTATTACCGATGGTGGAATGTTTGATGGCGGCACTTACAGAAATTATCTGGGTGACGGTGCAGGTGGAAAGGGAACTCTGTTGGTTTCTGGTACCGGTTCTCTCTGGAAGTCTTCAGTGTTGACGGTGGGTAATTGGGGGGAAGGGCAACTGCAAGTCATGAATGGTGGGCGGATTGAGGCCGCAGGGCTTAATATTGCTTCAAATTCCAAAAGCCAAGGCAGCGCCGTTGTCAGCGGTGCAACCTCTTCAGTTAAGGTCGGTGAACTGAATGTCGGCGTAAATGGTATCGGCAGCTTGACCATCGCTGATGGTGCTCAGGTGACAAGTTCAGGAACGGATAAATACAGTGGCGTATCCATCGGCACTTCACCTGCAAGCGGAAACATTACGGTCAAAGATCAAGGATCGTTGCTATCGGCCGGATATATCAATATTGGCGGAACTAACGGCGACGGTACCTTGACCATCGCTGACGGTGGTTTAGTGAAGGTAAGCAGCACTGGAGAAGTACGAGTCGGTGACAGTCCAATCAGCGGCGGGGGCTCACTTAAACAGGCGGTGCTCAACATCGGTACGGGCGGCAAAGCGGGTACTCTGGAAGCCCCCAGCGTTTTTCTTCACAGCCGCGGTATTTTAAATTTCAACTACTCGGATAATCAGGATTTCGCTCCCAAGCTAAGCGGCATGGGCACCATCAATCATCTAGGAACCGGGATTACACGCCTGATGTCCAAAGATAATATGATCGGTGGTCAAGTGAACGTTGTGGCTGGCACTCTACAGGCGGGTGTGGCAAACGGTTTTGGTGCTAACTATTTTAGCCCTGCCGTTTTTAGAGTTGGTCAGGCAGGGACGCTGGATCTGGCGGGTTTCAGCGCCTATTTCAGCGGGTTGAGTAATGCGGGCGTTGTCAATCTGGGCGGTACTGACAAAGCGGGGATGACACTGACTCTGTCTAATGCCACTTTCTTTAGCGGTGGCGACGGCAGCTACAAGGGAGAAGGCGGTACGCTGAGGCTGAATACGGTACTTGGCGGCGATGACTCGGTTACCGACCGTCTGGTCATCGGTGGCAGCAGCAGTGGCCAATCCTGGTTGCAGGTTAATAACGTGGGGGGCCAGGGCGCGAGTACCGTTGAAGGTATTGAGGTTATCAGCGTGGCTAAAGAGTCCAACGGCGTATTTAACCTGCAAAAACCGGTTGTTGCTGGCGCATACGAGTATCTGCTGCACAAAGGAGGGAAACAGGATCCTGACAACGGCAACTGGTACTTGCGTTCTGAGGCCGTAAGTACGCCACAACCGCCTAAACCTGCATTGCCTAAACCTGAAACACCAACACCAGAAACGCCAGAACCTTTGGTCCCTCAGCCTGAAACTCCTGCGCCTGGGACTACAGCTCCGTTGATCCCACAGTCAGGAAACTCGCCCTCTTTGCTACGCGTTGATGCGGCCGCTTATCTGAATAACCAGAATGCTGCGGTACATATGTTCGATCATACTCGTTCCGATCGCCTGGGTGAGCCTGGACTGGGTGCCGTAGGCAAGGAGGGCAATGGAGCGGTCTGGATACGCGCACATCGCAATAACCTGGATGCTGGCGTGGTTGGCGAGCAATTGTCGGTTGAGACGGATCTGGACGTGATGCAGATCGGTGGTGAATTGCAACATACACTTGGCGCAAGCCGCTTGCACACGGGGATAATGCTGGGTTATGGCAGCGCCGATACTCAAGCAACTTCCGATCTGAGCGAGCGTAACGCCAAAGGCAAGGTCACGGGAACCAGCTTTGGTGTTTACGGTAGTTGGTACCAGAATGCCTCTTCGCCAGTCGGGCTCTACTTAGACAGTTGGCTGCAATATGGTCGCTACGACAACAAAGTCCAAGGCAGCGGCCTGGCCCGCGAAGAGTATAAATCCAATACCTGGAGCGGATCGCTGGAACTGGGTTATGCATTGCCATTGTATGAAGGTATTAGCCGCGGCCTGTATTTGGAGCCACAGGGGCAGGCGATTTTTACCCGCTATAGTGGTGATGGTCATACTGAAGAAAATGGCACCAGGATTGCGGAACAGCGGAAAAATCAGACCACTACCCGCCTCGGCGTAAGGTTGTTTAGTAATGCATTGGATCCTAAAGCAAATCAGATCCAACCGTTCCTGCAACTGAACTGGTGGTCAGGTGGCAACGACGCGACGGTTGAGATGAACGAAACTAAAGTTCGCCATAAGCTGGCTGATAATGTGTATGAAGCTAAAGCTGGCGTTCAGGTTGTGCTGGGCAAAGGTTGGAGCGCTGCTGGTAATATCGGGGTCCAGCGAGGCAGTGATGATTTTAAGGATGTTAATGGTCAATTAGGGTTGAGGTACAGCTTCTGATCAATGATCTGTCCTGGCACGCCTAGGGTTATGATGGGGCACATTGGGTGTCCCATCTTTCTGACCACATAAAATGGTTCAAGTTTGCTCCCTCTTAGTCTGCTATAGCCCTATTTACCTGATAACGGGCTTTGTCAGCGGCTTGAAAAGACTCGATTTGTCACCGCATCACCCAGGCACATCCTGAAAGCCTCTTGCCGACCCTTTCGTTGAATATCAATCCGGAAAAACTCATGGTGACAACCCAATGTCACTGCGGGGGAAGTTGGCTGGCCCTCTAGAGTCTGTTAATCTACGCCAAAGCAGTGAAATATCGTAAAAACCAGATGGTTGGAAAAATGTAGGACAGCATTGAGATTTTCTTTAATGGCCGTCAAACATTATAAAAATCAATTGAATTATTGTTTTGGATAAAGATGAAAACTATAGAAGTCGACGAAGAACTTTACCGTTATATTGCCAGCCACACGCAGCATATTGGTGAAAGTGCGTCCGATATTTTACGGCGTATGTTGAAGTTTACCGCTGGGCAGCCGGTGCGCGTCGCGCCTGTCGCTGCGGGTGCCAAGGCAGCGGCGCCTGCCGTTGCGGTACCACCCGTGCGCGATCGCGTACGTGCCGTGCGCGAACTGTTGTTGTCAGATGAATACGCCGAACAGAGCAAAGCTGTAAATCGTTTTATGCTGGTACTTTCCACACTGTATACGATTGATGCAGTGGGTTTTACCGCAGCGACTGATGCATTGCATGGCCGTACCCGTACTTATTTTGCCGGCGATCAGCAAACCCTGCTGGCAAATGGAACGCATACAAAACCGAAACACGTTCCGGGAACGCCTTACTGGGTAATTACCAATACCAATACTGGCCGCAAACGCAGCATGGTCGAACACATCATGCAGGCTATGCAGTTCCCGGCGGAACTGATCGAGAAAGTTTGCGGAACTGTCTAATTTAGCAAACAGCCCGTCACGGTGGCCGTCAGCGACACATTGCCCGGCTGCAGTACTGGCATTAGGGAGAGAGTCGATGGCGAATGACCCACGTGCCGGGCAACCTGCTCAGCAAAGTGATTTAATCAACGTAGCCCAACTGACATCGCAGTACTACGTGCTGCAACCGGAAGCAGGCAATGCCGCTCATGCGGTAAAATTCGGCACCTCAGGCCATCGCGGCAGTGCGTTGCGCCAAAGCTTCAATGAAGCCCATATTCTTGCCATCGCTCAGGCGATTGCAGAAGTACGCCGTCAGCAAGGCACCACCGGCCCTTGCTATGTAGGTAAAGATACCCATGCCCTGTCTGAACCGGCGTTTATTTCCGTGCTGGAAGTGTTGACGGCCAACGGCGTGGACGTGGTTATTCAGGAAAACAACGGCTTTACCCCAACGCCGGCGGTTTCACATGCGATCCTATGCTACAACCGCAAGGGCGGCGCGCATGCTGATGGCATCGTCATCACTCCATCGCACAATCCGCCAGAAGACGGCGGCATCAAATATAACCCACCTAACGGCGGCCCGGCCGACACCAATCTGACTTCGGTGATCGAAAAACGTGCTAACGAACTGCTGGAGCTTAAGCTACAGGGCGTTCAGCGCCAAACGCTGGCACAGGCCTGGAACAGCGGTCATTTGCATGCGCAGGATCTGGTGCAGCCGTATGTGGAAGGGCTGGTTGAGGTGGTTGATATGCCAGCCATTCAGCGCGCAGGCCTGAAACTGGGTGTCGATCCGCTTGGCGGTTCCGGGATTGCCTACTGGCAGCGCATTGCCGAGCATTACAAGCTGGATCTGACGCTGGTGAACGACTCCATCGATCAGACCTTCCGCTTTATGCACCTCGATCACGACGGCATTATCCGCATGGATTGCTCGTCCGAATCAGCCATGGCTGGCCTGCTGGCGCTGCGTGACAAGTTTGATCTGGCATTTGCCAACGATCCTGACTACGACCGCCACGGTATCGTCACGCCAAAAGGCCTGATGAACCCGAACCACTATCTGGCTGTCGCGATCAATTACCTGTTCCAGCACCGTCCACGTTGGGGCGCTGACGTTGCCGTCGGTAAAACGCTGGTTTCCAGCGCGATGATTGACCGCGTGGTGGCCGATCTGGGCCGCAAGCTGGTGGAAGTGCCGGTTGGTTTCAAATGGTTTGTTGATGGCCTGTTCGACGGCAGCTTCGGTTTTGGTGGTGAAGAAAGCGCCGGGGCATCGTTCCTGCGTTTCGATGGTACGCCATGGTCCACCGATAAAGACGGCATTATCATGTGCTTGCTGGCGGCAGAAATCACCGCCATAACCGGTGAGAATCCGCAGCACCACTATGATGGGCTGGCTGAGCGCTTTGGCGCGCCGAGCTACAACCGTTTGCAGGCACCGGCCACTTCGGCGCAGAAAGCGGCGCTGTCCAAGCTGTCACCAGAGATGGTCAAGGCCAGTATGTTGGCTGGCGATCCTATTACCGCGCGCCTGACGGCTGCGCCGGGTAACGGGGCTTCGATTGGCGGGCTGAAAGTGATGACCGACAACGGCTGGTTTGCCGCGCGTCCTTCAGGTACTGAAGAAGCTTATAAGATCTATTGCGAAAGCTTCCTGGGTGCTAAGCACCGCGAGAAGATCGAGCATGAAGCGGTTGAGATCGTCAGCGCTGTGTTAGCTTCAGCCAAATAATCTCTGCTTCCACGTTGAAAAGGCGCTGTTTTTACAGCGCTTAGCTTGATGACAAAGTGGTATTAAGCCCGAGATACCCGGGCCTAGCGCACCATAGGTATCTACACAAGTTGCCAATAGACAGCCCCATCACCTCCGACGGACAGAGTATCACGGCTTGC
>JBAQHZ010000429.1:0-8598 GCA_049288585.1 Chania sp.
GTGCTTGCTGGATCTGCGCCAACTCACCGTGTTCCACATCCTGGCTGGTCAGGCAATGCGCTGTCTGCGGTTCCAAATGTGTTTCTATCTCGGTATTTTCCCCGAGCGCCTGGCGCAAAACATGCTCCACTTCACAGGCAATATCATGCGCCTGCTCCACGCTGGCACTGGCCGGTACCGCCAAGTCCATACTGATCGACATATGATCTGCCAACTGTTGTAGCGTGAGATTTTGTACCACAGCACCGTGATTGGCCGCCAGCATACGGATACGGGTCGCCATATCTTCATCGCTTCTGGCCTGAGGGATGGCAATCACCCTCACCTCCGCCTTGGTATATTGTTGCGTAATTTGTGCGGCAATCTCGGTTTTCAGCGTGTTGATCCGCTCCAGCGGCAGGGTCCGGCATACTCCGACGCTCACCTCGATAAACAGCGTTGCCCCGGCACTGCGCAAACGAATGTTTTCCGTAGAGAGGATCGCCGGGAAATCGTTGAGCAATGTAGCGATATCTTCCCGACTACCGGCTGGCGCGGTGTCGATCAGGGAATCAAACGAGCGCTTGCCCAGCTTCAATGCCGCAAACAGGATGAAGCAAGCCACCACCAGTGCTGCCAGCGCATCCGCACGGGCAAAACCGAACAGCACAAAGACCATGCCCAACAGCACCACACCAGATGACAGCATATCGGAGAAGAAATGCAGCGCATCGGCCTCCAGTGCCGCACTGTCGGTCGCTTTTGCCACACGATTCAGCGCTTTCACGCGGAAATAGTCGACCACGATCGATACCAGCAGCACCGCAATGACAAAGGGCGCAGCAACAATCTGATGCGCCTCGCCCAGCAAGCTGTTCACCGCTTCGTAAATGATCCAACCTGCTGCGGCCAGCAGTAATAGCACCTCGAACAGTGCCGCCAGGTTTTCGACCTTGCCATGACCAAAGTGGTGCTCGTCGTCTGCTGGTTTATCACTGACGCGCACCGCCCACCAGGTAATAGAGGTAGCGATAAAATCGGTGAAGGAATGAATACCTTCGGAGATAAGGCCAATACTGCCGGTGAAAATACCGGCAATAAATTTGCCCAATGCCAGTAGACCGCTGGCAATCATTGAGTTTCTGGCAACGGCTTGCTTTTCATTTTGCATAACACAACTCATGTTCAGAGTAAGAAATTAATTTTTTGTTTTTGCCGAAAATTGCCAGACAAAAGCGATGAGCAGAATACTCGCTGAAAAGGTTAACATCAAACTGGATATAAATTCAGACTTACCGGTTGAATAGAAATAAATCTCATTAATACCTACAGAGATCATTAAAATAGCGTAAAGCAGGCCCATAATAAGAATAACCATCATTATCACTCACGGATTATATTGTCAGTATATACCCTTCATACTTCAAGTTGCATGGGTGTTGGCTGCGTGACTCGACCCATGCTGGGCCTCGCCCCTTCGGGTCCACCTCAAGAGGTGTTCAAATCTGCCAATCAGATTTGTCGTTCACCCTAGTCACATAGTTTGTCTATGCTCCTAGGGTCTCTCTCAGTTGCCGCCTACAAGCAACTCGAATTATTTTGGGTATAACTGACCGCCACACACTATTGCAAATGAAAATAATTATCAATAGTATTCAGATTACCGTTTGTTTTGGCATGGTGCGCTGTGCCAGCTACACAGTGAGTGGGTGTTTTGAAAACTGAACAACTGCCAGAAAGCAGTAGGTTATTAGCGAGCAAGCATGCAGGGAGCCACGGTTGGTGGCTGGACATTGCCCGGCGCGGCACACCGTTGGTAGAGCCACTGGATAATGGCCGCTGGAAAGTGACGTTTCTCTGGCGCGATCCTCAAGGATGCGAGTTTACCTCGGGCTACCGGCGCGTCTGGCTTCATATTAATTGCCTCACCGATCATCATCAGCTAGCACCACCGCAGAGCCTGCAACGGCTCAGTGGATCGGACGTCTGGTACTGGCAGTTGGAGCTGAATGCCAACTGGCGCGGCAGCTACTGCTTTATTCCCTGTATGGACGATCGCCCGCTCCCGCTTCACAGCAGTGATGCCCATGCCAACATGCATAGCGTTCGCCACTGGTGGCAGCAGGTATTTGCCAATGCCACACAGGATCTGCTCAACCCTTATCGCGCTTGGCCCGATGCCGATGGGCACTTTCTCTCTGGTCTGCATATGCCGCAGGCACCGCTTCAGCCAGCCTGGCGCGATTTTGACCGCTACGCCGTTGCCAGCGGGCGTTGCACGCCAGCGCCACCCGCCAAGCTGCAACGGTATACCTGGCACAGTCAACGGTTAGGAACGGAGCGCCACGTCTGGGTATATTCCACCGGGGAAAGCAACCCTGCTAACCGGCCACTGGCCATTTTGCTGGACGGCCAGTTCTGGGCGCAGCAGATGCCGGTTTGGGATCCGCTGATGCAATTGACCCGCGCAGGCAAACTGCCGCAAGCGGTATACCTGCTGATTGATGTCATCGACCAAAAACACCGCGCACAGGAGCTGACCTGCAACGATGAATTCTGGCTGGCGGTACAGCAAGAGCTGCTGCCGCAGTTGAATGATTGGGCACCGCACAGCGCGGAGGCCGCCAGCACGGTAGTTGCCGGGCAAAGCTTTGGCGGCCTGTCGTCGCTGTATGCAGGGCTGCGTTGGCCCGATCGTTTTGGTGCGGTGATCAGCCAGTCCGGCTCTTTCTGGTGGCCGCGCCGCGATATGTTGCAGTTGCCAACTCTTCCTGAAGACGCCTGTTGGCTGATGCGCCAATTGGAGGCGCAGCGGTTGGGCATGCACGGAACATTGCAGGTGTTTATCGAGGCAGGAGTGCATGAAAAGCTGATCCACCAGGTGAGCGATCGCATGGTCGATCTGCTGCACGCTGCTGGGCACCGGGTGCAATACCGGGTGGTGGAAGGTGGGCATGACGCGCTGTGCTGGCGTGGCGGCTTACTGGATGGTTTGCAGGCGCACTGGGCTACGCCCGTCGTCTTTCAGGCTGCCGCGCTTGCCAATACCCTTCACGCATAAGGAACTCGTTATGGAAACCCTGAACCCGTTTGATGATGACCATCAGCGTTGCCGTATTTTGCGTAACGACCAACGGCAATACAGCCTGTGGCCGGATTTCTGCGCGATCCCGGCGGGCTGGGCCAGCGTTTTTGGCCCGGATACCCGTGGGCAATGCGTTAGCTGGCTGGAACAACATTGGCAAGATCACAGCGTAAGGCGTGATGAGCGATAACAGGAGTAAGTGCTGTGTCAGAGACCTCTATTTTACCCAGCGAGCAGCCGGTGATGGTTGAGCTGCCGTTGGTGGCCGCGCAGCCCGGCATTTGGGTTGCCGATCAAATTTCACCGCACGGCAATGCCTATGCGGTGGCCCATTACATTGAGCTGAATGGTCCGCTGGATCAAGATTGCCTGTTGCAGGCGATCGCGCAGGGATTAACGGAAGTTGATACCTTGCGGCTGCGCTTTACCGAGCGTGATGGCGTGCCGATGCAGTGGTACGACAGCACGTTGCCGATTATGCCAGCCGAATGGCTGGATTTGCGCGAAGCGGCGGATGCTGAGGCGGCGGCGCATGCGCTGATGCAGATCGATCTGGCCGCCGAGCTGCGGGTCAGCAGCGGCAAACCGCTGTATCGCCATATTTTGCTGCAATTGTCCGATGATCGCTTCTTTTGGTATCAGCGCTATCATCATCTGGTGGTGGATGGCTTCAGCTTTACCGCCATTGCGCGCCGCATTGCCAATATTTATACCCGCCTGTGCCAGCATCAGTTGCCTGAACCCACGCCTTTTATGCCGTTTAGCGACGTGGTGGCGGAATATCAGCAGTATCAGCAATCGCCGGGCTATCAGCGTGATGCGGATTTCTGGCTGAACAAGGCCCACCAACTGCCGGTGCCTGCCACCCTTTGCCCGCAGCCGTTGGCCGGGCAAGCACCTTCTACCCGCATTCACCGGTTGGCACAAATTTGTGCCGCAGAGGATTTTGCCCCCTTGGTGGCCGCGGGCCAGCAGCAACAGCTTAGCGCTGCGGATATGGCGATGGCACTAGCTGCGCTGTGGGTGGCGCGCCTGAGCGGCCAACCCAGCTTCAGCGCCGGGTTTATTTTTATGCGCCGTATGGGTTCGGCTGCGCTGTGCGCCACCGGGCCGGTGATCAACGTGCTGCCAGTGGCAATGCATGTCGCTCCCGAGGCAACGCTGGTTGAATTGGCGGCACACATCAGCCGTGAACTTAAAGTGGTTCGCCGCCATCAGCGCTATGACGCCGAACAGGTGCAACGGGATTTAGGGCGAGTGGGGGATGCCCAACCGCTGTATGGCACGGTGTTCAACTTCAAGATGTTCGATTACCAGCTCAATTTTAATGGCATTGCGGGCATTACCCACGATCTGGCTTCCGGGCCGGTACGTGACCTGGAAATTGCGCTGTTTATCGATGAAGCGGGCACGTTGAAAATTGAGCTGTTAGCCAACGCCGAGCGTTATCAACCCGAGGAGTTGAACCAACATTTGCAGCGCATCCCGTTATTGCTGCGCCAGTTTGCGGCACAGCCTGAATTGCCGATCGGTGCTGCCGACATGCTGAGCAAGCAAGATCACGCCTTGTTGGCGCGGGTGAACGACACCGCCTACCCGGTTGCACCGGGAACCCTCAGTGGTTTGTTGGCGGAGCAGGCGGATAGAACACCGAACGCTCCGGCGCTGGCCGATAGCCGATACCAGTTCAATTACCGCGAAACCCGCGCACAGGTTAGCGCCTTGGCTCAACGGCTGGTGGCACAGGGCGTACTGCCGGGGGATATCGTGGCGGTGGCACTGCCGCGTTCAGTATTCCTGTCGTTGGCGCTGATGGCGATTGTCGAAGCCGGAGCAGCCTATTTGCCGCTGGACACCGGCTACCCGGATGAGCGCCTCAGCATGATGCTGGAAG
Organism: Chania sp.; assembly: GCA_049288585.1. GTDB lineage: Bacteria > Pseudomonadota > Gammaproteobacteria > Enterobacterales > Enterobacteriaceae > Chania. Next base: position 4,959 of record JBAQHZ010000429.1, read on the forward strand.
ATGCCACGCCGCGCCTGATTATTACCGATGCTTCTCAGCAGTTGCGCTTTGCCGGGCAGGGGGAAGTACTGCTGTACGATGCGCCGTTGGCAACGGATAGGGTAGCCGTCGATCTCAAAGGCCCAACGCCGCATCATCCGGCCTATATCATCTTTACCTCGGGCTCCACCGGGCGGCCAAAAGGCGTGCTGGTAGGGCATCAGGCGATCGTCAACCGGCTGTTGTGGATGCAGCATCAGTACCCGCTGGCGGCAGGCGATGTGGTGCTGCAAAAAACGCCGTGCAGCTTTGATGTCTCGGTGTGGGAATTCTTCTGGCCGCTGATGGTGGGTGCGCAACTGGTGATGGCACCGCCGCAAGCGCATCGCGATCCGCAGCAGCTGTTGGCGCTGATCGCACGCCACAGGGTGACGACGATGCACTTTGTGCCGTCGATGCTGGCGGCCTTCGTCAGTGCACTAGACAACGAAAGCGCTATCGCCGGTTGCCAGCCGCTGCGGCAGGTATTCTGTAGCGGTGAGGCTTTGCCTGCCGAACTGTGCCGCCTGTGGCAAAGCCGCACGGCGGTGCCGCTGCACAATCTCTATGGGCCGACGGAGGCGGCAGTGGATGTCACCTGGCATCCGGCCTGGGGCGAATCGCTGGCAGCGGTGAGCGGTGCTAATGTGCCGATCGGCCTGCCGGTGTGGAATACTGGGTTGCGCATTCTGGATGCACGCCTGCGGCCGGTGCCACAGGGCGTGGCGGGCGATCTTTATCTCACTGGCGTGCAATTAGCGCAGGGGTATCTGGGGAGATCGGATCTGACTGCCAGCCGTTTTGTTGCCGATCCGCAGGGCAACGGTGGGCGTATGTATCGCACCGGTGATGTGGCCCGCTGGTTACCCGATGGAGCGGTGGAGTATCTGGGGCGCAGCGACGATCAGTTGAAAATCCGTGGTCAGCGAATTGAGCTGAGCGAAATCGATCACGCTTTGCTATCACTGCCGGGGGTCAGCCAGGCGGTTACTCATGCGCTGGTGTTGGAAAATAGCGTTACCGATGCTATGGGGGGCGATGCCCGGCAGTTGGTGGGCTACCTGGTTGCCCAGCCTGACGTAACACTGGATACCGCCAGCTTGCGCGCCGCATTGGCCGAGCGTTTGCCGCCCCATATGGTGCCGGTCGCCTTGGTGGCAATGGCTGAGCTACCGCTGAGTGCCAACGGTAAGCTCGATCGCAAAGCGCTGCCGCAACCGCAAACCGCCGATAGAAAAGCCGGGCGCAGGGCTGAACCGGGGCTGGAAAGCGCCATCGCAGCGGTATTTGCCCGCCTGTTGCAGCGCGAGCCGGTGTTTGCCGATGATGATTTCTTCTCTCTGGGCGGCCATTCGCTGCTGGCGATGCGGCTTGCCGCCGAGTTGCGGCGTGACTTAGGGAAAGCGGTCTCGGTGGGGCAGGTGATGGTCGCTTCAAGAGTGGAGCAACTGGCCGAGCTGCTGGCGGAGGATCGTACTCAGGAAGAAGCCGATCGCAGCGGTTTCGACAGCGTATTACCGCTGCGCATCACCGATGGCCCAACGCTGTTCTGCCTGCATCCGGCTTCTGGCTTCTCTTGGCAGTTCAGCGTGTTGCCGCGTTATATCGATCAACACTGGTCGCTGGTGGGGATCCAATCTCCGCGCCCTGATGGCCCGCTGGCGCTGGGTGAAGATATGGATCAGGTGTGCGACGCGCATCTGGCCACGGTGCTACAGGTGCAGCCGCATGGCCCGTACCACTTTATCGGTTATTCGCTGGGAGGTACCTTGGCGCAGGGCATTGCTGCCCGTTTGCAGGCACGCGGTGAACAGGTGGCGTTCCTGGGGTTGCTGGATACCTATCCGCCGGAAACCCAGAACTGGGACGTGATGCTAGACGATAACGTGCTGAAAGAAGTGCAGCGTGAGCGCGAACAGTTCCTGGCGGTATCGGAGGAGGCGTTGGGGGCCACACAGGGGGCGATGTTTGATCATATCGAAGCCAACTATGCGGATTCTGTACGGCTGTTATCACACACCCATACCGCTCGTTTCCACGGTCAGGCGACGTTGTTTGTGGCGAAACGTACCTTGCAGGCAGGCATGAACGTGCAGCAAACCTGGGCGGAATATGTTGAGGCGTTGCAGGTGCATGAGCTGGATTGCGCACATGTGGATATCGTTTCACCGGCGTCGTTCAAGGTGCTGGGGCCGTTGCTGAATCGGCTGTTGCGGGCGCTTTAGCTATTGTATGGCTTGAAAAAAGCTGGCGAACAGAAAGGGGGAAGTGTTCGCCAGCCAGCCGTTAGGCTAAATCTACATTCTTGCTGCCAAAGAACCAGGTAACGATGAAACCGGAGACATAAGAAATGACCACTCCTACGGCATAAACCGCCATACCCGCGTAAATCCCTTGGGCTGAGGTCATTAACGGCAATGAGACTAATCCTGAAGGCCCAAATACCGTATTAAGCCCGATCGGTAAACCTAGCCAAGCGACCAGGCCGATAAAGAACCCACCACAGGCACCGCCGATACAGGCAGTGATAAATGGTTTGACCCGTGGCAGAGTTACCGCATAAATCAAGGGTTCACCAACGCCTAGCAACCCCGGAATAATCGCTCCTTTGACCTGAGTACGCGTTAATGAATTCTTTTTAGCGCGGAAGTAGAGCGCCAATGCGGCCCCCACCTGCCCACCGCCCGCCATGGCAAGGATTGGAAACAGAGAGTTAAAGCCTTGTGTTTCGATCAGCGCAAAATAGACTGGAATAAATCCTTGGTGAATACCAAATACGACCGAAATCAGGAATAATCCAGCCAGGATCGCTGAACCGAACGGATTACCGTTCAAGTGCATAAACAGCCAAGACATCCCTTTAAACAGCTCACCGCCCAGTGGCATGATGATGGTGAAGGTTAGAGCACCGGTGATCAACAGGGTGAATGTCGAGGTTAAAATCATGTCCAGATTATCAGGGATGATTTTACGGATTTGCCGCTCGATCCACGCGCCAAGAATAGAGGCGATCAATACACCAATAATATTTCCGCGCGGATCGATAGGAAGACCAAAGAAATTATCGATGCCGGAAAAATAGCCTACCGTGGCCTGTGGGTTATAATTCAACACGAATAATGCGGCAATAATAGCGCCATTGACGCCGGTCCCCCCAAAGGCTTTCTGTGCATTGTAACCAATTAAAATCGGCAGAAAGGTAAACATACCTTTGCCGAAAATTTTCATGTAGCCGACAATATGCAGCAGGGTGACATTTTTTTCAGTGGTATTGACGAGAAAGCTTTGTTCCAACAGCGTCGCGAAGCCGAGTAACATCCCAGCCGCAATAAAGCCCGGGATTAACGGAGTGAAAATGGTGGCAAATTTTGCAAGAAACTGATGGATCACACTGGTTTGCTTGGCCTTCATCTTACTCTTGTTGCTATTGGCTATGTCGCCAAGATCGTTAGAGGTTGATGTAGCCGCAGGCGTGGCATTATCAGCCGAACCCAACAGGGTATTCATCATTTCTGCTGCAGTTTGCGCTTTACCTGGGCCTAAAATAATCTGCAACTGGTCATCACTGTTGATAACGCCTAAAACACCCGGTATGGCTTTTAACTGTACCTGATCAATATGC
>JBAQHZ010000430.1:0-19733 GCA_049288585.1 Chania sp.
GTACATGGACCTGGTGGGGCCGCAGCTGATTTATCAGAGCCTGGACATGTTCGAACAGGTGATGCCTGGCTATCTGGCGCTGCTGGATTCCAACATGACCGCGCGGGATCAGAAAGGGATCACGGAAGAAGGCCACAAAATTAAGGGTGCGGCGGGTTCCGTGGGGCTGAAACATCTACAACAGCTGGCACAGCAGATTCAGACACCGACTTTACCAGCATGGTGGGATAACGTGCAGGATTGGGTGGATGAGCTTAAACAGGAATGGCGTAACGATGTAGCAATGTTACGGGCATGGGTAGAGAACGCTGAAAAAAAATGACCCCGACCTAGGCCGGGGTGCGCGAATATTGCGCCAACACCAGGGAAATTGTGAACCTGCGTATTGGTTTTCAATGTTCAGGTAGAGCAGGTTGCAGAAAAATCGTATACATCATACAGCGAACAACATAGCAAATGTAAGCGCTCTTGTTAGAAGATTCATTAAAATGTGTGATGTAGTTAGTGTTTGTTGGTTTTAGGTGCTCATCCATTGGTCGTCCTGATTGGGAGAATATCGATGAAACAGGTAGGTGTGGTACTGAGTGGTTGTGGCGTTTATGACGGTGCGGAGATCCATGAAGCCGTCCTCACATTACTCGCATTGGATCGTGCCGGTGCACGGGCGGTATGCTTTGCCCCTGATGAGGAACAACTCCATGTTATTAATCACTTATCTGGCGATTATTTGGCTGAAAAGCGTAACGTGTTAGTGGAATCTGCGCGCATTGCGCGAGGGAAAATTCAGCCCCTTTCCCAGGCGGATGCCAGCCAGTTGGATGCCTTGATCGTACCCGGTGGATTTGGCGCGGCTAAGAATCTCAGCAGTTTTGCCGAGGAAGGCAGTGAATGTTCCGTTAATACAGATTTTGCTGAGATTACGCAAAAAATGCATAAGGCACATAAACCAATTGGTTTTATGTGCATTGCTCCGGCCCTGTTACCCAAGATCTTGGGCCAACAAATCCGGTTGACGATTGGTAACGATCCCGATCTCGGTGAAGTGATTGACGCTATGGGGGGAGAGCCAGTGATTTGCCCTGTGGATGATATTGTGGTCGATATAGAGAACAAAGTGGTCACAACGCCGGCCTACATGTTGGCCCAATCGATCGGTGAAGCGGCGCGCGGAATTGATAAGTTGGTTTCACGGGTGCTGGATTTAACCGAATGAGCAGATTTGCGGCTAAGTCGGTGATTCACCGGCTGTGGTATTGGCTTAAGCGTGCTTTGTTGGTGGTGCTGGGCCTGTGGTTGGCGGGGATTATCCTGTTTGCTTTCCTGCCGGTGCCCTTTTCTGCGGTGATGGTAGAGCGGCAAATCAGCGCCTGGTTGAGCGGTGATTTCAGCTATGTTGCCCATTCAGATTGGGTGTCGATGGATGAGATTTCACCGAACATGGTGCTGGCGGTGATGGCTGCAGAAGATCAGAAATTCCCCGACCATTGGGGTTTTGATGTGGCGGCCATCGAGAAAGCGATCAGCCACAATGAACGCCGCCCGACAAGTATTCGTGGTGCTTCCACGCTGTCTCAGCAGACGGCAAAGAACCTGTTTCTGTGGGATGGGCGCAGTTGGGTGCGTAAAGGGCTTGAAGTCGGGCTGACGGCGGGGATTGAACTGGTATGGACCAAACGCCGAATTTTGACGGTGTACCTGAATATTGTCGAATTCGGTGACGGTATATTTGGTGTAGAAGCCGCGGCTCAGCATTTTTTCAATAAACCGGCCAAACGCTTAACGGCATCTGAGGCCGCATTGTTAGCGGCGGTTTTACCCAACCCTCATCGCTTTAAGGTCAACGCCCCTTCAGGGTACGTGATTGGGCGCCAGCAGTGGATTATGCGCCAGATGCGGCAGTTGGGCGGGGCGGAGTTTCTTAAAGAGAATGAGCTGAAGTGATTGGCTATGTGCTCTCTTCCCGCGCTGATGACTTGTTGACGACCGTGGGAGAGGGCTGGGGTAAGGGCATCAGATAACGCCGTCCTTACCCCGGTGCGCGAGTTTACTTAACGTAGGTAAATGCCGTGGTGACGTGTCTTACGCCACTGATCTGGCTGGCGATCTGTGCTGCTGACTGCCCTTCTTTTTGTGTTACCAGGCCCAGTAAGAAGACTTCGCCATTCTCGGTCGTCACCTTGACGTTCGAGGATTTGACCGTATCGCTGGTCAGGAGCTGCGAACGCACTTTGGTGGTGATCCAGGTATCTGAAGACGCGGTTCCTAAGCTAACCGGCGTACCCTGGCGGATTTCGTTATACACTTCTACCGCACCGTCTACGCCAAGCGCGATCTGTTTTGCACGGCTGGCAAGCTCGCTATTGGGTGCCTGACCGGTCAGCAGGACTTTGCCCTGATAGGCGGTTGCGACCACCCGGGCTTCTTTCTTCAGTTGCTGATCTTTGCTCAGGGCATTTTCAACCCGAGCTTCCAAGGTTCCATCATCGACCTGCGTTCCTACGGAACGCGGGTCTGTGGCAGTTTTGGTGGCAACGGCTGCACTGCCGACCACGACAGCGCCGACACAGCCTTGTAACAGCAGAGCGCTGAACAGCACTGCCAATGTTGTTTTCAGCTTCATCTCAGTTCCTTTAATCGTCCTGGTGGGGGAACAACGTATTATCAATCAGGTCACATAGGCAATTTACGGTAAACATATGCATTTCCTGAATGCGCGCACTGCGGTGGGAAGGAATACGGATCTCAACATCCTGTTGGCCAAGTAAACCTGCCAATTCCCCACCGTCGTGGCCCGTGAGTGCAACAATGGTCATATCTCGCGTTACTGCGGCTTCAACCGCTTTCACAATATCACGGCTATTACCGTGAGTGGAGATCGCCAGCAACACATCTCCGGCATGGCCCAACGCGCGCACCTGCTTGGCATACACTTCATCGTGCAGACGATCGTTGCCGATCGCGGTCAGCACCACGTTATCGGCATTCAGCGCGATGGCAGGCAGGCTGGGGCGCTCGGTTTCAAAACGATTTATCATGCTGGCAGCAAAATGCTGAGCATTGGCGGCTGAAGTCCCATTGCCACAGCACAGGATCTTGTTGCCGTTCAATAACGATTGAACCAGAGTCATCGCGGCACGGGAGATGGCGTCAGGCAGGGCTTCCGCCGCTGCAATCTGGGTTTGGATACTTTCGGTAAAACAGACTTTGATTCGATCTAGCACGTTGTTTTTAATCCACTAAGTCAAAGGCCGGTTACACCGGTAAACCATAATTAATCCGCATTGAAGGCATTCGGTATCCATTCTAACTGGTTACCGGTGATGGCAAAAACATCAAAACGGCAAGATGATGTGTCAAAACTGGCTCCGCGCCCCGCCAGCCAGACGGCAGCGGCATGCAACAACCGCTGTTGCTTGCGGTAAGTGACGCTGGCGGCGGCATCACCAAATGCGGCGTTGCGCCGATAGCGTACTTCAACGAACACCCAGGTTTGACCATCGCGCATGATGAGATCAAGCTCACCACCGCGCACCGCCACGTTGGCGGCGGTGAAGGTCAGCCCAGCGCGTTCCAGATAGCGGCGGGCCTGTATTTCGTAGCCCGCCCCTGTGGCGCGTTGGCTCAGGAGACCGGAACGACCATGCCCTGGTGGTATTGCAACCAAGTCAGTTTCCTGGTGATCACACAGTGAGGTGACGAACTCAGCACACCGCTGGCTCCAGAGACCTGGAAGCCTGGCAGCTGGCGCATTTCAGCAAAGTGGTTGGTCAATGTCCAGGCATCCATGCCCATGGCGTAAAGACGTACCAGAGAATAGTCGTTGCCGAACTTGGCGCTGGCCTGCTGCTGCAATGCCGGGTTGACGCCTGCCAGCAAAGGAATGTCACTGAATTGCAAACCTTCCATTTCCAGACGGAAATCCGGGCCAGCACCGGCCTGATAGCTGCGTGAGCTGGCGAACATGGCGGGTTTGCTGCGGGAATTGGTGGTCATGTCGATCATCGGTTTGATCAGCGTCAGCTGATCCTGCGTGGCCACGATGTACACCGCATCAACGCCACCGCCGGTAGAGGCCGCAGGGATCTCGCTTGGCTGAGCCGGAATGGTCAGGCCAGCGATAGTCACCGACTGCGGTGCTTGCGCGGGTGCCGAGACCGGCGTACCGCTCATGCGGATACCACCGCTGTTAACCATCTGGCGCAGTTCGGTGGTAGAACCAATACTCTGCTGCAAGACGGTTTGCCCACCCTGTTTCTGCCACTCTTCGGCAAAGGCTTTGGCAATGCGATCGCCGAACGCGCCGCGCGGGATCAACAGCAACGGCAGGCGTTTCTGCTGTGCCCAGATATGCCGCGCTGCATCACGGGCCTCGTCTTCTGGAGAAAGCGCGAAGTAGCAGATGTTCGGGCTGTCTTGCGGCTGTTCCGGCTGGTTGAGTGCCAGTACGTTCAGCGCAGTAGGCGTGCTGGCAAGCTGATCAACATCGGCCTTCAGTAACGGGCCAACCACCAGCGTTGCCCCATCCTGCTGGGCCTGGGCCAGTAGAGCAGGTAATGGCTGGCTGGAGGTATCGTATACCTTCACCTGAGCATTGGCAGGCTGTGCGATGGTAGTGGTTGTGGCGACAGGGGCTACCGGCTGTGCCGTGGCAATATCCGCAGGAAGTGCGGAAGGGCTCACTGCACCGTCAGCATTGGTCAGCGCTGCGGCATTTTGAGCCGGATCATTGCTTGGCTGCGCTGGCTGGACCGGTGCGGCCAGCGTGATGCCACTTTGGGCGGCGGCAAAGCCTTGCTGGATAGCGTCGGCAAACACCTTAGCCTGACCATTCAGCGGTAACAGCAGCGCGATACCCGAGGTGGAAGCCTGGCTGAAATTCTGCACCTGGCTTAATTGTGTTGGCAGGCTTTTGGCCGCCGGGTTTTGTGGATAGCGGTTTTGCCAATCTTTAATTCCGGCTTTCAGCAGTTCTGGGTCCTGCTTGCTTTCCTGATAAACCCGCAGCAGATCCAGCCAGCCTTGCAGCACGTTTTCGTTGGCGTTGATGACCAGGCTATTCATCTCTGCTGGTTTGAGGCCGAGCAGCGCCTGCCATGTCTGATCCAGGTTGTCTTGCCGTGCATTGACTGGCAGCAGCGGTTCCTGAGCGATATAGGCACGGAGCAGTGGCAGAGACGGCTGGCCCTGATAGGCGGCAATTTGGGCCTGATACAGGCGCACCAACTGATTAGGCGAGAGCGAGTTGCTGTCGATGTTGCCCAGTAAATTACGCGCGGCGTCATAATTTTTGTTGCCAACTTGCAGTTCTGCAAGCAACAGTTGGCGTTCCACCTGTTGTTGGCTGTTCATATCTTGCGGCAACGTATCCAACTGCGCAGCGGCCTGCGGTAATTGGCCTTCGCGGATTAATGCGCGAATAGCAAGTAATTGCCAGTCAGCCTTGTTATCATCGCCGCTTTGCTGCAGTTGTTGCAGATAGTAATCAGAGTTGGCGCTCGCTTCATTTTGTATATTTATCTGCGGAGTTTGTGGCGCTTGACTCGGGCAGCCTGCTAGCAGCAGGGCGGCCAGTACAACAGGGAGTAAACGCCCTGCTTTGGTACGAATGAATGATGAGGAAAGCATACTGTATCCAGTGATGTTTTTTTCAAGATGCTCAATATTAAATCGGCAATCCGGATGAAACAATGAATCAACAGCAACAATCAGTCATTTCTGCCTCAACGCTGTACGTGGTGCCCACTCCCATCGGTAACCTGGGGGATATCACTTATCGGGCACTCGAAGTACTGAAAAGCGTCGATCTGATTGCGGCGGAAGATACGCGTCATACCGGGTTGCTGTTGCAACACTTTGCAATTAGCGCGCGGTTGTTTGCGCTGCACGACCATAACGAACAGCAGAAGGCGGACCAATTGCTGGCGAAACTGCAGGAAGGCCAGAGCATAGCATTGGTTTCCGACGCTGGCACGCCATTGATCAACGACCCCGGTTATCACCTGGTGCGCCGTTGCCGTGAGGCGGGGATCCGCGTCGTACCGCTGCCAGGAGCCTGTGCCGCCACCACGGCGCTGTGCGCTGCCGGGTTGGCGTCCGATCGTTTCTGCTACGAAGGATTCCTGCCTGCGAAAACCAAAGGCCGTAAGGATACTCTGCTGGCGCTGGCAGAGGAACCACGTACGCTGATTTTCTATGAATCAACCCACCGTTTACTGGACAGCCTGCAGGATATGGTCACGGTGTGGGGGCCTGAACGCTACGTAGTGCTGGCTCGTGAGTTGACCAAAACCTGGGAGTCGATCCACGGTGCGCCGGTGGGGGAACTGCTGGCCTGGGTGCTGGAAGATGAAGTCCGTCGCCGGGGGGAGATGGTGCTGATTGTCGAAGGCCACAAGGTACAAGAGGACGATCTGCCATTGGAAGCGCTGCGCACGCTGGCGCTGCTGCAAAAAGAACTGCCGCTGAAAAAGGCGGCGGCCCTGGCGGCAGAGATCCACGGCGTGAAGAAAAATGCGTTGTATAAACATGCGCTGGAACAGCAGGCAGAGTAAAGCTGTTGACCTGCTGCGGCCACGACGCTACTATCCGCGCCGGAGTTGACCAGACAGTCGCCGCTTCATTGCCGTCCTCTTCGGGGGAGACAGATGGAGGGGAGGAAAGTCCGGGCTCCATAGGGCAGGGTGCCAGGTAACGCCTGGGAGGCGCAAGCCTACGACTAGTGCAACAGAGAGCAAACCGCCGATGGCCCGCGCAAGCGGGATCAGGTAAGGGTGAAAGGGTGCGGTAAGAGCGCACCGCGCGGCTGGCAACAGTCCGTGGCACGGTAAACTCCACCCGGAGCAAGGCCAAATAGGGGTTCGCATGGTACGGCCCGTACTGAACCCGGGTAGGCTGCTTGAGCCAGTGAGCGATTGCTGGCCTAGAGGAATGACTGTCCACGACAGAACCCGGCTTACCGGTCAACTCCCTCTATAAATAGAAAACCCCGCGTAGCCTGAGCTGCGTGGGGTTTTTCTTTTACGGTATTCATTTCTGCCTAAATCGGTAAATCAATCAGCAGCGCGCGCAGCGGTGTCTCTGCCCGAATGGTGAGGCGATTCTCCTCGCGGATAAACGCGCCGTCTCCGCAGGTCAGCTTTTGGCTGTCGTGATGTTCACCGTTGGCTGAAAGCGTGCCGTGGATCGATTGCAGGTAGGCGCGCGGCCCGTTCAGTGCCAGCGTTTGCTGCTCACCGGCCTGTAAATCCAGATGATGGATCCACACCTGTTGCCGCAGTTGCAGGCTGCCTTGCGCGCCATCGGGCGATGCCAGCAACTGGTGCGGCTGTGATGGCAGATTTAGGCGCTGTACGCGATCGTTGCTGCGTTCCGGGCAGGCATCCAGCCACAGTTGCATCCGGGTGAGCGGTGTGGTGGTGCTGATGTTCTGTTCGCTATAGCTTAGCCCGGCCTGAGTGGCCAGCAACAGTGCTTCTCCGGCCGCCGCTCGCACGGCATTGCCATCGCTGTCGCGGTATTCGGCATCCCCTTGCAGGATCAGGTTCAGAATATCGACGTTAGGGTAAGTACGTGGCTGGAATGAGGCACCCGGTGCCAGCACTTCCTGGTTCAAGACCCGCAGCGAGGCGTAGCCCATCAGTTTTGGATCAAAGTAATGCCCAAAGGAAAAGGTATAGCGAGCCTGTAGCCAACCAAAGTCAGCTTGCCCGCATTGTTGTGCTGTTCTGCATGTGATCATGGCAATCGGCTCTTTAAATATTCATGCCTCGAATGGTAAGCATCTGGACGCCGGATTGTTAGCCAGTTAATCTGGTCGGCATATTCAAATTTCCTGAAAGAGAGATTCGATGGCCAGAGATCGTGCATTAACGCTGGAAGCGCTGAGGGTAATGGATGCGATTGACCGCCGTGGCAGCTTTGCCGCTGCTGCCGATGAACTGGGGCGAGTGCCTTCAGCACTCAGCTATACCATGCAAAAGCTGGAGGAAGAACTGGACGTGGTGTTGTTCGATCGTTCAGGGCATCGCACCAAATTTACCAACGTTGGGCGGATGTTGCTTGAGCGCGGGCGCGTTTTGCTTGAGGCCGCCGACAAACTGACCACCGACGCTGAAGCGTTGGCGCGCGGTTGGGAAACCCATCTGACTATCGTCAGTGAGGCGCTATCACCAGCGGCTAAACTGTTCCCGTTGATCGATAAACTGGCGCTGAAGGCGAATACCCAGGTTTCGCTTTTTACCGAAGTGCTGGCCGGTGCCTGGGAGCGTTTGGAGCAGGGGCGTGCCGATATCGTGATCGCACCGGATATGCACTTTCGTGCCTCGTCGGAAATCAATACCCGTAAATTGTACAAAGTGATGAGCGTTTATGTGGCTGCGCCGGATCATCCGATCCACCAGGAGCCGGAACCGCTGTCGGAAACCACCAGGGTGAAGTATCGCGGCATTGCGGTGGCCGATACCGCGCGTGAGCGGCCGGTACTGACCGTGCAACTGTTGGATAAACAGCAACGTCTGACGGTCAGCACTATTGAAGATAAACGCCGCGCTCTGCTGGCCGGATTGGGCGTAGCCACCCTGCCGTACAGCATGGTGGAAAAAGATATTGAAGCCGGGCGCTTGCGCGTGGTGGGGCCGGAGTATAGCCAGGAAGTCGATATCATCATGGCCTGGCGGCGTGACAGCATGGGGGAAGCGAAATCCTGGTTCCTGCGCGAGATCCCACGCCTGTTTGCCCGGCAGGAAAATCAGTAACCCCGCCAGCTAAACGGGGTTTGCACCTCAATCAAAGTGCCGATCGCGCCCGTGCGGCGTATTAAGATCCTGCGTTGGCCCGATCGAAATAATGCCATGCGGATTAAGGGTGGCGTGGCTGCGGTAATAATGATGGCGAATATGCGCCATGTTGACCGTATCCGCCATGCCCGGTATCTGGTAGATATCGCGCAGGAACCCGTACAGATTAGGGTAATCGCTGATGCGGCGCTGATCGCATTTGAAATGGGTGACATATACCGGATCAAAGCGAATCAGCGTGGTCCACAGGCGCAAATCGGCTTCGGTCAGGCGATTGCCGGTCAGGTAACGGTGCTGTTCCAGAATCCGCTCCAGCCGTTCCAATGCGGCAAACACTCCGTGCACGGCTTCATCATACGCTTCCTGGCGGGTGGCAAAACCGGCTTTATACACCCCGTTATTCACGCTGTCATAAATCCAGCCGTTCAGTTCATCAATCTGTGCGCGTAACTCCGCAGGGTAATAGTCGCCTGCGCGCGCACCTATGGCATCAAACTCGCTGTTGAACATGCGGATGATATCGGCAGATTCATTGCTGACGATAGTCTGTTGCTGTTTATCCCACAGCACGGGTACGGTCACGCGGCCGCTGTAGTGTGGATCGGCGCGCAGGTAAATCTGATAGAGAAAATCGGCGTGATACAGCGCATCGCCAGTGGTGGCCGGGAAATCTTCCCCGAAGGTCCAACCGTTTTCCAGCATCAGCGGATGCACAACGGAAACCGGAATGATCTGCTCCAGGCCCTTGAGCTTGCGCATCAGCAGAGTACGGTGCGCCCAAGGGCAGGCGAGGGATACATACAGCTGGTAACGATCGGCTTCTGCCTTGAATCCGCCGTTGCCATGTGCACCAGCCTGGCCGCCCGCCGTCACCCAGTTACGGAACTGAGCGGTTGAACGTTTGAAACGGCCTCCGGTAGCGGTGGTGTCATACCAGGTGTCTTGCCAAACGCCATCAACGAGTTGCCCCATGGTGATCCCCCTTAATATCTGAGTGAGAAAAGACCAAAGGCCCGGAATTCCGGGCCTTTGGCTGAGATATTCAACTTACCATTTCTTGTTCAGAAGACGATCGATGCTGAAACCACCAGGGCCTGCGATGGCCAGAACGATGTAACCACCGGCAATGGTCAGGTTTTTCATAAACATCAGTTGGTTTACACCTTCTGCAAAGTTAGTGTGGAACAACAGTGCGGTCAGAATGGTGAAACCGGCGGTGAACAGCGCCACGGTACGGGTCAGGAAGCCGAACAGAATCGCCAGACCGCCGCCAAGTTCCAACAGAATAGTTAATGGCAGTAGAAAACCAGGTACACCCATTGCCTGCATGTATTGCTGGGTTCCTGCATAGGCATCACCCATCTTGCCGTAACCCGCTACGATAAACAGGATTGGCATCAAAATACGTGCAACCAGCAAACCTGTATCTTCTAATTTTTTCATCATTAACTCCAAAAGTAATTTTGTTCGCCAATCTTGGCATCTGTTCGGCTAGGCGGCGTTGTGCTGCCCATGACCTGTTGATGAAGTTAATAGTAGACGAGAATGATTGTGGTTGTTAGCAAGTAAATCTGCAATATATACTCAAAAAAATTGAATATATAGCCTGCTTATAAAATGAGATGAATCAGAACGTTGGCGATAAAAAAGAAGAGGTTTTGCAGAATATAGGGTTTTACCACGGGATAATTGAATGAACGGTGAAGGTATTACTTGGAAGGAAAAACTTTGCGGATCAAACGAATAGTGCCAAATATGCCAATAGCGCGGCGTGACCAACGGATAAATTTTCCGGGGTGGCGGATGCCATACAGGGCAACAATGCTGGAAGCAATAGCTACATATTTACGCAGGCTGAATAGCGTTTGCCAGCCTTGATCGAGGCATTCGGTCTTTTCCAGCCATAACGTTTTGTTTGCCGCCAGGTCCAGGCGTTGTTGCTGGATCTGCTGAATCAACTGCTGTTTTTTCCACTCACGGTACTGGCGGTGATTCATTGCTCCCCTCCAGCGTGGAACGATCCAGCTCCAGTTGCTTGCGTGTGGCGTTCAGCAGCGTAGAACGACGAGCTTTAGACAGCGTCCAGATGATGCCCACGAGGGCTAGCGACAGCAACACAGCGGTGGTGGTGCCCAGCGCAATCAGACGATAAGCGGGGTCGACCGCCCAGAAAATCAGCAACAGCAGGCTCATCAGGCCGAAAGCGGTGAATAGAAGAGTGATCCCGGCCATGAGCAGTAGTTGAACGAGGTTGGCTTTCTCCTCTTCCAATTCGATAACGGCCAAGCGCAACCGCGTTTCCACCATATTCACCAGAATGGTGAGGATACGTTGGCCGATATCCAGGACCCCTTTAGCAGGGCCCTGGGCGCGAGTTTGCGGTTTTTCGCTCATCATCAGCGGCGCGTGAGTAGAACGCCTAACACTATGCCGACCGCCGCGCCGATACCGATACCGGTCCACGGGTTTTCACGCACATAATCGTCGGCTTGGCAGGCCATCTGCTTGGTTTGATGGGCCAGTTTGTCGCCAGCATCGCTCAGGCGTGCCCGAGTATCTTTCAGTGTGCCTTCGGCTTTAGCGCGCAGTTTTTCCAGCTCGGCTTTAGATTTATCGGTGGAGGAGTTCAGAACTTCTTCCAACGTATCGGCCAGAGACTTCAGTTCAGCGCGTAGGTTTTCTGCATTTGAATCTTGTGCCATTTCGATAACTCCTTAACGTCGACAGACTTTCAACATAGCGGATTTATTCGTCGGAGCAAAGGCTTATGTCTGGTTGATCTCACTGACTAACTACTCGATAGACTGCAAAAATCCCGCCAGGCGTGGCTCTCATCGATAAATCCGCTGGTGTAAAAAAATTATTCCGCCTGAGCCGCTTTCAGCTCAGCCTGTGCTTCGGCCAGTTTTTTCTGCTTATTGGCCACTTTATCCGCTTTGCCTGTTTGCTGAGCTTCTTGCAATTCTTGCTCGCGTTTGGCGACTTTATCTTGTTTATCAGCGATTTTCTGTTGGCGTTCTGCGGCTAAACTGGCCTCCGTACAGTGGCTTTTTACCTCGTTGAGCGCTTTTTCCAAGCCTTCCACACGATGGCGGTTGCCGTGCTGCTTGGCGTAATCGACTTGTGTTTGAATCGCCTGTGCTTTTTTGGCACAAGCATCGGTGTTGGCCGCTGAAGAGAGGGTCGCATAGGCCAACAATGGAATGGCCAGTAAGAGTGTGTGGCGTATTTTCATGATATTCAATTCCTTATTGAGGGATGACTCCCGCGGCCCAAATGATAGGCGCTGACATTCAGCGTAGTCATAAATAGCCGATAGTCCCAATGAGTTACTGAGGATCAGCAGGTGATGGCGGATTAATCAAACGGGATAACCCGTTTAATAGAAAAGAATTATCCCAGATTGAACGGCGCGCGGGCAAACTTGCGAACCCAATGGCTCGGTGCCGGGGATTCGCTCAGGGCGATGATATAACCGGGGGGAAGAATAGTTTGTAAGGCTTCGCGTGCCAGCAGTTGCTGTTCTGGGGAATCCAGGCGGATCACCAAACTATCACCTTCAGGCGTAATGCTTTTGATGCGAATGCCGCGTTCATCCAGGCGTTGATAGACATAAAAACCGTCTGGCAGCGATAGCCCTTGATGAAGGGTATCAATACGCAGTTCGCTTTCTGTACGTACCATATAAGGCACCAGCACCGTGGCCAAGGCCAGCAGTGCCAGTGCGATAACCAGTGCGTATTGCCAGCGTGGTCGTTGGGTGATCACACGCCTTTTCCCTGATCGTGATTGCCTGAGCGTTTTTTACGCCACAGCACGACCAGTGAACCGACTAGCCCGACGACTAACAATACCAGTGGTAGCATCATCAGGCCGAACATCAGCTGATCTTCATACTTGCGGAACATCGGGGTATTCCCCAAAGCGAAGCCGACAGAAACCAGGATCAAAACCCACAGCAGACCGCTGATCCAGTTGAAGAACTGAAAGCGAGCATTGCTCAGGCCAGACAGGCCGGCGATGGTTGGCAGCAGGGTACGCACGAAGGCCAGGAAACGCCCAACCAGCAGGGCAGATAATCCGTGGCGGTGGAACAGTTGGTGTGCCCGCTGATGATAGTGGGCGGGTAAGTGAGAAAGCCAGCTCTGCACCGTTCGCGTATTCCCCAGCCATCGGCCCTGTATATAACTGAGCCAACATCCCAGACTGGCGGCGGTGGTCAGGATCAGGATCGTCACCGGGAAATTCATGGCACCTTTTGCGACCAGTACACCAACCAGGATCAACAGACTGTCACCCGGCAGAAAGGCCGCAGGCAACAGGCCGTTTTCCAGAAATAAAATCATAAACAACAAGACATAGAGCGTCCAAACCAGCGAAGGGTTGGCCAGCGTCTCGAAGTCTTGCTGCCATAAGGCATCCAACAATTGCTTAATAATATCCATCCGGTGTTCCTAAAACGTCATTGTTTGTTTTATTCAGCGGTAGGGCGGCGATGAGCGGAAACCCTGATTGCTGATGGTGATGAAACGGTGTTGCTTTATTCGTTAGTTCTAATGGGTGCGACACCGGGTCATGAGTGATAAGTCAATGAACCACGGTAAAGAATATTGCTGTCTTTCCAGCCACCGATCCTGCTTTGCTGCTGGGAGGAGTGCAGAGCCCAGTTGATTTGCACAAGCCGGTTAGGTGCGGGTGAATCTGCCTGCCGCTGAGGCTTGGTATTACTGGCTGGGTCAGTCGCTAAAGTATAGGTTGGAACCTGCTGTGC
Organism: Chania sp.; assembly: GCA_049288585.1. GTDB lineage: Bacteria > Pseudomonadota > Gammaproteobacteria > Enterobacterales > Enterobacteriaceae > Chania. Next base: position 13,567 of record JBAQHZ010000430.1, read on the forward strand.
GGGGGAAAGCAACGAACTGGGAAAGGACTGTACCCGCGGCAGTAACAGCAGCAATTTGCCAGGGGCTTTACGACGAAGTTCCGCATGTGGGCGATAAACAGGGTCGTCAGGAGAGAGCATCGGCTGCTCAGGAGATACCAGAGAGTTTAACGCAGTGGCTTTGGTTTGCACTACACATAGCTTTTGACCGGAAACCGAACTGGTCCAGCAAAAAAGAGCAATAAGCATGGCAAACAACCAGCGCATGTATTCGCGTTCCGCCCCCAAGCCATAGGTAAAAAAGTGGTCTAACTCTACCAAAATAGCATGATTGGCAACAGGGAAATCTGCGTTGCCGCAGGCAAAATGTTAGCGGGCCAGCGCCAGTTATGGCATCGATTCAGCCTATTTTACATTACCTGACACAAGCCAAGCTGGTTTGACGGTGAAACGCTATTTGTTGCCAGCGGCAACGTTTTCAAGATGCACCACCGGATTTTCTGAAAACAGATAACGGTCGGCGTTGTATTCGAAGTCGTCGGTGGTGGCGTTGAACAGCATCTGTTTGGTGTTTTCCAAGTGCTGCCACATGGCCAGCTTGGCGGCATGAGGATCTTTGCGGATCAGCGCCTTGAGGATCTCATCGTGATCGTCACACCAGCTGGCGATCGAACGATCGTCAATATGCTCGTGCAGTTTGATCCAATACGGGTTGTTTACCCTCTGTGCCCACATTTTCTCGACAATCGTCGCCATCGCGGTGTTCTGGGTCGCCAATGCCACCTGAACGTGGAATTTGAGATCCCACTCTGAATCACGGAAGCGATCTTCCTTGCGAGCCTGCTCCTGGATCTCCATCAGGTTAACGATATCCTGTTTGGTCACCTGGGTGGCGGCGAACTCGGCGATATTGCTTTCGATCAACTGGCGGGCTTGCAGCAGCTCAAAAGGCCCGGCGGTGGCAAATTCAAGGCTATCGCCCGGTATCACCAGGTTTTTCTGCTGGTTGGAGATCACATGGATCCCTGAACCCTTCCGTACTTCGACATAGCCTTCGACCTCCAGCATGATAATCGCTTCGCGCACTACGGTGCGGCTGACGTTCATTTCTTCAGCGATAAAGCGCTCTGCTGGCAGCTTATCACCCACCAGGTAGACTCCGCTCTCAATACGATGTTTGAGCTTGGCGGCCAATTGCTGATAAAGGCGTCTGGTTTCAGTGAATTCCATAGTGAGTACTCTGTGGTAGGAAGGCTCGATGCCATAACAGTTGTTATACCACTTATCCACTACGGCTGCCAGTAGCGCAAAGGTGGAAAACCCGGCACAGGGGCCGGGTGGCGTGGGTTAACTGCTGGCGCTTGCCGCTTGCAAGGGTTCTTGCGGGGGTTCCGCGGCGGTGCGGTTTTGCAGCACGGTCCAGATGACAATCGCGCCCAGAATATCGAACACCGACAGGGCGGCGAACAACGGGCTGAAACCCAGCGTGTCGGCCAGTGCGCCTACGACCAGGGCAAACAGGGTACTTGCCGTCCAGGCTGCCATACCGGTCAGGCCGTTGGCGGTAGCGACTTCGTTACGGCCAAACACGTCTGAGGACAGGGTAATCAATGCGCCAGACAGCGACTGGTGCGCAAAACCACCAACGCACAGCAGGGCAATGGCGGCATACGGGCTGGTGAATAAACCGATCATTCCTGGGCCAATCATCAGTAGCGCGCCCATGGTGACCACCAGTTTGCGCGACACGATCAGGTTCACTTTGAAATGTTTCTGGAAGAACGGCGGCAAGTAGCCACCCACGATGCAGCCGAGATCGGCGAACAGCATCGGCATCCAGGCGAACATGGCAATCTCTTTCAGGTTAAAGCCGTAAGCTTTGAACATGAACAGCGGGATCCAGGCGTTAAAGGTGCCCCAGGCCGGTTCAGCCAGAAAACGTGGCAGTGCGATACCCCAGAACTGCCGGTTGCGCACGATCTGCCAGGCGGACATCTTTTTGGCATTGCTGGTCTGGTGCTGCGCTTCTTGCCCTTCCAGAATATAGGTGCGCTCTTCACTGCTGAGTTTTTTCTGGTCTTTCGGGTGTTTATAAAAAATCAGCCAGCAGATGGCCCAGATCAGGCTCAGTATCCCGACGATGATGAACGCCAGCTCCCAACTGTGGGCGACGATGGCCCACACCACTAAAGGCGGAGCGAGCATGCCGCCGATGGAGGAACCGACGTTGAAATACCCCACGGCGATCGAACGCTCTTTGGCGGGAAACCATTCGCTGGTGGCTTTCAGCCCGGCGGGGATCATGGCGGCTTCGGCCATCCCTACCGCACCACGTGCCATGGCCAGGCCGCCCCAGCTATTGGCCAGAGCGGTACCCATACAGAATAGGGCCCACAGAATGGCAAACATTGCATAACCGATCTTGGTGCCGAGCACGTCCAGTATGTAGCCTGCAACGGGTTGCATAACGGTATAACAGGCAGAATAAGCGGCAACGATATAGGAATATTGCTGCGTAGTGATATGCAGCGTGCCTTCCAGCGTGGGTGCCGCGACAGCCATTGCGTTACGGGTCAGATAACCGAGCACGGTACCGATGGTCACCAGACCGATCATGTACCAGCGTAACCCTTTAATTTTACGCATTCAAAACCTCTCCCAATCTTGAAATTCCTGCCACCGGTAAACCCGTGGCGTTTCACGTGGTGATTCCCTTTCATTTATATTTGCCAGTCTTCCTATACCGGCGTCCCCCTTGCACATTGCCATAGTGAACTGCTGAAAAAGGGTGCAAGGTGGCGAGACGATAACTTGTCATACAGATTTAAAAGTTGAGTGACATCACAAAAGCTGCGGGTCAATTAGGCAATAATAAGTTGCAAATTGTTACGCCGTTTTGGTGATGTTTTGCCCTAAAATATGTTTTAAACGGCTTTAGGTGGTGAACTAACCGAGAGCAGGGTGAAATATTGCTAGACGTTGAATAAAATTGGTGTGATAACTTCCAAAAATTAACCGCAAGGTTAGCCAGGAAACCAGGTGAGGAACCGATATGGCCACGTTTTTGAGCGATGATTTTTTGTTAGACAGTGAATTTGCCCGCCGCCTTTATCATGACTACGCTGCGGATCAGCCAATTTTCGACTATCACTGCCATCTGCCACCGCAGCAGATTGCCGAAAACACCCGTTTTCAGAACCTGTATGATATTTGGCTGAAGGGCGATCACTATAAATGGCGAGCCATGCGCACCAATGGGGTGGCCGAGCGTCTGTGTACCGGCGATGCCTCTGATCGTGAAAAGTTTGATGCCTGGGCCGCTACGGTGCCGCATACCATTGGTAACCCGCTGTATCACTGGACCCACCTTGAACTGCGCCGTCCGTTTGGTATCACCGGCAAACTGTTGTCACCGACCACGGCAGACGAAATCTGGCAGCGTGGTAATCAACTGCTGGCGCAAGATTCGTTCAGCGCACGCGGCATCATGAAGCAGATGAAAGTGAAGATGGTCGGGACTACCGACGATCCGATCGACGATCTGCGCCATCATAAAGCCATCGCCGCCGACGGCAGCTTCGACATCAAAGTGTTGCCAAGCTGGCGGCCGGATAAAGCCTTCAACATTGAAGCACCAGGATTCAACGACTACCTGCAACAACTGGAAGCCGCTGCGGATACGTCGATCGCGCGTTTCAGCGATCTGCGCGATGCGCTGAAAAAGCGCATGGATCACTTTGCTGCGCACGGTTGCAAGGTGTCCGACCACGCGTTGGACGTGGTGGTTTACGGTGAAGCCGACGAAGCCACGCTGGACAGCATTCTGGCGCAACGGCTGAGTGGCAAAATCCCCACTCCACAGCAGAGCGCACAGTTCAAGACTGCCGTGCTGCTGTTCCTGGCCACTGAATACCAGCGCCGTGAATGGGTGCAGCAATATCACATTGGCGCGCTGCGCAATAACAACAGCCGGATGTTTGAAACCATTGGCCCGGATATCGGCTTTGACTCGATTAACGATCAGCCTCTGGCCGAACCGCTGTCGCGCTTGCTGGATGCGCAGGCCAAACAAGGCAGCCTGCCAAAAACCATCCTTTATTGCCTCAACCCGCGTGATAACGAAGTGCTTGGCACCATGATCGGCAACTTCCAGGGCGAAGGCATGGCGGGCAAGATGCAGTTCGGTTCCGGCTGGTGGTTTAACGATCAGAAAGACGGCATGCAGCGCCAGATGACGCAGTTGGCCCAGCTTGGATTGCTCAGCCGCTTTGTTGGCATGCTGACCGACAGCCGTAGCTTCCTGTCTTACACGCGCCACGAATATTTCCGTCGCATCCTGTGCCAGATGATTGGCCGTTGGGTGGAAGACGGTGAAGCTCCGGCGGATATCGCATTGCTAGGCGAAATGGTGAAAAACATCTGTTTCGACAATGCTAAACAGTATTTCGCTATCGAATTGGCGTAGGTAGGTTTATGCAAAGCATCATAAAAATTCATTCAAAAGATAACGTAGCGGTAGCATTGCGTGATTTGGCTGCCGGTGAGACGCAAACGCTGGGCGAATGCGTGATTACGCTGGCGCAAGACGTGGTGCGTGGACACAAGTTTGCGCTTGAGCCGATTGCCGTTGGTGAGATGATCGTCAAATACGGTTTACCGATTGGTCATGCACTGGTGGCCATTGCGCCGGGCGAACATATTCATTCGCAAAATGCCAAAACCAACCTGAGCGACCTCGACAGCTACCAGTATCAGCCAGAATTCCAAATTTTACCGGCGCAGGCGGCGGATCGCGAAGTGCAAATCTACCGGCGCAGCAATGGTGAGGTGGGGATCCGCAATGAGTTGTGGATCATCCCGACCGTGGGTTGTGTCAACGGCATTGCTCGCCAGATCCAACAGCGCTTTTTGAAAGAAACCAATGAGGCGCAGGGGATCGACGGTGTGCATCTGTTCAGCCACCCGTTTGGCTGTTCGCAGCTCGGCCAGGATCATGAAAACACCCGTACCATGCTGCAAAATATGGTGCGTCACCCGAATGCCGGTGCGGTGCTGGTTATCGGTTTAGGATGCGAGAATAATCAGGTGGACGCATTCCGCACCACGCTCGGGGAGTTTGATGAGCAGCGTGTACATTTTATGGTCTGCCAGCAGCAGGATGATGAAGTCGAGGCCGGGCTGGAGCATATGCATCAGTTGTACCAGATCATGCGCGACGATCGCCGTCAGCCGGGCAAGCTCAGCGAACTGAAGTTTGGCCTGGAGTGCGGCGGATCGGATGGCCTGTCAGGCATTACCGCCAACCCATTGCTGGGCTGCTTCTCAGATTATGTGATCGCCAACGGCGGTACCACGGTGCTGACGGAAGTGCCGGAAATGTTTGGCGCTGAACGTATTCTGATGAGCCGCTGCCGCGACGAAAGCACGTTTGAAAAAACCGTCAGCATGGTTAATGACTTCAAACAGTATTTTATCGCCCATGACCAGCCGATTTATGAGAATCCATCACCGGGTAATAAAGCGGGCGGCATTACCACCTTGGAAGAGAAATCACTCGGCTGTACCCAAAAAGCCGGGCAAAGCCAGGTGGTGGACGTGCTGAAGTATGGCGAGCGCCTGCGCCAGCCAGGGTTGAACCTGCTGAGTGCACCGGGTAACGATGCCGTCGCCACCAGCGCCTTGGCCGGTGCCGGTTGCCATATGGTGCTATTCAGCACCGGGCGAGGCACGCCATACGGTGGGTTTGTGCCGACGGTGAAACTGGCGACCAACTCGGAGCTGGCGGCTAAAAAGCCGCACTGGATCGATTTCGATGCCGGGCAACTGATCCACGGTGTGCCGATGGATGAAATGCTGGAGCAGTTTGTCGAACTGATCGTCGGCATTGCCGATGGCAAACCGGCGCGTAACGAAGTTAATGATTTCCGCGAACTGGCGATCTTTAAAAGCGGGGTAACATTGTAAAGCCTGGCGGGCGGGAGTAGCATAAAACGGCGTAATATCGAACAGTTAGGCAGAAAAGTGCATAATTACATGTAGCACAATGCTAAAGGTAACGCCCCCCTCTCCCTGTGCTGTCTCTTATACACAACGTGTTCGTCTCTGTAAGCCAGGTGTAATGGGAATTGCCGTAAAAGATCATAATCCGATGGAACAATAATGGACGGCAATTGCAGGGCCCAAGGCGG
>JBAQHZ010000431.1:0-6582 GCA_049288585.1 Chania sp.
CCAGGTAATTGACCGACGCCAACAACCCCCGTTACTGCAGTTTCATTAAATAGACGCTCGGCAACTTCGGCCACATCAAGATGTGAACTCCAGGACACAAGGAAATCAGCGCGAACTGGGTAACGTAATACCCCTTCGGATTGCACCGGACCGAACACCATTGGTAGCAACAGGTTTTCCAGATACAACCGAGGTGCCACGACAGCGGTAGAGACGCCCGTTTTCTGCACACCGTCGATCAAGATAGCAATCGCCGAGTCAGCTGGCGCCTGCAGCGGTGAATCAGGTTCATCAATAATGGCACCGCTGGTAGAAATAACGACACGTTTTGGCTTGGCTAATTTGATCGCCTGGACAATATTGTGTGCATAAGCCACACGGTCTGCCTCAGGGGCTAGCGGCAAATGAATAAACACACCCTCGGCTTCGCGGTAGGCAGCAATCAACGAATCGACAGAAGAATTATCAATTTGTACGGTCGGCATGCCGGAAAGCTTGTCCGTATTTCGTACTGCGGCAATCACCGTCTTGCCTGACTGAGAAAGGCGTTTGAACAGAGGAGCCCCTTGAGCTCCTGTTGCACCATGAACAATGTAGGTCATAAAAATTATCCTAAGTGAAATAAAACTGGGTAAGAAATATACTGAATCTTAATTATTGCATATACTGCACCAGTTACATCAACTGCACTAATGGAAAATTATTTATGTCACAATCTGAATTTCCACGTTGTGGCGTGGCCAGGTTCCTTATTCTTTTGGATGGCCCTTGGGCTACGCTGATCATCCGTGAGTTATTACATGGTCCACACCGCTTCACTGAATTGCGCAAGGCTTTACCGGGCATCAGTGCGCATACGCTTACTCACCGACTTAGGCAGTTCGAGAACCATGGGTTGCTCACGCGCAGCGCCTTTGCTGAAACACCACCGCGGGTTGTCTACGATCTGACACCCTTTGGACAAAGTCTACGTGAGGTCTTAGAAGCCATGCAGCGCTGGGGAGATGCTTTACCCGAAGACGTGCTTGTTGCCGTAACCTCAGATAGCATGAAATATGTGGCAGTTATGTCCGAACGGCAGGCTGAAACGATAGAATAATCAGCATGATCTCAGAATATGGCTGTACTATTTTGTTAAGTTGCACTCACAAAAGATACATGGCAGTGCAACCGGGCGCTTCCAGACATTAAATTGCCGGTGAAGTCATCTTTCCTACGGGCCGGTATGTTACCGGCCCGTTTTTCATCCCATCACCATTCCTCTTTAAATCCGCTATGCCTTCCCTACTTTTCCTTGGCTGTTACCAAAAAGTGTTGTTATAAAAATGTTAAAATTCAGTCTGTGTTATCTTTAAACAGACCTCAGTAATTACCCTGTTTTGACATAATAAAAATGGAGGAGCTATGTCACCCAATATTCGTGAAACAAGTATGGACAAGCTGGCGGTGCTGAATAGTGAGTACCACTACTACAGCTTGCCACTGGCTGCCAGACAGTTAGGGGATATCGACCGGCTGCCGAAATCAATGAAGGTGTTGCTGGAAAACCTGCTGCGCCATGTGGATGGTGAAACAGTGCAGGAACAGGATCTGCGGGCGATCGTCGATTGGCTGCAAACCGGCCATGCCAATCGTGAAATTGCCTATCGCCCGGCGCGCGTGTTGATGCAGGACTTTACCGGTGTTCCGGCAGTGGTGGATCTGGCGGCGATGCGCGAGGCGGTACAGCGCCTGGGTGGTGATGTCGATCAGGTAAATCCGTTGTCACCGGTGGACCTGGTGATCGACCATTCGGTTACCGTCGATGAGTTCGGCGATGATGATGCCTTTACCGAGAACGTGCGTATCGAAATGGATCGCAACCACGAGCGTTATACCTTTCTGCGTTGGGGGCAGAAAGCTTTCAACCGCTTTCGCGTAGTGCCGCCGGGCACCGGCATTTGTCACCAGGTTAACCTGGAGTATCTGGGGCAAACGGTCTGGCATACCGAAGAGAACGGCCTGCGCATTGCATACCCGGATACCTTAGTTGGCACTGATTCTCACACTACCATGATTAACGGCCTGGGCATTCTTGGCTGGGGCGTGGGGGGGATCGAAGCGGAAGCCGCGATGCTGGGCCAGCCGGTGTCGATGCTGATCCCTGACGTCGTCGGTTTTAAACTGACCGGCAAATTGAGCGAAGGGATCACTGCTACCGATCTGGTGTTGACCGTCACCCAAATGCTGCGCAAGCACGGGGTGGTGGGTAAGTTTGTTGAGTTTTACGGTGACGGGTTGGCAGATTTACCGCTGGCGGATCGTGCCACTATTGCCAATATGTCACCGGAATTCGGTGCGACCTGTGGTTTCTTCCCTGTGGACGACGTCACCCTGGGTTATTTGAAGTTAAGTGGCCGCAGCGCCGAGCAAATCGCGCTGGTAGAAGCCTATGCCAAAGCGCAAGGGATGTGGCGTAATCCTGGCGACGAACCGGTATTTACCAGCACTCTGGCCTTGGATATGTCGATGGTCGAAGCCAGCCTGGCAGGGCCTAAGCGCCCGCAGGATCGCGTTGCCTTGCCTCGGGTGCCACAAGCGTTTAATGCAGCCACTGAACTGGAGTTAGGTAGCCAGAAAGATAAGCTGCAAACCAAGAGCTTCGCGCTGAACGGCCAGCAGCACGAGCTGCATACCGGTGCGGTGGTGATTGCGGCAATCACTTCCTGTACCAACACCTCCAACCCAAGCGTGATGATGGCCGCTGGTTTACTGGCGAAAAAAGCGGTAGAGAAGGGCTTAAAAACTAAGCCTTGGGTGAAAACCTCGCTGGCTCCTGGCTCCAAGGTAGTGACCGAATATTTCAACAGCGCCAATCTGACGCCTTATCTGGAGGCATTAGGTTTTAATCTGGTGGGCTACGGTTGCACCACCTGTATTGGCAACTCCGGGCCGTTGCCTGAGCCGATTGAACAGGCCATTAAAGCTGGCGATCTCACCGTTGGTGCCGTGCTGTCCGGCAACCGCAACTTCGAAGGGCGAATCCATCCGCTGGTGAAAACCAACTGGCTGGCCTCACCGCCGCTGGTGGTGGCTTACGCGCTGGCGGGTAACATGAAGATGGATCTGACCAAAGAGCCGCTGGGGGAAGGGCATGACGGCAAACCGGTCTATCTGAAGGATATCTGGCCAACCGGTAAAGAAATTGCTCAGGCGGTGGAAGAGGTCCGCACTGAGATGTTCCACAAGGAATATAGCGAAGTGTTTAATGGTGATGCGAGCTGGCAGTCGATCCAGGTTACCGGTTCGGCGACTTATCAGTGGCAAGCGGATTCTACCTATATTCGCCATCCGCCATTTTTCAGCACCATGAAAGCGCAACCGGACCCGGTGCGGGACATCAAAAACGCCCGTATTCTGGCGATCCTGGCAGATTCAGTCACCACTGACCATATCTCGCCTGCGGGTAACATCAAGCGCGACAGCCCGGCAGGGCGTTACCTGAGCGAGCGTGGCGTTGAGGTGAATGACTTCAACTCTTACGGTTCACGCCGTGGCAACCACGAAGTGATGATGCGCGGGACTTTCGCCAATATTCGTATCCGCAACGAAATGGTGCCGGGCGTAGAAGGGGGCTATACCCGCCATCTTCCGTCGCAAAATCAGATGTCGATCTATGACGCCGCCATGCAGTATCAGCAAGAGCAGGTGCCGCTGGCGGTGATTGCCGGTAAAGAATACGGCTCCGGCTCCAGCCGCGACTGGGCGGCCAAAGGCCCGCGTTTGCTGGGTGTGCGCGTAGTGATCGCTGAATCCTTCGAGCGCATTCACCGTTCTAACCTGATTGGTATGGGCATTCTGCCGTTGGAGTTCCCGCAGGGGATGACGCGTAAAATGCTAGGGTTGACGGGAGAAGAGCAGATCAGCATCAATGGTTTGCAGGCCCTGACGCCGGGCCAGACGGTGCCGGTGCATATCACCTATGCCGATGGTCGGCATGAGGTGGTAAATACCCGCTGCCGTATTGATACGGGCAATGAGTTAACCTACTACCAAAACGATGGCATTCTGCACTATGTGATCCGCAAGATGCTGTAGAAAATCATCAGGGCGCCACGATGGCGCCCTGAATGAATGTTTTATCACCAGCAATTACTTATCCAGCAAATGGCCCATTTTAGCGGCCTTGGTGGACAGGTAGCGCTCATTTTTCGGGTTACGGCCAACGATCAACGGCACGCGTTCGGTGATGTTGATACCCGCTTCGGTCAGGATCTCAACCTTTTTCGGATTGTTGGTCAGCAGGCGCACGGCATTCACACCCAACAGTTTGAACATGTCGGAACACAGGGTGAAGTCACGCTCATCCGCAGCGAAACCGAGCTGATGGTTGGCTTCTACCGTATCCGCCCCTTTATCTTGGAGGGCATAGGCACGGATCTTATTCAGCAGACCGATGTTACGGCCTTCCTGGCGGTGATAGAGCAGAATGCCACGCCCCTCTTCCGCGATGCGCTCCAGCGCCGCTTCCAGTTGAAAACCACAGTCACAGCGCAGGCTGAACAACGCGTCGCCAGTTAAACACTCGGAATGGACGCGTGAGAGTACCGGTATTTCGCCGGAAATATCACCGAACACCAGCGCCAGATGATCTTGCCCGGTTGCCAGTTCTTCGAATCCCACCATCAGGAAATCACCCCATGGCGTTGGCAGTTTGGCTTCTGCCACTCGTTTAAGCTGCATGTTACTCTCCACTGACTTTACACCCCCGTCAAAGCGGGGATTTTTTATTTAAAACTTGCATGACCCAGGCTTGGCTGTAGGGCAATGATATTACCCTCATTCTGCATAAAATGCGTTGCGAATGTGTGCTGGCGCACATTCGCAACTCATCTGGCAGGTAAATCGGGTTTTGTTGACTGGAGGCACCCGTATGCCAGCAAGCAGGCGATCAGGGACGTACAGGCCCGGCGGCTTGCTAACATGGAATACCTGAAGGGGTGCGACCTTGAGAACGTTGCAACCGGCGAGCGCTTTGACCTGATTGATAAGGTGATGGCGAGTATCTCTAACCCGGAGATCCGCCGCATGGAGCTGATGAGCACCATTGCAGGCATAGAGAAGTATGCTGCCAGCCAGAGACATGTTGGTATGTTTATCACTATCACCACGCCTTCCAAATATCACCCGACGCGCGTTGTCGGCAAGAAAGACAGCGCCAAAATCCAGTTTAATCACAATTGGGACGTAGAGGCGTTCTCGCCCAAAGACGGCCAGCGCTATCTTGTCGGCATCTGGAGCAAGATCCGCACCGCGTTTAAAGACCGTGGCCTGAGTGTTTACGGTATGCGCGTTGTTGAGCCGCACCATGACGGGACGCCGCACTGGCATATGATGCTGTTTTGCGAACGCCAGCAGCGCCAGCCGATCATCGACATCATGCGCCGGTATGCACTGAAAGAAGATGGTGACGAGCGCGGTGCGGCAAAGAACCGCTTTGACTGCAAGCAGTTGAACAAAGGCGGGGCCGCTGGCTACATCGCTAAATACATTGCCAAGAATATCGACGGTTATGCGCTCGACGGCGAGATCGATCACGATACGGGTAAGCCGCTGCGGGATATGGCCGCCGCTGTCACTTCCTGGGCGTCTACGTGGCGTATTCCGCAGTTTAAATCTCTCTGTGTGCCAACCATGGGCGCTTACCGCGAGTGCCGTGCTGATTGCTTACGCCGGATTAGTCTGGCCGAGACTTTTGACGAGCGAGTCGAAGCGGTTCGCGCGGCAGCTTCTGCCGGTGACTTTGCGGCGTACATTGTCGGGCAGGGTGGTGCAAACGTCCCGCGTGATGTTCAGACGGTGCGTGTCGCGCGCAAGGTGGCCGATGAGCCGAACGCCTATGACGAAGAGGTGCAGAAGGTGGTCGGTATCTTCGCGCCGCATCTTGGCTCTGGTCACGTATTTGAAAACCGTACAACAGAATGGCGCATTGTCCGTAAAGCCGTTGACGTTGCGCCTTTGACTTTAAAAAGCGCCTCTGGCGCGCCTCGGAGTCCTGTCAATAACTGTGGGGAGGTTGAGCGAGAACCTGAACCTGTTATGCAGGATACACCGCCTGAGTACATCACGGCGGTGATGAAGTTGATTGAGAGCGGGGAAGTTAGCTGGGATGATCCAGATGTCGCTAGGATTTTCAGGGACGCTGTAAGGGGTGGATCACCAAAAGCTAGCGGCCCATCAAAAACCGCAATAGATCACGAAATGATGTCCCATTAGCCAGCCTGACATCGGCGGAGCGTGACTGTATTCCTAAAATCCTGTTTGAGCTGGAGCGCGAGGGCATCATTGCCGAACGGTGAGTTTTAATAGTTTGAAGTTTTCATTTCCGATTAATGTTGAGTGGATGAATTTGCAGGAATGATTGTTTTTCATATTGAAACGATTGAGATTTCAAGTAATATAAAAACACTTGAGCTGTCGTGTGACATATGATTACGGAGTGTGCATGAGGATTACAAAAAAAGAATTACTCGCGGCAATTTCGAGTAATAGTGACTTTGAGGTTGTCAAGAATGATTTTAAAGAAATTAATAAGGAAGAGAC
>JBAQHZ010000432.1:0-10868 GCA_049288585.1 Chania sp.
TCGAACCGAAGTTCAAATGTTTACTGCTTTGGTCACTCTTCAAGACTTGATATTTTTTTGCCACCGAGGTGGCTGGATATCGTCTTGTGAGTGCCCACACAGATTGTCTGATAAATTGTTAAAGAGCGTTGGTTACCGGCATGTTTCTCGGTAACGCGGGAGGCAGATAATACGCTTTCCCGCTGAAGAGTCAACCTTTTTTCTCTTGCGAGATGCGGTGTTTTCACCGGGTTGCTTCTTCCTGACTGGGCGAACTGTTCTCGTTAGAGTGGTCGTTATTCCCGGTCAGTGGAGGCGCATTATAGGGAGTTCTCAGAGCGCCGCAACCCCTAAATTCAAAAAACGCCTCAAGCGTTCAAAAAACAGCCAAAACCACCGTTAGAAAGCATTTACCGTCCAGAAAAGAACCGCTTTCAGCCATTTGAGCAGGGGAAATGTATCAACCAGGCTAAACAAAAAGAAAAGGGGCAGTAAAAACTGCCCCTTCCATCACTATAAATAGCTGCCGTGTTTATTGTTTGGCAACAATATGGTCGTTTTCCACATCCAGCGTCACTGGCTTGCCCGGTATCAGCTTTCCAGAAAGGATTTGCTGCGCCAATGGGTTTTCAATTTCCTGCTGGATGGCACGTTTCAATGGCCGAGCACCATAAACAGGGTCATAACCGGTTTTACCCAACAGTTCCAACGCAGGCTCTGTGATACTCACTTCATAGCCACGCTCTTCCAGACGTTTGTACAGGCGTGCCAACTGAATCTTGGCAATCTGCGCGATATGTTTGCGGCCGAGCGGATGGAAGACCACGACCTCATCGATACGGTTGATGAATTCTGGCCGGAAATGATGGCTCACCATCTCCATCACCGACTCCTTCATCTGCGTATAGTTAACCTTACCAAAGTGCTCTTGAATCATGTCGGAGCCCAGGTTAGAGGTCATGATCACCACGGTATTACGGAAATCAACGGTGCGGCCTTGCCCATCGGTCAGGCGCCCGTCATCCAACACCTGCAACAGAATGTTGAACACATCTGGATGAGCTTTTTCCACTTCATCCAACAGGATCACCGAATAAGGCCGACGACGTACCGCCTCTGTCAGATAACCACCTTCTTCATAACCGACATAACCCGGAGGTGCCCCGACCAGCCTGGAGACCGAATGCTTCTCCATAAACTCGGACATATCGATACGCACCATTGCGTCATCACTGTCGAACAGAAACGAAGCCAGCGCTTTACACAGTTCGGTTTTACCTACCCCCGTCGGGCCGAGGAACAGGAATGAACCGATCGGCCGATTCGGATCTGAAAGACCCGCGCGGCTACGACGAATGGCGTTAGATACCGCAACCACCGCTTCATCCTGGCCAATCACCCGCGAATGCAGCTCCTGCTCAAGGCGCAACAGCTTATCGCGCTCGCCTTCCAGCATTCTGGCGACCGGAATACCGGTGGCTTTTGCCAGCACTTCGGCAATCTCTGCATCAGTAACACGGTTACGCAGCAGCTTCATGGTCTTGCCTTCAGCCAGTGTCGCAGCCGCAAGCTGTTTTTCCAGCTCTGGAATTTTGCCGTACTGCAACTCAGACATGCGTGCAAGATCGCCTGAGCGGCGTGCCTGCTCAAGGGCAATCTTGGCCTGTTCGAGCTCGGCCTTGATATTCTGCGTACCGGAAAGAGAGGCTTTTTCCGCTTTCCACTCTTCTTCCAGTTCAGAATACTCACGCTCTTTTTGATCTAGCTCACTGCTCAGCATTTCCAGGCGTTTTTTACTGGCATCATCAGACTCTTTATTCAGTGCCTGCTGCTCCAGTTTCAACTGAATGATGCGACGCTCCAGACGATCGAGTGATTCCGGCTTAGAGTCCATCTGCATACGAATGCTGGATGCCGCTTCATCGATCAGGTCGATGGCTTTATCCGGCAACTGGCGATCGGAAATATAGCGATGCGACAAAGTCGCAGCAGCCACGATCGCCGGATCGGTAATCTGCACATGGTGATGTAGTTCATAACGTTCTTTCAGGCCACGCAGAATGGCGATGGTATCTTCGACCGTCGGTTCTGCTACATAGACTTTCTGGAAACGACGTTCAAGCGCAGCATCCTTCTCTATATACTGACGATACTCATTCAACGTAGTTGCACCCACACAGTGCAGTTCACCACGAGCAAGAGCCGGCTTGAGCATGTTGCCAGCGTCCATTGCACCATCGGCCTTACCGGCCCCCACCATAGTATGCAGTTCGTCGATAAACAGAATGACGCTGCCTTCCTGTTTGGAGAGATCGCTCAACACGCCTTTCAGGCGTTCCTCAAACTCGCCGCGGTATTTTGCCCCGGCAATCAGAGCTCCCATATCCAGAGAGAGTACGCGCTTATGCTTAAGCCCTTCAGGCACTTCGCCATTAATGATGCGTTGCGCCAGGCCTTCGACGATGGCGGTCTTACCGACACCCGGTTCACCAATCAGAACGGGGTTATTTTTGGTTCGACGCTGCAATACCTGAATGGTACGGCGGATCTCCTCATCACGGCCAATAACCGGATCAAGCTTACCCTGCTCAGCACGCTCAGTGAGATCGATGGTGTATTTCTTCAATGCCTGACGCTGGTCTTCCGCACCTTGATCATCCACGCTGTCACCGCCTCGCATTTGTTCAATGGCTTTGGAGAGTTTATCGGCCGTTGCGCCAGCCGCTTTCAGCAGATCGGTCAACGTACCGCGATCTTCAAGCACCGCCAGAACAAACAGCTCGGAAGAAATGAATTTGTCGGCGCGCTTTTGCGCCAGTTTGTCGCACAGGTTGAGTACGCGCACCAGTTCGTGTGATGGTTGAACATCACCACCGGTACCTTCAACCTGCGGCAAACGGGTTAAAGCCTGATCGATCTCGCTGCGTATACGCCCAGCGTCGATCCCGGCAGAAGTTAACAATGGGCGAACCGTCCCCCCATCCTGATTGAGCAATGCGCTCATCAAATGTAACGGTTCGATAAATTGATTGTCGCGCCCTAAGGCCAAGGATTGAGCATCGGCGAGGGCAAGCTGGAATTTGTTGGTAAGACGATCCAGACGCATAACACCTCCAATATAGTGCAGAATTGCTACAGGAGATTAAATGAGGTCATCCCTCAAATTTTCAAGGTTATTCCGACACTATATTATTAGTACAACGTCATGCATCTGTGGATCGTCCTAGGGCAGTAGGTTATATCACCCAGATCAAACTTGCCAGACGTCCAGTCACTCCATCACGCCGATAGGAGAAAAAATGACTCATTTCGGTCACTGTGCAACGATTTCCGCCATAAATGGCGAAAATACCCGCACGTTGAAGGCGCTGGCGAGCCAAAAGGTAGATATCAGCGAGAAATTTATCGCCACGAGGTGTAAACGCTGAAGCAGCAGCAATATCGGCAGCAATAAACGCCGCACGTACTTCTGCTCCAACTTCAAACCGCTGCGGGCCGATAGCTGGGCCAAGCCAGACGGTGACCTTGCCCGGCGCAGCAGCAAAGCGTTCTACTGTATGTTCCAATACACCATCACAGAGCCCACGCCAACCCGCATGGGCTGCTGCCACTTCATCACCTGCCAGTGAAGCAAACAGTACAGGCAGGCAATCCGCCGTCATTACCGCACACACTTGCCCGGCCACGTTGCTGTAAACCGCATCGGCCTGTAAGCCATCAGGCGCTTGCCCGTCTAACGCCAACACGCGTGTTCCATGTACCTGCTCCAGCCAGACAGGCATCTGCGGCAAACCTGCCCCTGCCACCAGCCGTTGGCGGTTACAGGCTACCGCCTGTGCATCATCACCCACGTGCGTGCCCAGATTCAATGAATCATAAGGCGGCAGGCTGATACCTCCATGGCGAGAAGTGCTACAGGCTTTTACGCCTGCAGGTATCGGCCAATCGGGCAGAATGAGCGCATCCATTACCAATCCATTTGGTCTTTGAATTCTTCGGTATCGGCTTTCAGGGCGTCGATCAGATCAACCATATCCTGCGGCAATGGTGCATGCCATTCCATCTGGATACCGCTGATAGGGTGATACAAACGCAGCATCGTAGCGTGCAGAGCCTGACGATCAAACCCACGCAGCGTGTTGATAAACGCCTCCGATGCCCCTTTTGGTGGACGTGGACGGCCGCCATACAGCGGATCGCCCACCAACGGGTGGTTGATATGCGACATATGCACACGGATTTGGTGGGTACGCCCGGTTTCCAGACGCAAACGCAGACGAGTATGCGCGCGGAAATGCTCCATAATGCGGTAATGGGTAACCGCAGGTTTCCCCATTGGATGCACGGCCATATGGGTACGTTTGGTGGAGTGGCGCGCAATCGGCTCTTCCACCGTGCCACCCGCCGTCATGGTACCAATCGCCACCGCTTCATATTCACGGGTGATTTCACGTGCCTGTAGCGCTTCCACCAGGCGGGTTTGTGCCGGGACGGTTTTTGCCACGACCATCAGGCCGGTAGTATCTTTGTCCAGGCGGTGCACGATACCAGCACGCGGTACATCGGCAATTTCCGGATAATAATGCAGCAGTGCATTGAGCACCGTGCCATCCGGATTGCCAGCACCTGGGTGCACCACAAAATCGCGAGGCTTGTTAATCACCAGAATATCGGCATCTTCATAGACGATATCCAATGCGATGTCCTGCGGTTCCCAACGGGCATCTTCTTCGATCTGTGCATCAATGGCGACCGTTTCTCCCCCCAGTACCTTCTCTTTCGGCTTGTTTACCGTTTTGCCATTGACCTGTACCCGATCTTCCAAGATCCAATCTTTTATGCGTGATCTGGAATAATCAGGGAACAATTCGGCCAAAGCCTGATCTAAACGTTGTCCGAGTTGAGTTTCGGCCACCGTTGCGGTGAGTTGTACTTGTTGTGCCATATGCAGGATTCTTCGTTAACGTTGGGTTTTCACGGCGATGCCGTTTAATATAATGTGCTATTGTAACTGGTCTTTTGTCGGGAGCTTAACGGACAGTCTCCCGGAATAACACCCTGAGGATAATCAAAACGTCATGACGCGTATGAAATATCTGGTGGCGGCAGCCACGTTGAGCCTGGCGCTGGCAGGTTGCTCCACATCCAAGGATGCGGTTCCCGACAACCCACCTTCGGAAATCTATGCTACTGCCCAGCAAAAACTGCAGGACGGTGACTTTAAGGGCGCGATTAAACAACTCGAAGCGTTAGATAACCGCTATCCTTTCGGGCCATACTCCCAGCAGGTTCAGTTGGATCTGATTTACGCCTACTATAAATCTGCCGATTTACCGATGGCACAAGCCTCTATCGATCGCTTTATGCGCTTGAACCCAACGCATCCGAACATTGATTACGTCATGTACATGCGCGGTTTGACAGATATGGCGCTGGATGACAGTGCGTTGCAAGGCTTCTTCGGGGTTGACCGTTCTGACCGCGATCCGCAACACGCCCGCACCGCATTCCGCGATTTCAGCCAGCTGCTTCAGCAGTATCCGAACAGCCAATACGCCACAGACACTTACAAACGTCTGGTGTTCCTGAAAAACCGTCTGGCCAAGTATGAGCTTTCAGTGGCGGAATACTACACTAAACGCGGTGCTTACGTCGCGGTTGTTAATCGTGTTGAGCAGATGATGCGTGAATTCCCGGATACCAAAGCGACTCGTGATGCGTTACCGCTGATGGAAAATGCCTACCGTCAACTGGAGCTGAATGCTCAAGCCGACAAAGTGGCGAAAATCATTGCCGCCAACCCGGCATAACGATTCTAACCGTCACAAACATAAAAAACGGCAGCTTCGGCTGCCGTTTTCATTGGTGATAAACTCAATCGACCAAAAATAAATTCACGATAATAAACAGAATATTAACAAGGTTATGCCACCTGTTAACCTATCGATAATGCGCGTTCTGCCACTCAGACTCAAGTGTTAGATAACTGTTTCAGAGTCTAAATCACAGATTGCGCTAACTTTGCAAAAAGTGACAAAAATACGTGATCTCTTTCACCCACTTTAGCAAAAAGCACGTTATGCTGAATACATCCAAGACGGAAAGACAGAGAGGTAGGTTATATGACAATCAACATTACCAGCAAACAAATGGATATCACCCCCGCAATCCGTAGTCACGTCGAAGACCGTCTCACCAAACTGGATAAATGGCAGGCTCAACTGATTAACCCGCATATCGTTTTATCTAAAGAACCTAATGGGTTTGTCGCAGATGCGGCCATTACCACACCTAACGGCCCGCTGGTTGCCAGCGCAAAACATGAAGATATGTATACCGCCGTTAATGACCTGATCGCCAAACTTGAGCGTCAGTTGGATAAAGTGCAGCACAAGAGCGAAGCGCGCCGCGCCTACGCAAGTGTGAAAGATCTTGCTCCGGAAGTGGCTCCTGAAGAGTAATCACCGGTTTAGTTTCGTATCAAACGCGTCCTCGGGCGCGTTTTTTGACTGCCGGTTTTTATTGACACAAAGAAAAGCCTGCGGTTACCTTAAGCCTGCTCACACTTACTCTTGGACACCCATGACCCGTAAACCGTTTTTCTTCGCATTCTTTTTTACCTTCCCCTGATTGGGAGGCGTTTCGTCGTGTGATAAAGAATGCGAAGACGAACAACCAAGCCTCCTGAAAACAGGGGGCTTTTTTTATGGCTATTTAATGATTATAAGAACACAAGATAAGGCTGATTATGACTGACAACCCGTTACTCGTACTGCGCGAACGCATCAGCGCATTGGACCTGAAACTGCTGGCACTACTGGCGGAACGCCGTGAGCTGGCGCTAGAGGTGGGCAAAACCAAGCTGCACTCACACCGGCCGATTCGCGATAAAGAGCGTGAACGCGATCTGCTGGATGCTCTGATTAGCGCCGCCAAACCTTATGATCTTGACGGTTTTTACGTCACCCGCCTGTTCCAATTGATCATTGAAGACTCCGTGCTCACCCAGCAGACACTGTTGCAGCATCAGCTTAACCAAATCAGCCAGCACTCTGCGCGCATTGCCTTCCTCGGCCCAAAAGGCTCCTATTCGCATCTCGCGGCGCGCCAATACAGTGCCCGCCATTTCGATCAGTTGATCGAATGCGGCTGCCAGAAATTCCAGGATATCTTTACCCAAGTTGAAACCGGCCAGGCGGATTACGCCATTCTGCCAATCGAAAACACCAGTTCCGGTTCAATCAACGACGTGTATGACCTGCTGCAACATACCAGCCTGTCGATCGTAGGTGAGCTTACGTTGCCGATCGATCACTGCGTGCTGGTTGCAAACCAAACCGACCTGAACCAGATCGAGATCGTTTACAGCCATCCACAGCCTTTCCAACAGTGCAGCCAGTTTATTAATCGTTATCCACACTGGAAAATCGAGTATTGCGAAAGCACCGCCGCCGCGATGGAGAAAGTGGCCGAACTAAATTCGCCAAAGGCTGCGGCATTGGGCAGCGAAGCCGGTGGCGCGCTCTACCACCTGCAAGTACTTGAGCATAATCTGGCTAACCAGCAGCAGAACATCACCCGTTTCATCGTGCTGGCACGCAAAGCGATCGAAGTCTCTGAGCAGGTTCCGGCCAAAACCACGCTGATTATGGCCACCGGCCAACAGTCAGGTGCGCTGGTAGAAGCGTTATTGGTGTTACGTGACAACGGCATCATCATGACCAAGCTGGAATCACGCCCGATCAACGGCAATCCGTGGGAAGAGATGTTCTATATTGATGTGCAGGCCAACCTGCGTTCTGAATCCATGCAGAAAGCGTTGAAAGGTCTGACCCCAATTACCCGTTCACTGAAGGTATTGGGGTGCTATCCGAGCGAAAATGTGGTGCCGGTAAACCCATCTTGATGCCAAAAAAAGAGGTTCGACATTGTCGAACCTCTTATCAATCAAGCAGCATGACCATTATTGGCGGCTGTCATTCGCCTGGCGCAACAACGAGCGGCTCTCCATTAGGAAACGCTGAGCATAATCACCAAACCAGTGTTCCACTTTCTGGAAGCTTTGGATAAACGCCTGTTTATCGCCATGCTCCAGCAACTGAATCGCCTCACCAAAACGCTGATAATAGCGTTTGATCAGATGAATATTTTCGTCCGAAGACATAATGATATCGGCATACAGCTGTGGATCCTGGGCAAACAACCGGCCCACCATCGCCAGCTCCAGCCGGTAGATCGGTGAAGACAGCGCCAGCAGTTGTTCCAATTGGACGTTCTCTTCTGCCAGATGCAAGCCATAGGCAAAGGTCGCGAAATGTCGCAATGCCTGGATAAAGGCCATGTTCTGGTCGTGCTCAACGGCGCTGATGCGGTGTAACCGCGCGCCCCAGACCTGCAATTGTTCCAGCAACCACTGGTAAGCTTTAGGTTGGCGCCCATCGCAATACACCACCACTTGCTTGGCAACGCTGCCAACATCCGGGCCAAACATCGGGTGAAGCCCGAGAACCGGCCCGCCGTGTGCCGCCAACATGGCCTGCAATGGCCGGTTTTTGACCGACGCCAAATCGACCAAAATGCAATCTTCCGGCAGCGGTGGTAACTGGCCGATCACCTGTTCTGTGACGTGGATAGGCACGCTGACAATCACCATGCCGGCATCTGCCAGCAAGGTATCGGCCTGCGGCCAATCTTCCTGATCCAACACCTTCACCTGATAACCGGATAAGGTCAGCAGACGATTAAACAAACGCCCCATCTGGCCATTGCCGCCGATAATGACAATCGGACGCAATTGCGGGCACAGCGTTTTAAAACCTTTGTCGTTCTCACTGGTGTAGGATTCGCGCATCACCCGACGCAGCACATCCTCAATCAAATCCGGCGGCACACCAAGGCCTTCAGCCTCTTTGCGGCGTGAGGCCAGCATCGCCGCCTCACGCTCAGGCACGTAGACCGGTAAACCGTAGTGGCTTTTGACTTCCCCCACTTCCGCGACCAGTTCCAGGCGCTTTGCCAACAGGCCCAGCAATGCTTTATCTACTTCGTCAATTTGATCGCGTAATGCGGTCAGTTCAGCCACCATAACTCACTATTCTCCAGTGCGAGCCATCAGCACCGCGCCGAGTTCCTGATGCATTTGGCGCAGCAGGGTTTCCGTGCTTTCCCAGTTGATGCAGGCATCGGTCACTGAAACACCGTAATGCATTTCTGCACGCGGTTGCTCAGACGACTGATTCCCTTCGTGCAGATTGCTCTCCAGCATAATACCGGTGATCGAACGGTTACCTGCTTTGATCTGCTCAACGACGGATTCGGCAACGGCCGGCTGACGGCGATAGTCTTTATTTGAGTTGCCATGGCTGCAATCTATCATCAAGGACGGCTGGAGTCCTGCATCCTGCATCTGTTTTTCGCAAGCAGCAACGTGTTCCTCGCTGTAGTTTGGCGTCTTGCCTCCGCGCAGGATCACGTGGCCGTCTGGGTTGCCCTGAGTTTGCAGCAAGCACACCTGCCCGGCCTGATTGATCCCGACGAAGCGGTGTTGCATCGAAGCCGCACGCATAGCGTTGATCGCCGTACCCAGGCTACCGTCGGTGCCATTTTTGAAGCCAACCGGCATTGAGAGACCGGAGGCCATCTCGCGGTGCGTCTGGGATTCCGTAGTACGCGCGCCGATCGCCGACCAACTGAACAGGTCGCCTAAATATTGTGGGCTGTTAGGATCCAACGCTTCGGTGGCCAACGGCAAGCCCATGCCCACCAGATCCAGCAGCAGGCGACGCGCGATGTGTAAACCAGCTTCAACATCAAAGGTTCCATCCATATGCGGATCGTTGATCAAACCTTTCCAGCCGACCGTGGTTCTTGGCTTTTCAAAATAGACACGCATAACGATATACAGCTGATCGCTCAATTCAGCCGACAGGGTTTGCAAACGACGCGCGTAATCCAGCGCTGCATCGGGATCATGGATCGAACAAGGCCCGCACACCACCAACAGACGGTGATCCTGCCCTTTCAGAATGTTGGCAATAGTTTGGCGCGCAACCGAGATTTCATTCTCGTCACGAGCACTGAGCGGGTGTTGGTTTTTCAGCTCTTCCGGGGTAATCAGAACCTGTTCTGCACTGATATGTACGTTGTTGAGCGCGTCTTTTTGCATGATGCTATTCCTGTCTTGTGCCGTTATACGTGAGCGTTGATAGAACATTAAGCGTTATAGCGCCTACATTATCATGCTATGTAAAGATTTCAATCCATTTACTGTAAATAAAAAATTACCACCATAAAAAATCCTGATAACACAGACCAAAAACCATCCACAACAAAACTTAATAAATTGATAAATAAGGATAAATAAAGTTTCATTGAGTTATTCACAGTTCATAAGCTTGTAAAATAGAGTCAATAACTTCAGAGATGCAAATATTTACGTACAAAAATGTTTACACAATTATGAGATCCAGATTCGTTGAAAAGCATCACACCTTGCAGAAAATCCTCTGCGTAAAAAGCAATCAGCATCAGTAGCAACATAAAGCGGCCAATAAATTAAACAACTAAAAAACAATTACCCTACAATTAACTGGCAATTCATTTTCAATCATTATTCATTTCCATTAATTCCTGCAGATTTAAACAAGTATTGAATAAACATTGCTTAATCTCACAGTTATCCCCTGCCAAATAAATAATCATGACTGCAAATCGTTTGCACCTCTTAAGAGGTAATCTGCACAGACAGAGCCCGCCTCATCTGCCTTAAGGGGTGATGACCATTAGCAGTTTTTCATTTCTCACAAGGGACACTCATGATAACTCTGGAATTCGCGATTATTATTCTCTGCTTATTAGTCGGCACCCGATTTGGCGGTATGGGGCTGGGC
>JBAQHZ010000433.1:0-2959 GCA_049288585.1 Chania sp.
GGGAGAGGGTTCCTACCCGGTGGCCATGGTGATTTTTATCGCCAGCGTCATGGTGCCTTCACTCAAAATGTTGGCGATCGGCTGGCTATGCCTGGACGCCAATGGCAAAGGTAAAGACCGGGCCGACAGTGAGCGCATGCATCTTATTTATGAAATTGTAGAGTTTGTTGGCCGTTGGTCAATGATTGACGTGTTTGTGATCGCCGTATTATCGGCGTTGGTACGTATGGGACAATTGATGAGTATTTATCCTGCCACGGGTGCGCTACTGTTCGCCGGGGTGGTTATCCTCACTATGTTTGCTGCCATGGCGTTTGATCCCCGTCTGACTTGGGATCGCGTAAATGAAACAATAAAAAAGGAGCCGCAAGGTGACGGAAAGTAATCATAGCGTCGCGGACGTTGAAAAGATCAAACGTTGGTCACCGGTGTGGATCATTCCCATCGTCACCGCGTTGATCGGCGCATGGATCCTGTTTTACCACTTCAGCCACCAGGGGCCTGAGGTGATGTTGACGACCACCAGCGCCGAAGGGCTTGAAGCGGGTAAAACCAAGATCAAGAGCCGCAGCGTCGATGTGGGCGTAGTGGAAAGCGTGACGCTGAGTGAAGATCTGAGCAAAGTGCTGGTGCAGGCGCGCCTGAATTCCGGCATGGAAGCGCTGTTACGTGAAGACTCAGCCTTTTGGGTAGTGAAGCCGCAGATTGGCCGTGAAGGGATCTCGGGTTTGGGCACCTTGCTGTCCGGTGCTTATATCGAGTTGCAACCCGGCAACAAAGGCAAAGAAGGCAAAGACGATTTCCAACTGCTGGACGCTCCTCCGCTGGCACCACCCGATGCCAAAGGGCTGCGCGTGCTGCTGGACAGTGAAAAATCCGGTCAGTTAAATGCTGGCGATCCGGTGTTGTTCCGTGGTTACCGCGTCGGTTCGGTAGAAACCAGTTATTTTGATGCCAAAGAACGCGTGATGCGTTATCAGCTCTTTATTTCGGCACCTTATGATCAACTGGTCACCAGTAACGTACGTTTCTGGAAAGACAGCGGTGTGGCGTTCGACATGTCTGCGCAAGGCATGCGCGTGGAGATGGGCTCACTGACGACGCTGTTCAGCGGGGGCGTCAGCTTTGACGTGCCAGAAGGTTGGGATCGTGGTGAGGCGATCAAAGAGAAATCGGAATTCCAGCTGTTTGATAACGAACGTAATATCCAGGATTCTCTGTATACCGAACATACTGACTACCTGATGTTCTTCTCTGACTCGATACGTGGCCTGCAAGCCGGGGCACCGGTGGAGTTCCGGGGGATCCGTCTGGGCACAGTGGCACAGGTACCATTCTATAAGGATGGCATGGAACAACGTCTGGATTCCGATTACCGTATTCCGGTGTTGATCCGCATTGAGCCCGATCGTTTCCAGCAGCAGTTGGGCAAGGGTTTCAACTTCCAGCAGCATCTGAAGGATGCGGAAGGCCGTGGCATGCGCGCAGCCCTGAAGTCTGCCAACCTGTTGACCGGTGCGCTGTATATCGATCTGGACTTCTATCCGCAGGAAAAACCGTGGAAAGGCCCGCGTGAGATGTTTGGTTATCCGTTATTGCCAACTACCAGCGCAGGCTTGGCGCAGATCCAGCAGAAACTAATGCAGACGTTGGATAAGATCAATTCGATGCCTTTGACCCCGATGATCAACGAGGCGACCAAAACGCTGACAGAAAGTCAGAAAACTATGCAGGAAACGCAAAAAACCATGCAGTCGCTGAACGACATCATCTCAAGCAAAGAGATGAAGGCGCTGCCTGCGGATATGCAGAAAACGCTGCAAGAACTCAATCGCAGCATGAAAGGGGTTCAGCCTGGTTCACCAGCCTACAACAAGATGGTAGGTGATATGCAACGTCTCGATCAGGTGCTGCGTGAGCTGCAGCCGGTGCTGCGTACCCTGAATGAAAAGAGCAACGCCCTGGTGTTTGAAGCCGCGGGTAGTGACGATCCTCAGCCGAAGAAGGCCAAAAAATGATGAAATGGATTCCGGTAGCTCTGGCGCTGTTGCTCAGCGCCTGTAGTAGCACGCCAAGCAAGACCTATTACCAGTTGCCAGCCTTGGGGGAGCCAACTCAGGTGAGCGACGCTCCGGCATCACGCCAACTTTGGTTGGAGCATGTCAATGTGGCGGATTTTCTGGCACAGAGCGGTGTGGTCTATCAAACCAACGACGTGCAATATGTGATCGCGCAAAACAACCTGTGGGCCAGCCCGTTGGATCAGCAATTGCAGCAGACTCTGGTGACTAATCTCAGCGGTGCGCTGCCAGGATGGGTGGTGTCATCTCAGCCGATGAGCAGCGATCAGGATGTGCTTAACGTGACGGTGAGCGGCTTCCATGGCCGCTATGATGGTAAAGCGATCATTCGTGGTGAGTGGGTGCTGAGTCATCAAGGTCAGCTGATTAAACGGCCATTCAGCCTGGAGTTGCAGCAAGGGGAAGATGGCTATGACGCGCTGATCCGCACCTTGGCACAGGGATGGTCGCAGGAAGCGCAGGTTATCGCGGCCCAGGCCGCACGCCTTTAATTATAATTTTTACTAAAATCGTCTAAATCCATCCCGGCAAGGTGTATGAAAACGCCTTGCCGGGATTTTTTATTGTTTTTCATCTAGTTACTCTCGGTCTCGGCTTATCAGCCACTTAGCGAATTCTCCGTGCCTAGCTCACAAATATGACATCGGTGTGAAAGTGGCACATTGATCTTCCCGCCATTTGCAGCTATTCCTTAATAGTGGTTGCGCAAAAAGCGGCCACTGTTTTCTTTCCACCAGACAACGATGAGGGAAACGGGGCATGAAGAGACAGAAACGAGATCGTCTGGAGCGGGCTCAATCGCGTGGTTATCAAGCAGGTATTGCGGGGCGTTCAAGAGAACTTTGCCCTTACCAATCTTTAGATGCACGGGCTAACTG
>JBAQHZ010000434.1:0-9511 GCA_049288585.1 Chania sp.
GTGCTCAGGAATGCACTGGCTGTACGGAATCATTACTGCGTGCGACCCACCCAACGATCGAAAACCTGCTGCTTAGCGTGATCTCCATGGAGTATCACGAAGTGCTCTCCGCCGCCTTTGGTGAGCAGGCGGAAGAGAACAAGCATCGCGCTATTGAGCAGTACAAAGGCCAATATGTGTTGGTGGTCGACGGTTCGATCCCGATGAAGGATGGCGGCATCTACTGCATGGTGGCGGGTCAACCGATCGTCGAGCATATCCGCAAAGCGGCAGAACATGCTGCGGCGGTGATCGCCATCGGCTCCTGCGCGGCCTGGGGTGGCGTTGCCGCCAGCGGTGCCAACCCGACCGGTGCGGTCAGCCTACAGGATGTCCTACCCGGCAAAACCGTGATCAATATTCCCGGCTGCCCGCCCAACCCGCATAACTTTCTGGCGACGGTGGCACACATCATCACCTACCAACGGCCACCGGCGCTGGACGCAAAAAACCGTCCTGAGTTTGCCTATGGCCGCCTGATCCACGAGAACTGCGAACGCCGCCCGCACTTTGACGCCGGGCGTTTTGCCAAAGAGTTCGGTGACGACGGGCACCGCCAAGGCTGGTGCCTCTATCATCTTGGCTGCAAAGGGCCGGAAACCTACGGCAACTGTTCAACGCTGGAATTCTGCGACGTCGGCGGCGGCATCTGGCCGGTGGGCATCGGGCACCCCTGTTACGGCTGCAATGAGCAGGGGATCGGTTTTACCAAAGGCATTGCTCAACTGGCGAACGTTGAAAATCCTACCCCGCGCTACGCCAAACCGGCGGTGCAGAATGCCGAAGGCGGCCACGTCAGCGCCTCTGCGGTTGGTCTGCTTGGGGGCGTGGTCGGGCTGGTGGCAGGTGTCAGCCTGATGACGGTGCGGGAACTGGGGCGGCAGCAAAAGCAGCAGCGCAAAGATGACGATCAACCGCCGCGCAAGGAGTAAGCCGTGAACCGACGTAACTTTCTAAAACTGGCCTCCTGTAGCGCAATACTGGTGGGCGGGGTGCCTCCGGCGGTAGCAGGTGCAGAGAATAAGCCCCCGACCCCAGGTTCGTTGGGAATGCTGTATGACTCAACCCTGTGTGTCGGCTGCCAGGCCTGCGTGAGCAAATGCCAGCAGATCAACCATACCGATTTCCAGGCGCATGGCGAAACTTATGCCTATGCGGGCAATGAGGCCACCTGGTCGAACAACGACAAGCTAAGCCCCTATACCAACAACATTATCCAGGTGTGGAGCAGCGGCAGCGGCCAGCATAAAGACCAGTTGGAAGATGGCTATGCCTATATCAAAAAGCAGTGCATGCACTGTGTTGATCCCAACTGCGTTTCGGTTTGCCCGGTGCAGGCGCTGACCAAACATCCGAAAACCGGCATTGTGCATTACAACCCCAATGTTTGTACCGGCTGCCGCTATTGCATGGTCGGCTGCCCGTTCAACGTACCGAAATACGACTACGACAACCCGTTCGGCCAAATCCACAAGTGCGAACTGTGCAACCAGAAAGGCATTGAACGCCTGGATCAGGGTGGGCTGCCCGGCTGCGTGGAAGTATGCCCGACCGGTGCGGTGATCTTCGGCACCCGCGAGCAGCTGTTGGCGGAGGCGAAACAGCGTCTGGCGCGCAAACCGGGTGAAAGCTACCGCTTTCCACGGCAGACCGTGCAGGCCGATGACCACTATGAACACGCGATCCCACATTACCAGCCGCATCTGTATGGCGAAGAAGAAGGGGGAGGGACGCAGGTGCTGGTGCTGACCGGGGTGCCGTTTGAGAAGCTGGGCCTGCCGCCGCTGGAGCATTTATCAACCGGCGCGCGCTCCGAGCATGTGCAGCATTCGCTGTACAGCGGCATGGTGTTGCCGCTGGCCGCTCTGACCGGCATCACGTTGCTGGCGCACCGCAACACGCGTAAAGAGCGTCAGGATAAGAAGGAAGACGAACATGACGACGCATAAAACGCAGCCCCTTGGCGGGCGGCTGGTGAGTTGGCCGGTGATGCTGCTGGCCCCGTTTGTGGTGCTCTGTGCCTTGCTGATCCTGAAACGCCTGGTGTTCGGGCTAGGGTCGGTGACCGACCTGAACGGCGGCTATCCGTGGGGGATCTGGATTGCCTTCGATCTGCTGGTGGGCACCGGTCTGGCCTGCGGTGGTTGGGCGCTGGCCTGGGCGGTGTATGTATTTAACCGTGGTGAATACCATCCGCTGGTGCGCCCGGCGCTGTTGGCCAGCCTGTTCGGCTATACGCTGGGTGGGTTGTCGATCACCATCGACGTCGGCCGCTACTGGAACCTGCCTTACTTTTACATTCCCGGCCATTTCAACACCTCCTCCGTGCTGTTTGAAACCGCGGTCTGTATGACGATCTACATCGGCGTGGTGGCGCTGGAATTTGCCCCGGCGCTGTTTGAACGCCTGGGCTGGAAGGTGTCGCTCAAATGGCTGAATAAAGCCATGTTCCTGATTATCGCGCTGGGCGCCTTGCTGCCCGCGATGCACCAGTCGTCAATGGGATCGTTGATGATTGCCGCAGGCATCAAGGTGCATCCGCTGTGGCAAAGCTACGAAATACTGCCGCTGTTCTCCTTGCTGACGGCGGGCATTCTCGGGTTCTCGATTGTCATCTTCGAAGGCTCGCTGGTGCAGGCGGGGCTGTTGGGTAAAGGGGCTCGCGAAACGCCGCTGTTTACCCGCATGACCTACATCATTGACGCCATTTTGCTGCTGTTTATCGTGCTGCGCTTTGGCGAACTGATTTACCGCCATAAGACTGGCTACCTGTGGCATCTCGACCGGTTTGCCCTGTTTTTCTGGCTGGAAATCGGTCTGATGCTGTTGCCGCTGCTGCTGTTCCGCTGGAAACGGAATCGCCGAGATTCACGCCTGCTGTTTATCGGTGCGCTGAGCATGATCTGTGGGGCGGCCTTGTGGCGGCTGAACTACTCACTGCTGGCCTACGATCCCGGCAACGGTTACGGCTATTTTCCGACCGCCAGCGAACTGCTGATCTCCATCGGCTTCGTGGCGATAGAAGTGTGTGCGTACATCCTGTTGATCAGGTTGTTACCGGTGCTGCCTGCGCAGCAACACAAGCATGAAAACAACCAGATAGAGGTAGAGCATGAGCCAACGCATCACCATTGATCCCGTAACCCGCATTGAAGGGCATTTACGGATTGACTGCGAAATTGAAGACGGCAAGGTGGTCAAAGCCTGGTCTTCTGGCACCATGTGGCGCGGCATGGAAGAGATTGTGCAAGGTAACGATCCGCGCGATGCCTGGATGATCGTCCAGCGTATCTGTGGCGTCTGTACCACCACCCATGCCTTGGCCTCGGTGCGGGCGGTAGAAAATGCCTTGGGGATGGAAGTGCCGGTTAACGCGCAGTATATCCGCAACATCATTCTGGCGGCCCACAGCATTCACGATCACATAGTACATTTTTATCAGCTTTCGGCGCTGGACTGGGTCGATATCACCTCAGCCTTGAAGGCCGACCCACAAAAAGCTGCCGAACTGCTGAATGGCCTGTCGAATTGGCCGCTCAACAGTGCCGCCGAATTCAGCCGCGTGCAGCAAAAAATTAAAGATCTGGTGGCCAGCGGCCAACTGGGCATCTTTGCTAACGGCTACTGGGGGCACTCGGCGATGGCACTGCCGCCAGAGGTTAACCTGATCGCCGTTGCTCACTACCTGCAAGCGTTGGAATGCCAGCGTGATGCTAACCGGGTCGTCGCCATTTTGGGGGGCAAAACGCCGCATATCCAGAACCTGGCGGTAGGCGGGGTGGCTAACCCGATCAACCTGGATGCCCCTAGCGTGCTGAACCTTGAACGCCTGATGTACCTGAAAACCTTTATCGATCGTCTCGGCGACTTTATCGAACAGGTTTATCTGGTGGATAGCGCGGTAATCGCGGCGCACTATCCGGGCTGGCTGGCGCTGGGCAAAGGGGCGGACTGCTATCTTTGCCTGCCGGAGCTGCCGACCGATCGCAAAGGCGACACTTACCTGCTGCCGGGCGGCTTCCTGGATAACGGCAAGTTCCGGCCAATCGCCAACCAGCGCGATGCTTATCTGGTGAATGGCATTCAGGAGAGCGGTAAACATGCCTGGTATCAGGACGATCAGCCGTTAGCGCCGTGGGAAGGGCTGACGCGGCCGAATTACACCGGCTGGCAGGAAGACGGCAAATATTCCTGGGTGAAATCGCCAACCTTCTACGGCAAAGCGGTGGAAATGGGGCCGCTGGCCTGGCTGATGTGCAGCTTACAGGCCGAACATCAACCGACGCAGAAATACTTCGACCGCGTCAACGGCGCCTATCAAACCTTGACCGGCCACGCGCTAACCGCCGAACAACTGCCGTCAACCCTAGGGCGGATCGTCGGGCGCACGGTGCATGCCTGCGTGCTGCATGAAACCCTCGGCCAGCAGTGGCAGGCGCTGGTGGAAAACATCGGCAAAGGCGATCACGAAACCTTTATCCGGCCCAATATCCCGTTGAGCGGCGAAATTCGCGGCGTCGGGTTTATCGAAGCACCGCGCGGTTCGCTGTCCCATTGGGTGGTGATCAAAGACGGCAAGATCGCCAATTATCAGGCGGTGGTGCCTTCCACCTGGAATGCCGGGCCACGCAACCATAACGACGAGCCCGGCCCTTACGAGCGTTCGCTGGTGGGGACGCCGGTGGCCGATCCGGCCAAGCCGCTGGAAGTGGTGAGAACCATTCACTCCTTTGATCCCTGCATGTCCTGTGCTGTGCATATCGTCGACACCACCGGCAATGAAGTGACCAGGGTCAAGGTGCTGTGATGCGTATTTTGGTACTGGGTATCGGTAATCTGTTATTGAGCGATGAAGCGGTGGGCGTGCGCATCATTGAAGCGCTGGAACAACGCTTTGTGTTACCGGCCAACGTTGAGGTGTTGGATGGCGGCACCTCCGGCATGGAACTGATGGAAGTGATGGCCGATCGCGACCATCTGATCGTGGCCGATGCGGTACTGACCGGCCAGGCACCGGGCAGCGTAGTGGTGCTGCATGATGAAGAGATCCCTGCGCTGTTCACCCGCAAGATTTCACCGCATCAGTTGGGGCTGTCGGACGTGCTGATGGCACTCCGCTTGACGGAGGAGTTCCCACGGCGCTTAACGCTGGTTGGCGTGGTGCCGGAATCGCTGGAGCCGGGAATCGGCCTCAGCCCGCGGGTCACTCAGGCAATAGAGCCTGCCTTGGCGCAGGTGCTGGTGGCATTGCAATGCAGCGGTGTGCCAATCTCGCTCAAGGAGGCAGCCGATGCCCGATGCTGTTAGCGGCTTTCAAACCAATCCTGCTCCGTTGTTAGAAGCGGCGTTTCATGCCGTCGCCGCCGACGGCATGCGCGATTTATCCTTTTTCCATTCGCAGATGCCGATTCGTGCCTGCGGGTTTCAACTGTTTGAACAGCAGTGGGTCGGCTGCATGCTCACGCCCTGGATGCTTAGTCTGATGGTGCTCCCTGGGCCGCAGCAGCAGTGGCAACCGCGTCAGATCGGCGAAAAACTGGCGCTGGCGCTGCCCTGCGGCAACGTCAGCTTCACCCTGGGCGAGATCGGCGGCTGTGGGCAATATCTGGCCTGCTCGCTGATGTCGCCGCTGGAGAGTTCGCTGGGGGCCGAGCAGGCGCTGGCACTGGCGGAAAACAGCGCACGTATGGCGCTCTCGCTGCCGGTGGTAGACAGCAGCCTTCCGAGCAACCTGGGGCGGCGCGCGCTGTTTCGCCTGCCACGGGGGAGCTGACCGATGCATGAAATCAGCCTGTGTTTGAGCACCATGGAACTGATTGAACAGCAGGCGTTGCAGCACGGTGCCCGTAGGGTAACGGCGGTGTGGCTGGAGATCGGCGCGCTGTCTTGTATTGAAGAGCACGCACTGCGCTTCAGCTTCGCCAGTGCCAGCCGCCAGACGTTGGCAGAAGGCTGCCAACTGCATCTGAGCTATCAACCAGCGCATGCCTGGTGCTGGGATTGCAGCACCAGCGTGACGATCGAACGGCATGACGCCGGTTGCCCGCAGTGCGGCGGCCACGCGTTGCGCATCGAGAGCGGCGAAAGCCTGCGATTAAAACAATTAGAAGTGGAATAAATCTAAGGAGCTAAGTCCTATGTGTACGACTTGCGGTTGTGGCCTCGGAGAAACATCCATCGAAGGGGACGAGCATCATCACCACCATCATGATGACGACCATCATCACCATGGGCATGCCCATCAGGCAGTCACGATCCATCACCACCACCATTATCACCATCAGGGCGACGTGCATCATCATTACGCCAGCGCTGAAGCACAGCCGTTTGCGCCGGAGGTGCAAGCGCATTCGCAAGATCTGCACTATGGCCACGGCGAGGCCGGGAGCCATGCCCCAGGCATGGGCCAGCGGCGGTTATTGCAGATTGAGCAGGACGTATTAAGCAAAAACAACCACTTGGCGGCGCATAACCGTGAACACTTTGCCGCGCAGAACATCCTGGTGCTGAACCTGGTTTCCAGCCCCGGCTCTGGCAAAACGTCTCTGCTGACGGCCACCCTGCAATCTCTGGCGGGCAAAGTACCCTGTGCAGTGATCGAAGGCGATCAGCAAACCAGCAACGATGCAGAACGCATCCGCGCGACGGGGGTTCCGGCGATTCAGGTGAACACCGGTAAAGGCTGCCACCTGGACGCGCAGATGGTGCACGACGCGGCCCATCGCCTGCCGTTGCAGGATAACAGCCTGCTGTTTATTGAAAACGTTGGCAACCTGGTGTGCCCTGCCAGTTTTGATCTGGGGGAACGGCATAAAGTGGCGGTGCTGTCGGTGACCGAAGGGGAGGACAAACCGCTCAAATATCCGCATATGTTTGCCGCCGCCACGCTGATGGTGATCAACAAGATCGACCTGCTGCCCTACGTGAATTTCTCGGTTGAACGGTGCATTGCCTATGCCCGTCAGGTTAATCCAACTATTCAGGTGATCGCCCTGTCGGCCACCAGCGGCGAGGGGATGGATCTCTGGCTCGACTGGCTGGAGGCGCAATAATGTGCCTTGGCGTACCCGGTAAAGTGATGGCGGTTGGCGAAGACCTGCACCAACTGGCAACGGTTGACGTATGTGGCGTGTCGCTCGGGGTCAATATCGCGCTGGTGTGTGAGGATTCACCGCAGGCGCTGCTCGGGCAGTGGGTGCTGGTGCACGTGGGGTTCGCCATGAGCCTGCTCGACGAACAGGAGGCGCTGGACACGCTGGCAGCGCTGGAACATATGCGTGCCGTCGGGCTTGAATCACCGATGCCGGGGGGCAGCGATGCGCTACGTTGATGAGTTCCGCGATCCGGCGCTGACCCAAGTTTTATTGCAGCGCATCGCACAACTGATGCTTGCGATGCCTGAACGGCAACGCTTACCGCTGCAAATCATGGAAGTGTGCGGCGGCCATACCCATGCGATTTTCAAGTTTGGGCTCGACCGATTGCTGCCGGATAACCTGGAGTTCGTCCACGGGCCGGGTTGCCCGGTTTGTGTCTTGCCGATGGGGCGCATCGATAGCTGCCTGGAGATTGCCGCGCACCCGGAAGTGATTTTCTGCACCTATGGCGACGCCATGCGCGTGCGCGGGCGCAACGGATCGCTGCTGGATGCCCGGCGGCACGGTGCTGATATCCGGGTGGTGTATTCACCGCTGGATGCTCTGCAACTGGCGGTTGATCACCCACAGCGCCAAGTGGTGTTTTTCGGGCTGGGTTTCGAAACCACCATGCCCGCCAGCGCCTTGACCCTGCAACAGGCGCGGCAGCGTAAGCTGAGCAACTTTAGCCTGTTCTGCCAGCACATTACCCTGATCCCCACCTTGCGCAGCCTGTTGCAGCAGCCCGATGTGCGGATTGACGGTTTTCTGGCTCCCGGCCACGTCAGTATGGTGATCGGCAATGCGCCTTACGGGTTTATCGCCGAGCAGTACCATAAACCGCTGGTAGTCACCGGGTTTGAACCGCTGGATATCTTGCAAGGGCTGGTGATGCTGCTGGAACAACTGTGCGCTGGCCGCAGCGCGGTGGAAAATCAGTACCGGCGCATTGTGCCAGAGCAGGGTAACCGCCTGGCACAGCAGGCGTTGGCGGAAGTGTTTTGCCTGAAGGCCAGCAGCGAATGGCGCGGCCTAGGGGAGATCGCCCACTCTGGCGTACAACTGACGCCGGACTATGCCGGCTTTGACGCCGAACGGCGCTTTCAGCCCCAGGCGCAGCGCGTGGCGGACGATCCGCGTTCGCGCTGTGGTGATGTGCTGACCGGGCGCTGCAAGCCGGACGCTTGCCCGCTGTTTGGCACAGAATGTACGCCAAGCAACGCCTTTGGTGCCCTGATGGTGTCATCGGAAGGAGCCTGTGCGGCTTATTATCAGTACCGCAGGGAGACGGCATAATGCTTAAACCGAACGATGAGCGCGAAATCACGCTGGCGCACGGCAGCGGTGGGCAGGCGATGCAAAGCCTGATCGAAGAGCTGTTCTTGCAGGCCTTTGCCAACCCGGCGCTGAACGCGCGCGAAGATCAGGCGCGGATTGCGCTGAGTGAACTCTGTGCCGCCGGGGATCGGCTGGCGGTATCCACCGACAGCTATGTGATCGACCCGATTTTCTTTCCCGGTGGCGACATTGGCAAGCTGGCAGTGTGCGGCACCGCCAACGACGTGGCGGTCAGCGGTGCGCAGCCGCGCTATCTGAGCTGCGGCCTGATCCTGGAAGAAGGGCTGCCGTTTGCCACGCTGGCGCGCATTGTCCAGTCGATGGCGGCCACGGCGCAGCAGGCCGGGATCCAGATCGTCACCGGCGATACCAAAGTGGTTCCCCGTGGGGCGGCTGACAAGATTTTTATCAATACCACCGGCTTTGGTGCCATTCCGGCCAACGTCGATTGGGGCGTCCATCAGATCCGCCGGGGCGACAGCATTATTGTCAGCGGTACGCTCGGCGATCATGGCGCGACCATCCTCAACCTGCGCGAAGGCTTGGGGTTGGAAAGCGAACTGGGCAGCGACTGTGCTCTGTTGGCCCCGCTTATTGCGCCGTTATTAAATATCCCAGGAATAAGGGCGCTGCGTGATGCCACGCGCGGCGGCGTGACGGCGGTGTTGCACGAATTTGCCAGCGCCAGCGGCTGCGGCATGGAGATCGTGGAAGCGGCGTTACCGTTGAAGCCCGCAGTGCGCGGGATTTGCGAATTGCTGGGGTTGGATGCGCTGAACTTTGCTAATGAGGGCAAATTAGTGCTGGTGGTGGCACCTGAAGCCGAAGCCGAGGTGTTGGTCGCACTGCATCAGCACCCGCTGGGGCGTGATGCGGCGGTGATTGGTCGCACGCTGGAGCGCCAGCAGGTGAATGTGGTGGGGCTGTTTGGTGTTTCCCGCCGATTAGATCTGCCGCTGGATGAGCCGCTGCCGCGGATTTGTTAGCTAACCAGTTCC
>JBAQHZ010000435.1:0-15097 GCA_049288585.1 Chania sp.
CACTCACCCCAGTCACTTACTTGAGTAAGCTCCTGGGGCTTCGTTCAGTTGCCGCCTACAAGCAACTTGAATTATTTTGGGTATAGTCTTTTTTGTCATATCAAATAACAGATTGGCCTTTGCCTGCTTTTTACGAACGTTCTACCGTGGCACTTTGGCGGTGGAAATACCGTAAAAATCAACGATAACAACCTCTTCTCCGTTCTGGTTTGCCAGTACACTCAAGGGAAACGTCTATGAAAGCCAAAGCCTTACCGCTGTTTATTCTCGCCGCACTTTCCGGAGCCGCATTCGCCGCCACGCCGCCCAATACGCTGGTGGTCGTCCAATCGCTGGATGATATCGTCAGCCTCGATCCGGCAGAAGCCAACGAGCTTTCCAGCATCCAGACCGTGCCAAGTCTCTATCAACGGCTGGTACAGGCCGATCGCGACAACCCGGCCAAGGTGATCCCGGTGCTGGCAGAAAGCTGGCAGGATGATGCCGCTGCCAAAACCCTGACGGTAAAGCTGCGTCCACAGGCGGTTTTCTCCTCTGGCAACCCGCTGACCGCCGACGACGTGATTTTCTCTTATCAGCGCGCAGTGAAAATGAACAAATCACCGGCATTTATCCTTAACGTGCTTGGCTGGCAGCCGGACAATATCGATGCGCAGTTGAAGAAGATCGACGATCATACCGTGCAACTGAGCTGGACGGCGGACGTCAGCCCGGCGGTAGCGCTGAATATTCTCTCAACGCCGATCGCCTCGATCGTCGACAGCAAAGCAGTGCAGCAAAACGTGAAAGGCGACGACTTCGGCAACGCCTGGTTGAAGATGCACTCTGCGGGCAGCGGCCCGTTCAAGATGCGGGTTTATCAGCCGCATCAGGCAATAGTGCTGGACGCCAACCCAACCTCACCGGGCGATAAGCCGCTGCTCAGCAACATCATCATCAAAAACGTGCCAGACCCCAGCGCGCGCCGCCTGCTGATCCAGCAAGGCGATGCCGACGTGGCGCGTGAACTGGGCCCGGACCAGACCGCCGCGCTGAAAAACCAGCAGGGCGTGAAAGTGCTGGAAATCCCTTCCGCCGAGCAAAACTATCTGGTGTTCAATAGCGGCAATCAGGCCAATCCGCTGCTGAATAACCCGGCGTTCTGGGAGGCCGCGCGCTATCTGGTGGATTATCAGGGCATCACGAAAGATCTGCTGAAAGGGCAATACTTCGTACACCAAAGCTTCCTGCCGGTGGGTTTGCCGGGTGCGCTGGAAGATAACCCGTTCAGTTTTGATCCCGCTAAAGCCAAGGCGATCCTGGAAAAAGCCGGGATCGCTAACGCCAGCCTGACGCTGGACGTGGAAAACAAACCGCCGTTTATCACCATTGCCCAGTCGTTGCAGGCCAGCTTTGCCCAGGGCGGCGTGAAGCTTGAGCTGCTGCCTGCGGCGGGCAGCCAGGTGTATGCGCGCGTACGTGCCAAGCAGCACCAGGCGGCGATCCGCCTGTGGATCCCGGATTACTTCGACGCGCACTCCAACGCCAGCGCCTTTGCCTATAACGACGGTAAAAGCAGCACGGTGGCAGGCTTGAACGGCTGGCAGATCCCAGAGCTGAACCAGAAAACGCTGGCGGCGGTGGCAGAAGCCGATCCGGCCAAGCGCAGCGCACTGTACACCGCCATGCAGCAAGAATTGCAGCGCAGTTCGCCTTATGTGTTTATCGATCAGGCCAAAACGCAGGTGGTGCTGCGCGATAACGTGAAGGGCTATCAACAGGGCCTGAATGCGGATATGGTTTACTACGATCGCGTTAGCAAATAATCAGGATTGTCATGTCGGTAGCAATAAAACCCACGCCGGGGAGCCCTTCCCGGCGTCATATTTGGGGGTTGGCCCAGAGCCTGCTTACGCTGGTGCTGACCCTGTTCGGCCTGCTGTTGATCACCTTTCTGCTTTCGGCGCTGTCACCGGTGGATCGGGTGTTGCAGATCGTCGGCGATCACGCCAGCGCCGCCACCTATGAACAGGTAAAACATCAGCTCGGGCTGGATCGCTCATTGCCGGTGCAGTTTTGGCACTATCTGGAGCGGCTGGCGCATGGCGATCTCGGCACCGCCAGCGCCACCGGTCAGCCGGTGTTGCAGGATCTGCTGCACGCCTTCCCCGCCACCCTGGAACTTGCCACACTGTCTCTGGTGATTGGCGCACCGCTCGGCGTGCTGTTCGGCGTACTGTGCGCCCGTTTTGCCGGTAGCAAGCTGGATATCTTCGTGCGTTTTATCACCCTGCTCGGCAACTCGGTGCCAATCTTCTGGCTAGGGCTGCTGATGTTGCTGCTGTTTTACGCCAAACTGCAGTGGAGCGCCGGGCCGGGGCGGCTGGACGATATCTACCAATACAGCGTGGAGAGCAAAACCGGTTTCGCGCTGATCGACACCTGGCTTTCTGGCGATATTAGCGCGGTGCGTAATGCGCTGGCGCACCTGGTGCTGCCGGTCTGCCTGCTGGCCTATTACTCACTGGCCAGCATCACCCGCCTGACGCGCTCGGCCTGCCTGAGTGAGCTGAATAAAGAATACGTCACGCTGGCGCGCGCCAAGGGTGCCAGCGAGATGCGCATAATGCTGTGCCACGTACTGCCGAATATCGGCGGCACGCTGCTGACGGTGATCGCCCTGTCTTACACCAGCATGCTGGAAGGCGCGGTGCTGACCGAAACGGTATTCTCCTGGCCCGGCATTGGCCGTTACCTCACTACCGCGCTGTTTGCCGGTGATACCACCGCAATTATGGGCGGCACCCTGCTGATCGGCCTGTGCTTTGTGCTGATCAACACCTTCACCGATCTGCTGGTACGTGCGATCGACCCAAGGACGCGGCCAAGATGACGATCGCGATGCTCAAACGTTCCCCTTCTGCCACCTGCGGTGCGCTGATCCTACTGGCGCTGGTGCTGATCGCCCTGTTCGCCCCCTGGCTGGCCCCGGTTGACCCTAACTGGCAGAACGCCGCCAACCGCCTGCTGCCACCGGGCGCAGGCCACTGGCTCGGCACCGATGGCTATGGCCGCGATGTGCTTTCCCGCCTGATCTACGGCACCCGACCAACGTTCGGGCTGGTGCTGCTGGTGACGGTGATTACCCTGCCGCTCGGTCTGCTGATCGGCGTGCTTTCCGGCTATTACGGCGGCTGGTTGGAACGCGTATTGATGCGCTTTACCGACGTGGTGATGTCGATGCCACGGCTGATTCTGGCCTTCGCCTTTGTGGCGATGCTCGGGCCAGGGTTGGTCAACGGCGCACTGGCGCTGGCACTCACCACTTGGCCCGCCTATGCCCGTCAGGCGCGGGCCGAGATCCAGTTGCTGCGTAAAAGCGACTATCTGGCCGCCGCCGAAATGATGGGCATTCAGGGGCCGCGCCTGCTGTGGGGCCATATTCTGCCAATGTGCCTGCCTTCTGCCGTCGTCCGGCTGGCGCTCGATCTGGCTGGCATTATTCTCGCCGCTGCCGGGCTGGGTTTTCTCGGTTTGGGAGCACGGCCACCGATGGCCGAATGGGGATCGATGGTGGCCGACGGCATGCAGGTGATCTTCGATCAATGGTGGATCGCCGCGATCCCTGGCTGCGCGATCCTCATCAGCAGCCTGGCGTTTAACCTGCTGGGCGATGGCCTGCGCGACTTACTGGATCCGCATCATGACTGAGCCACTTTTGGTAGCACGCAATCTCTGCATCAACTTTAACGGCCACAAGGTGGTGGATAACCTTGCGCTGACGATTGGCCGGGAAAAGGTGGCATTGGTCGGCGAATCGGGTTCCGGCAAATCGATGACCGCCCGTGCGCTGATGGGGCTGGTGCGTAAACCGGGCATCGTCAGCGCCGATACCTTGCGCTATCGCCAAACCGATCTGCTGGCGCTGAAACCGCGCCAGTGGAACGAGGTACGCGGTGCCAAAATCGCTATGGTGTTGCAGGATCCGCGCTATG
This sequence comes from Chania sp., assembly GCA_049288585.1. Classification (GTDB taxonomy): domain Bacteria; phylum Pseudomonadota; class Gammaproteobacteria; order Enterobacterales; family Enterobacteriaceae; genus Chania. The sequence continues at coordinate 3,975 of JBAQHZ010000435.1, forward strand.
CGTTGAACCCGGTGCGCTGCATTGGCAAACAGATCGAAGAGTCTCTGACGCTGCATAATTCCCTGACCCGCGCCGATCGCCATGAGCGGGTGCTGAACTCTCTGGCCGCCGTCGGTTTGCCGGAGAACCTCTACCACAGCTATCCTGGCCAGCTTTCCGGCGGCATGGGCCAGCGTGCCATGCTGGCGATTGCGCTGGTTAACGATCCGCAACTGCTGATTGCCGACGAACCTACTTCTGCGCTGGACGCCCGGCTGCGTAATCAGATCCTCGATCTGATCGTCGAGCAAACCGAGCGGCGCAATATGGGCCTGCTGCTGATCAGCCACGATCTGCCGCTGGTGGCAGCACGCTGCGATCGGGTGCTGGTGATGTATCAGGGCAAACTGGTGGATCAGGGCATCGCCGCCGATCTGCCGCTGGCAACTCACCCCTATACCCGCACGCTGTGGGCCTGCCGCCCGAGCGCCGCCACCTATGGTCAGGAACTGCCGGTGCTGGATCGCAGCATCGATTTTACCCGGAGCGAACATGGCGCTGATTGAAATTGAAAACCTACAGGTCAGTTTCCCGCAGGGCCACGGCCAAAAAATCGCCGTGGAATCGGTGAGTTTTGCCGTCGAGGCCGGGGAAACCTTCAGCCTGATTGGCGCCTCCGGCTGCGGTAAATCCACCGTATTGCGCGTGCTGGCGGGCCTGCAACGCGAGTGGTGCGGCGAAGTGCGGCTACTCGGCCAGGCGATTCAGCCGTTGCAGCGCTTCACCGGCCAGCTGCGCCGTGATGTGCAGATGGTGTTTCAGGATCCTTACGCCTCGCTGCACCCGCAGCACAAGATTGGCCGCACGCTGGGGGAACCGTTGAAGATCCACGGCGAAAAACATATCCCGGCACGCATCAACGAGGCCTTGCAGCAGGTCGGTTTGAACGCAGCGATGGCCGAACGTTACCCGCACCAGCTTTCCGGTGGCCAACGCCAGCGGGTGGCAATCGCCCGCGCTTTGCTGCTGCGGCCCAAGCTGTTACTGCTCGATGAACCGACTTCGGCATTGGATATGTCGGTGCAGGCGGAGATCCTCAACCTGCTCAACCACCTGAAGCGCGAACACGGCATGACCTATCTGCTGGTGAGCCACGACGGCGAGGTGATCGCCCATATGTCTGAACGCGCCGCACTGATGGAAAGCGGCCATATCGTGCGCCATTTCAGCCGGGGGGATTTGCAGGCGGGCAAGCATCATAGCGTGCAGCATTAAACCATTAGATACCGGTAATCAAGAAATCCAACGCAGAGATAATGGTATTGCGGTATTCAACTAAAGAGCCAGCCGGATGGGTGAGTGATTTGATGGGAACTGTGGTCAATTGGTGGGTAAGGATAATAAATACCTCACCATCAACCCTGACTTTCGGGCAGAGATTAGCAGGGAATTTATCTCTGAAGTTTGCCAATTCAACGAGGGGAAGCACAATTCGGCTATCGAGCTGACTTAATAAATCATTTTGTATATCAATAAAATAGGGGTAATTAATACGGTTATTACCCCGGTTTTCATAAAGCGTGAATTGCTGCATTATAACTCCCTGTGCTCATCCGAAAAAAGTCCATACTCCTCGGCAACTTCGTTACAAAGCAGAAGCCCTTCCTGATTCTGCCTCAGCCATTCTTCACGCTTACGTTCAGCGACAGCACGGTGTAATGCCGCATCTAACGTCGCGGATAGGTTGATATTGAATTTTCTGGCCTCCGCCAATAACTCGACATCAACAGAAACATTGGTTGGTTTTTTTACGGCTTTAGAAACTTCAGAGCGTTTCATAACACCTCCATCATGCGCATCAGTCATGCACATTTAATATACACCATCTTTCTCAGCCTAACAAATAGCCAACATCCATATTGGCTACGCCCTCTCTCAACAGCCAATCGGTTGCGAAAGGGCAATAAGTGATGTTTTAGCGCTTGCAGTGACGAAAAGCACGAGTATAATGCGCGACAATTTGCCAGGAGAAAGCATGAAAAACGCCGCTTGTTTTGTTCGCCACCATCGACAAAACCGACTGCCCATCGGCAGCCAGCAGCCGTTGTTTCTCCTGTTGCATGATCTCATTATTTAAGCCCCTCATTGAGGGGCTTTTTTTTGCCTTAAGAACTGCCCCACGCCAAGGGCACGAGTCGAGGAGAGTGAACATGGCCAACCCGCTATATCGCAAAAACATCATCTCTATTAACGATCTCAGCCGCGAGGATCTGGAACTGGTGCTGCGCACCGCCGCCAGCCTGAAAGCCAATCCGCAGCCGGAGTTGCTTAAACACAAGGTGATCGCCAGTTGCTTCTTTGAAGCGTCAACGCGCACCCGCCTGTCGTTTGAAAGCGCCATGCAGCGCCTGGGGGCGTCGGTGGTAGGCTTCTCTGACAGCACCAACACCTCCCTCGGCAAGAAAGGCGAAACGCTGGCCGATACCATCTCGGTGATTAGCACCTATGTGGATGCCATCGTGATGCGCCACCCGCAGGAAGGGGCTTCACGCCTGGCGGCGGAATTCGCTGGCGGTATCCCGGTGTTGAATGCCGGTGACGGTTCCAACCAGCACCCTACTCAAACCCTGCTGGATCTGTTCACCATTCAGGAAACCCAAGGTCGGCTGAGCAACATCAACATCGCCATGGTGGGCGATCTGAAATATGGCCGCACCGTCCATTCGCTGGCGCAAGCGCTGGCGAAATACGACGGCAACCATTTCTTCTTTATCGCCCCGGACGCGCTGGCGATGCCGGGCTACCTGCTGAAGATGCTGGAAGAAAAAGGTATTACCTACAGCCACCACAACAGCATTGAAGAAGTGGTACCGGAGCTGGACATTCTGTACATGACTCGCGTGCAGAAAGAGCGCCTCGATCCTTCCGAATACGCCAACGTGAAAGCCCAGTTTGTGCTGCGGGCGACAGACTTGGAAGGGGCTCGCGACAACATGAAAGTGCTGCACCCACTGCCACGGATTGATGAGATCACCACCGATGTGGATAAAACGCCGTACGCGCACTATTTCCAGCAGGCGGGCAACGGCATTTTCGCCCGGCAGGCGCTGTTGGCACTGGTATTAAACGCAGATTTGGCTCTTTAAGGGGGAACCGTCATGACTCACGATAATAAACTCCAGGTTGAAGCGATCAAATGCGGCACGGTGATCGACCATATTCCGGCGCGTATCGGCTTTAAGCTGCTGTCGCTGTTCAAACTGACCGATACCGATCAACGTATCACCATCGGGCTGAACCTGCCTTCACGCGAGTTGGGCCGCAAAGATCTGATCAAAATCGAGAATACTTTCCTGACCGAGCAGCAGGCTAACCAGCTGGCGATGTATGCGCCCAAGGCCACGGTCAACCGCATCGACAATTACGAAGTAGTGCTGAAGCTGAATCTCAGCCTGCCGGATCATATCGATGGCGTACTGACCTGCCCGAACAGCAACTGCATCAGCCGCAGCGAGCCGGTGGCTTCGAGCTTCGGCGTGAAGTCCCGCGCGGGCGAAGTGTATTTAAAATGCCGCTACTGCGAGAAAGAGTTTGAGCATCAGGTCGTGTTGCAGGCGGATTGATTCCCCAGGAGTGGCGCTGTTAATCTGGCGGCCACTCCCTATAATGGGATTTCTGAAAAAATCATGCTTCGCCATCACAACACTGTTCGGTAAGTTCCCTCTCCCTCCGGGAGGGTTAGGGTGAGGGGAATATCACCATCGCGAAGGCCCCTCACCCCGGCCCTCTCCCACAGGGAGAGGGGGCGTCATATTAAGCCTCAGGCTTAAGTGGACGGTGTTATCTACCATCAGGAGATAAAATGTCACGTAACATCAGCACTGAACTCGCGCCAGCCGCCATTGGGCCTTACGTACAGGGCGTTGATCTGGGCAGTATGATCATCACTTCCGGCCAGATCCCGGTAGACCCGAAAACCGGTGCAGTCCCTGATAACGTTGCCGCTCAGGCCCGCCAGTCACTGGAAAACGTCAAAGCAATCGTTGAAGCCGCAGGTCTGAAGGTCGCCGACATCGTCAAAACCACCGTTTTCGTGAAAGATCTGAACGATTTCGCCACCGTTAACGCCACCTATGAAGCCTTCTTCACCGAACATCAGGCGTCATTCCCAGCACGTTCCTGCGTGGAAGTGGCGCGCTTGCCAAAAGACGTGAAGATTGAGATCGAAGCCATCGCCGTTCGTCGTTAATCCGTCGCGATAGCTGATAAGGCCAGCGCTTGCTGGCCGTTTTATTGATTTACGCCTTAATGCACCGCCACCGCGCGCAATAACGCTTCCAACGGGTACACCGCCGCAATCACCACTTCATCACGGATCTGCGCGGCGGCATCCAGCTGCTGTTGCGCCTGTTCGGCTTCGGCTTTGCTCAATGGCTTGCCTTGCTGATAGTGCTCCAACAGCATCAGCCCCAGATCGGCCAACACGCTGACGTCCTGCGCCACCGGTGCCAGATCCTTCATCACCACGTTGCCCGCAATCGCTTGCTGCACTGGCGCACCGTTACGCTGCCAGTGTTGTAAACGCGCACGAATCGCCTGAGCTGCCGCCTGCTGATTCTTGTCTTTCAGCAGCAATGCCACCTGAGCGTGCAAATCACGCACTGCCGCACTTTCCGCCGGCAACGCATCGGCAAAGCGGTTTAGCGGTTCGAACTGGTGATAATGACCGGCTTTAAACTTCAGATGATTGCGAGTGTAATACTGAGCGGGTTCCACCGCTTCAGCGAGGATCTGCAACGGCGCGATCTCCACGCTGTTAGCCAGGCGGGTGAACTCGCGCGCGGTTGCAGCATGCTGCTGCAAGCCTGCGGACACCACCGACCAGGCATCCACCGCCGCCAACCGCTGATACATATTGCTTTCATCGGTAACATCTTTCGCCGACCACAGACGCTCCGCCACTGCAAAGGTGCGGGGCCACATTTTGATATCGAGGATCGGCGCGCGAATGTTTTCCGCCCAGAATGCAGCTTCGCCCCCCAGAATATTGGCCTGATGCTGTTCATCCGGCACTACCGGCATTTTACCCGCCGGGATCGCCGCCAATTTGCTGCCAGTAGTGGGATAACGCACGTTACCCACCCGCGTATAGCCGCTCAGTTGATCCTGCTGCAACGTCAACACCGGGCACGTTTCCCCCATCCAACTGTCGATGCAGAAAGTCACCTGTTCCGGCGTGCGCCACTGAATATCCTGCACCGCACGGCGCGATTTACCTTTGAAATCAATAAATCCACGCCAACCCTCTTTGCCTTCAATCAGCGTGAAAGAGCCTTCAACCGCGCTGCCCTTAAAGCGCGGCATGCTGAACTGCCAACTTTGCGCGTTTTCCCCCTCCCGCACCTCGGTCACCACGCCCAGCGGCTGCGGCAAAATCTCATTGCGGTAGTGATAAGCGGTGCTTTGTGGTTGATCGAGGTAAAAACCGGTGGAAAGAATGCCTTGATAACCGTCCTGCGCGCTGGCTCCCAAAGAGTCCGGCCCCTGCCAGGATTGGATCACAATGTTATGCGGCAAGGCCGGATGATAAATCTCATCCCAACCCACCATGCGGCGCTGATGTTTTTCGAGGATGTTTTCCAGCTTCTGATTGAAGAAGGCTTGCAGCGCATGGGCATCCGCCAGTTGGTTTTGCTGCATAAATGCCTGAATGCTTTTCGACTCGTTCCATTGGCTGGCATCCACTTCGTCCCCGCCGATGTGCAGATAAGGATCGGGGAAAATCGCTACCAGTTCGCCGATAATATTGTCGACAAACTGATATACCCGGCTGTTAGCAGGATCGAGCGTTGGCTTATGCACACCCCAGGCACGTTCCATCTGATACGGCCCCGGTGCGCTCATCAGTTCCGGGTAAGCCACGGCGATAGTGGAAGCATGGCCGGGCAGATCGATCTCCGGCACCACGCGGATCCCGCGTGCGGTGGCATAGGCCACCACCTGCTGCATCTGCTCGCGGGTGTAGAAATGGCCGTCGCTGGCCAGTTGTTGCAGTTTGGGGTAATGCTCAGAGGCAAAACGCCAACCCTGATCGTCGGTCAGGTGCCAATGGAAGACGTTGAGTTTCGCCGCCGCCATGCCGTCGATCTGGCGCAGGATATCCGTAACCGGCAGGAAGTGACGCGCCGAATCCAGCAGCACGCCGCGCCATGGGAAACGCGGCACGTCGGTGATATTCACCAACGGCATAAAGGTGTTCTCACCGTCGGTCTGCACCAGTTGCAGCAGCGTTTCCATGCCGCGCAACGCACCAAAACGCGTGTTGGCGGTCAACGTTGCACCCTGTGGCGTCACTTGCAGTTGATAGCTCTCATCGCTATCCGGCAAGGGCTGTGGCGCAACCTGCTGCTTGATAATAATCTCAATGGTCGCCGCTCCGTTTTGCTCCCCTTGCGGTGCCAGCGTCCAGCCGGTTTGGCGTTCGATGCGCTCGCGCCAGCGCGGCAGAGCTTCCGTCAGTTCGTCCCCCCGTATGTTGATAGTTAAACGATAATCCAGCAGCAGTTTGCCTTGCGGCTGCGCCAGTTCAACCTGCTGCGGCCAAGGCATTAACGGTAAATCACCCGCAGGCAGCGCTGCGGCACTGAGGGAAAATAACAGCGAAGAAGCCAGTAGCGTATAACTGAAGGGTTTGTGCATCAGCAATTCCTCAAAGGAAAAAAATCAAAATAACCAAAGAGGTAGATAAAGACCGAGCGGCGTGGGGATGTCCAACCGCGAGGGCAAAAAAGGGGAGTGGATCACAGATTGATTTAGGGATTGGGAAGGTGAAGATAATGTCCCTTGCTCCAACCCCTATTCATAGAAAAGGTCTACCTATCAGGCTTTACTGCCTTGGCCAACGTGCCCCCACACCATCTCCCCCTTGTGGAAGGTAGCGGTTCTGGGTGAAATCCGCGCCACCGCTTCGGCGGAACAGGAGGCGTCCACCAGCACAAAGCTGGCGTCGTCCTGGGCTTTTGGCCATACGCGCTCGCCTGTATCGTTCAGCGGCAGCACATCGCCGGTAGCCACCGCCAGCGCGCGCGACAGGGTTTTCTCGTTTGGGCGAATATAGAGCTGGGCATAAAGATTGGCCTTTTCCAGCATGTCCCCCAGACCATACGGCGACCAGTGATCGATCACGCTGTCGGTGCCGGTCATCACGAACACGCCCTTTTCGCGCAACTGGCTAAGCGGCATATGCAGCGTGCCGATCGGCACCGAACTGGCGATCGTGACCTGCTGAGCCGCCATGCGGGCTGCTACTTCATCGACCTGCTGCTCATTGAGCGTTGCCAGCGCAAAGGCGTGGCTGATGGTCAGCTTGCCTTTCAGCTGCGGGGTTTTCTCCACGGTGCTCAACATGTAATTCACCGCCGCCATGCCAGCCGGGCTGGTTTCATGCAGGTGAATATCCACGCCTTTGTTATAGTCCAGCGCAATCTGGAACATGGTATCCAGAGACTTTTCCATCGCTCCATCAACGTTGGTCGGGTCCAAACCGCCCACATAGTGCGCCCCCGCCTGCATCGCTTCGCGCATCAGCGGTTCTGACTTGGAAAACAGTAGACCATGCTGTGGAAAAGCCACAATCTCACAGCTGAAACCAGACTGACGGCGCGCCAACACCGCTTGCAGGTTTTCCAGGTTTTTCAGCCCCGAAGTGGGTTCAACGTTGCAATGGCTGCGGGCGGTGGTGGAACCGAATGACTGAATGAGGTCGATCAGCTTTTCTGCCCGCTCTTGGGTAAAAGGTTGCAGCTCGGGCAGCAATTTCTGCTCCAGCACGATCATATCCTTGATGGTGGTTCCCGCCGGGCGATTGAGCGCGCGCCACGGGCCGCCGTAAAAGGTTTTGTCCAGGTGGATATGCATATCGCGCATCGCGGGCAGCATCAGCTTGCCGCCAGCGTCATACGCCGGTAGCGTGCCGTCCGGGTGCTGGCGGTTATCGCGCAGGGCAACAATCTTGCCTTGGTTGATTTCCAGGGTTTTCAGTTCAGTACGGGTGCTGACCGGGGTCGCCCCTTCAAACTCAAAGCCCGCCTCCAGCAGTACGTTATCCAGATAATAGTGCGGGTTGGTAATTTTCCTCTGCGCTCCCGCCTCTGCCTTGGCCGTTTTGCTGGTAGCAGCATAACTGACCGAGCTGGCCGCGCCCAAAAACGCACAGGCGGCAGCCACTTTGCCGCTGCGGCTTAAAAACTCACGACGGCTTTTATTCTCATTCATCTGTTCTTCCCTCTCAGAGGTTGACGATATGGGTACCCGTTTCACCGCGCAGTGCGGCGGGCAAACAATCCGGCGTGGTGATCACCACGCGTTTTCCACCCTCGCGTAAAAACGCCAGGCTGGCGACAATCTTCGGCAGCATACTGCCGGGAGGAAAATGCCCTTCCGCCATATAGCGGGTAATCTCTGCCACATTCACCCGATCGAGCTCGCGCTGATTCGGCTTGCCGAAGTGAATGCACACTTTCTCCACGCCGGTGGTGATCACTAAAACATCTGCACGGATCTCCCGGGCCAGCAGCGCGGTCGAGAGATCTTTATCGATCACTGCGTCCACGCTCTGATAATCCCCCTGCGGATTGCGGATCACCGGAATACCGCCACCACCGACACCAATCACCACAAACCCCTGCTGGGCCAGTGCCTTAATGGCGTCGGCTTCGATAATCCGCTTGGGCTCCGGCGAAGCCACTACCCGGCGATAACCGCGCCCGGCATCTTCCACAAAACGCCAGCTCGGCTGTTGCTGCTGTAAAGCATCGCGCTGTTCAGCACTAAAGAATGCGCCGATCGGCTTGGTGGGGCGCATAAAACCGGGGTCGCTTTTATCCACTTCCACCTGGGTCACCACCGTTACCGCTTTCTGCTCACCACGCTGCGCCAGCCGGTTGTTGAGCGCCTGCTGAATAAGATAGCCGATGCCGCCCTGAGTATCCGCCACACAGTTGGCCAGCGGGGTCAGCGGCAATCCTCCGTACTCATGCGCGATCTCCGCGCGGCGTAATTCCAGCCCCACCTGCGGGCCGTTGCCGTGGGTGAGCACAATGTCATAATCCGCTGCCAGCATCTCCAGCACCGACTCGGCCACCGCTTTCACCGCCTCGGTCTGATGTTCAACCGACTGGCTGGCGTTGTCTTTGATAATACTGTTGCCACCGATGGCAACCACCACAAGTTCTTTCATCTGCGTTATCCGGTAAGAAATGCCGCCTATCCGTTCAAGGTAGGGTCAGGTGATCTTCCCCTCACCCTAACCCTCTCCCCCAGGGAGAGGGGATTGAACGTGCCACAAATTAGCATGGGTTCCTGACCACAGCCCCTAACGGCTCCCTCTCCCGCGGGGAGAGGGCTGGGGTGAGGGGGGAATATCCGAAGTTACACAGTTTTACTGGGCTCCGGCGCTACAGCAGGAGCCTCTTCGCGGCTATCGAGGAAATGTTTCACCACAAACATGCCCCCCATCATCAGATAGGCCACCACGAACAGTAACGAGTTTCCCCCTGCAAAGCCGACCATCGGCGAGTGGATCACACCGAATAATGCCAGCAGCGCACCGGTTGCCGCCGCCACCGCACCGCGCAGCGGTTTGTTAATGATGGCGAAAATGGCGATACAGCCCCACAGCATGCTGGCAAGCGGCGCACCGTTACCCAAATGCACCAGCCCCTGGTAATACACGCCCTTGCTGTGCAGTACCTCAGCCCCCAGCTTGGCAGCCGAGGTGCCCGCTGCTGCCATCACGCTGTTGACCATGGTCAGCGCCCAGTTGGCGATCCACGGGAACAGGCAGATGAAGATCACCGGCACCTCCGCTTTCGGCGTTTCCCTCACCACTTGGTTGGCGGTGACCACGCCGATAAATACCAGGATCGGTACAATCGCGGTCATCGGAATCACCGCCAGCATAAAGGCACCCAACCCGAATAACGGCACGATAAACATGGTGACGCCGGAAGCCAGCGTGTAGCCGATGCTGGCACCCATTGCTTTCCAACCTGCGTGACCCACGTAAACGGTCACCGGGAACGGATTGCCCATCAGGCAGCCGAGCATTGAGGAGAGGCCGTTTGCCATCATCACCTTACGGGTGTTGTAGTTATCCCCCGCCGCATGCGCACTTTCGATGTTCTCCAGGTCAAAGATATAGTTCGCCAAGCCCAAAGGAACGGCGGAAGCCAGGTACGGCAGCGCGTGTGGCAGGCCTTGCAGGAAACTGTCGACGTGCACGCCTGGCGGGTTGAAGCCAAAGGAAGACATTGATGCCTTAATCGCTTCCGGGCTTTGCAGGCCCGAGATCCACGCCAGCGCGGTACCGGCCAACAGCAACAGCAAGCCGGTAGGGATACGCGCGAAGATCGGCTTTTTACCAAACCAGTTGATAAAGATCAGCAGCAGCACGATAAACGAGACGGTCGGCGCTTCGAACGCCTGTAGCATCGGGTTCATCGCCAACAGCAACAGCCCCAGGCCGGACAGGCAGGAAAGCAGCACGGTGCGCGGGATCATCTTGCGGATGGTTTCGCCAAGGAATGAGCCGCCCACCAGGATCAGCGCTTCGACAAAGCACCACACCAGGCCGATCTGAATGGCAAAATTGGCATCGCCAGTTTGCTGATAAACCGGCATCAGCACCAGAAAAGTGACAGTAAAAATCGACGGTGCGCTGGGGCCGGACGGCAGCGCGGTCACATCCGTACGCCCGGTCTGACGCGCCATCTGTAGGCCAAACCAGGTGTAGCAGATGCTGGCCGTCAGTACCGCCAGCCCAAAGGCCGGGGCAATGCGCCCGTAAACAATCTCTTTCGGAATACCCACCACAAAGATGAGCAGCCCCATCATGGTGAGCAAGTTGGTCAGGTTATTGGTCATCAGCCCGAAATAGGCCGCCCAGTCACCGCGTTTCCATTCTAATTTTATTCTGTTCATGGACTTTCCTTCACAGGTCGTTAAAACACGCTCTACGATCCACGGGATCGCTATCGGTCCTGCAGGTGAACAACATTCTGGTTCTGGTGTTGGTTTGCTACCTTGGGGCTAACGTATAGCCCCTGTTATTGTTATCCCCTATGGATTTCAAGTTGCAGCTAGGC
>JBAQHZ010000436.1:0-9060 GCA_049288585.1 Chania sp.
GCTGTAATGCAGCCAAAGCCAAATCGGCGCGACAAACAACACAAAGATTGTCAACGGGATGGCAAGTAATAGAGCACTCATTTCGATTCCTTCTTATCAGTTTTAGTAGGCGGCCACGGAGCGGTGACCGCTGAAACATTACTCTGAGCGATTCATTTTGGCCTTCAGGGCCGCCAGTTGCTCGCTGATGGCATCATCCACCTTCAGTTCGGCAAACTCCTGCTCCAGGCTTTTCTTTTTACCGATACCGATGCTTTCCGCTTCGGCTTCCATATGGTCAATCCGGCGTTCGAACTGCTCAAAACGCGCCATGGCTTCATCCAGTTTACCGCTGTCTAACTGGCGGCGCACATCGCGTGAAGAAGAGGCCGCCTGATGGCGCAAGGTTAACGCCTGCTGGCGCGCCCGCGTTTCGGTCAGTTTGTTTTCCAACTCGCCAATTTCGCTCTTGATGCGAGCCAGCGTTTCTTCCACCGTTGCCGCTTCATGGCGCAGTGTGGCGATCAGATCGGCCACTTTCTGCTTTTCGATCAGCGCAGCACGTGCCAGATCCTCTTTATCTTTACGCAGAGCCAGTTCGGCTTTGTCCTGCCAGTCGTTGAGTTGGTTTTCACCTTGCTCAATACGGCGCAGCAGTTGCTTTTTCTCCGCCAGCGCCCGCGCCGAGGTGGAGCGCACTTCTACCAGTGTGTCTTCCATTTCCTGGATCATCAAACGCACCAGTTTTTGCGGATCTTCTGCTTTATCCAGCAGAGTGTTGATGTTGGCATTCACGATGTCGGCAAAACGAGAAAAAATACCCATAATTCACTTCCTCTTGGTTATAGGTCGGCGTCAACCGCCGCGTTGAATCATACTGTTCGTCCCAATACCTTATCAAAACTCGTGCCAACCTTTATTTGATTGAAATTAAAGGAATATTTATTTTTGACACTCGCCATGCTTGCTGTAGAGTGAGTATTCTCACCAAACATTGGCGAATTTCATCATGAGTGAACCGTTAGAAAACCTGCTGGGCGAGGCAAACGCCTTTGTTGAAGTGCTGGAGCAAGTCTCGCAACTGGCGAAGCTGAACAAACCGGTGCTGGTGATTGGTGAGCGCGGCACCGGTAAGGAGCTGATTGCCCACCGTTTGCACTATCTTTCCAACCGTTGGCAGGGGCCGTTTATTTCGCTCAACTGCGCGGCACTGAATGAAAACCTGCTGGATTCGGAACTGTTCGGCCACGAAGCCGGTGCCTTTACCGGTGCGCAAAAACGCCATCTTGGCCGTTTTGAACGTGCAGACGGCGGCACGTTATTCTTGGATGAACTGGCTACCGCGCCAATGCTGGTGCAGGAAAAACTGCTGCGGGTGATTGAATATGGTCACCTGGAGCGCGTCGGTGGCAGCCAGCCGCTGCGGGTAGATGTCCGCTTGGTGTGCGCCACCAATGACGATCTGCCAGCGCTTGCCGCCGCCGGTAAGTTCCGCGCCGATCTGCTGGATCGTCTGGCTTTCGACGTAGTGCAGTTGCCAGCGTTGCGCCAACGCCAGCAGGACATCATGTTGCTGGCTGAACATTTTGCCATTCAGATGTGCCGCGAGCTGTCTTTGCCGCTGTTTCCTGGCTTTAGCAAACATGCGCGGCTCACCCTGCTCAACTACAACTGGCCGGGTAACGTGCGTGAGCTGAAAAATGTGGTAGAGCGTTCGGTGTATCGCCACGGTTCAGGCAGCAGCGAACTGGATGAGATCATTATTAACCCGTTTGCCCAACGCTCAACACCGGCTGCCGTTGCGCCACAACAGGATAGCTGCCTGCCCACACTACCGCTGGATTTGAAAGCCTGGCAGCATCAGCAGGAAAAAGATCTGCTGGAAATTGCGCTGCAACAGGGCCATTTCAACCAGCGCAAAGCGGCAGATCTGCTGAGGCTGACCTACCATCAGTTGCGCGGCATGCTGAAAAAACACGCCTTGCTGCAAAACGGCGAGCCAGAAGATGAATAGGTTTCACAGCGATTGCACAATGTGTTCCCGTAACCACTGATGAGCAGGGTCGTGCTGAGAACGTTCATCCCACAGCATCGCCATCTCATAACCTGGCACTTCTAGCGGTGGTTCAACGATCTGCAACGTTGTGCTGGATCGTAACGATTTCGCCGCTCATCAGAAATAAGCTTCTGCTAAAAACAGCGTTCGCTCACGATCGCTATCACTATTACCCTGCCAAAAATATTTCTCTCAAGTCTCAGTGCTATTCAAAACATGATCAACAACACAAATGAAACTTAATTTCTTATTTAATGAAAACATGTTCTAAATTTTATTCATCACCGTTAAAACTACTCTGGCGGTGAGAGGAAAAACCATAGCAAAGGAGTCATGCACGGCAGGATCACGCTGTGCACCTTATCAACATTCGCCTGCCTGAAAGGAGGCCGTGAACACTTTTCACAGCGTTCGGGCATGCAGCATGTTGATTATTCATGCAAACTTATTATGGCAGGAGTCACTATGCATCAATCTGTTATATTGCGACGTGCAACCCTTTCCACCGCGCTGAAACTGGTGCTTGCCGGTGGTTTGGCCTGTTCTACGCTGGCTACCGCAGCCGATCTGGGCCGCGAGGTTTTGGCAAAAGGAGATGGCTGGGGATCGTATGGCTCCGGCATAACCGGTGGCAGTGCTGCCAACAGCAGTCATATCTACGAAGTCAGTACCTGGCAGGAGTTGCGTGCTGCACTCGGCGGTACCAGTGCACAAAACCAGACCATACCGCGCATTATCTATGTTAAAGGTAAGATCAATGCCATGGAGAGTGCTGAAGGCGGCGGCCTGCTGACCTGCGACGATATTGCCGAGCAGGTGCAAGTGCCGGGCACCGCACAAACATTCAGCATGGAGGATTTCATCGCGCATTTTGACCCCAAAGGTTCTTGGGGCATGGTCACTCCTGAGGGGCCACTCGAAGAAGCGCGAGTTGCCGCCACCAAATTGCAAACCAAGCAGATACAGCAGCGTTTCGGCTCTAACGTCACCTTGATTGGGGTGGGGAACAATGCCCGTATCATTGGGGCTCACCTGTTGGTGAAAGAGGTCAGTAACGTGATCATCCGCAACCTGCACATATCCGATGCCTATGATTGCTTCCCGGAATGGGATCCCACCGACGGCAGCGCGGGCAACTGGAACAGCCTGTATGACAACATCTCTCTGATGACGGTAGAACATGCCTGGGTTGACCATGTAACACTGGACGATGGCGATAACCCACGCCAAACGCTGCCAAAAGTCTATGGCCGAACCTTCCAGGTGCATGATGGCCTGTTGGATGTCACCCACAGTAGCAACTACGTTACCGCCTCCTTCAATATCTTTGGCGATCACGACAAGGTTAACCTGATTGGTTCTTCAGATTCACGCTTGGTTGATCGCGATAAACTCAAGGTCACCATGCACCACAACCACTGGGTTAATCCTGGCCAGCGGGCACCGCGCGTGCGCTTCGGGCAGGTTGACGTTTACAACAACTATACCCAGATCTTGGCAGCAGCAGACTTTACCAGCCTGTGGGGCGTAGGGTTTGAATCAGCAATCTATGCGGAAAAAAACGTGATCGATCTGGCTAGCGGCATTGCAGCAAGCAAAGTGATCAAACGCTACGGCGGTCAGCATATCTTCACCGAAGGTAATCTGGTTAACGGTAGCCCGGTCGATCTGCTGGCGGTCTATAACGCATCAGTCTCTGCAGCAGACCAACTCACAAGCAATGTCGGTTGGACACCAGCCCTGCGGCTGCAGGTGAACAACGTTAACGACGTGAAAAGGATTGTGACCAGCCAGTCTGGCTCTGGCAAACTCGACAGCGACCTGCCCTGATTAACCTCGGCTAGCGCTCACTGGCAGGCACCCAGTGCCTGCCAGCATGATGCTAAAAACTCGACCAACCAGTAGAAAGTTCAACCGTTTTACGCAAGGAATTGGGCAGATTGCCAGAGTGCGATACACTAACGTTATTGCTCATTAACTTATGAAGCGTCTATGCGTGGTTTACCCCTTTGGATAATGTCGCTGAGCGGTCTGGCAACCTCAGTGCTGGCCTCAACGCCACCAGTGCCTGCCGCAGTGCCACCGCCAGCGGATATCCGCCAGAGCGGTTTCGTGTATTGTGTTAGCGGCATCCTGAATACCTTCAATCCTCAGATGGCCAGCAGTGGCCTGACTGTCGATACGCTGGCGGCCCAGCTGTACGATCGTCTGCTGGATGTTGATCCTTATACTTATCGGCTGATCCCGCAGCTGGCGCAAAACTGGGAAGTGCTGGATAACGGTGCAACTTATCGTTTCCATCTGCGCCGCGACGTGCCTTTCCAGACCACCGCCTGGTTCCAACCCACGCGTAAAATGAATGCCGATGACGTGGTATTCAGCTTCGAGCGGGTATTCAATCACAAGCATCCGTTCCACGGCGTGAACGGCGGTGAATACCCCTACTTCGACAGTTTGCAGTTTGCCGACTCCGTGCAGAGCGTGAAGAAGCTGGACAACTATACCGTCGAGATCCGCCTGCAAGCGCCAGATGCCTCTTTCCTGTGGCATCTGGCTACCCACTACGCCCCGATACTGTCGGCAGAATATGCTACCAATCTGACGCTGGCGGGTACGCAAGAGATGATCGACCGTGAACCAGTAGGCACTGGCCCCTTCCTGCTGAACGAATACCGTTCCGGGCAATACATACGGCTGGCGCGTAATGACGTTTACTGGAAAGGTAAACCACGGATGTCACAGGTGGTGATCGATCTGGGTGCAGGGGGCACCGGCAGGCTGTCCAAACTGCTGACCGGTGAATGTGATGTGTTGGCCTACCCGGCCGCCAGCCAGCTTTCGATTCTGCGCGACGATCCGCGTTTGCGCCTTACCCTGCGGCCCGGCATGAATATCGCCTATCTGGCATTCAATACCCGCAAACCGCCACTGGATAATCTGAAAGTGCGCCAAGCCATTTCGCTGGCCATCAACAATCAGCGCCTGATGCAGTCAATCTATTACGGCACGGCAGAAACCGCCGCATCGCTGCTGCCGCGCGCCTCCTGGGCGTATGACAGCGAAGCCCACGTGACGGAATACGATCCGGCCAAAGCCCGGGAGATGCTGCGTGCGGCCGGGGTTGGCCCGCTGGATATGAAACTGTGGGTGCCTACCGCATCGCAATCCTATAACCCGAGCCCGCTGAAAACCGCCGAACTGATCCAGGCGGATTTAGCCCAGATCGGTATTAATGTCACCATCGTGCCGGTAGAAGGCCGTTTCCAGGAAGCCAGATTGATGGAGATGAATCACGATCTCACTCTCAGCGGTTGGGCCACCGACAGTAACGACCCGGACAGTTTCTTCCGCCCGCTGCTGAGCTGCGCGGCGATCCGCTCGCAAACCAACTATGCCCACTGGTGTGATCCCGGCTTCGACGAAGTGCTACAAGATGCGCTGTTATCACAACAATTGGCGCAACGTATCGAGAAATATCAGCAGGCGCAGAAGATACTCGCACAGCAGTTGCCGATCTTACCATTGGCTTCCTCCCTCCGCCTGCAAGCCTACCGCTATGACATCAAAGGCTTGGTGTTAAGCCCATTCGGTAACGCGTCGTTTGCCGGGGTGTATCGCGAGCCGGCGGAGGAGGTGAAAAAATGATTATCTTTACCTTGCGCCGTATTCTGCTGCTGCTGATTACGCTGTTCTTTCTGACGCTGGTCAGCTTCAGCCTGAGCTATTTCACCCCGCGCGCGCCGCTCAACGGTGCTGTGCTGTTGGACGCCTATCGCTTCTATTTCGTCAGTCTGCTACAGGGGGATTTTGGCGTTTCCAGCATTAATGGTCAGGCCATCAGCGCACAACTGCGCGAAGTGTTCCCGGCCACCATGGAGCTGTGCATTCTGGCGTTTGTACTGGCGCTGTGCATCGGCATCCCGCTGGGGATCATTGCCGGAGTGATGCGCGGCAAATGGCAAGACACCGCCATCAGCACCTTTGCTCTGCTGGGTTTTTCCATGCCGGTATTCTGGCTGGCCCTGCTGCTGATGCTGTACTTCTCTTTGCATCTGGGCTGGTTGCCAGTTTCAGGCCGTTTCGATCTGCTGTATCAGGTTAAACCGGTGACCGGCTTGGCGCTGATTGACGCCTGGCTTTCTGACTCGCCTTATCGCACCGAGATGATCGCCAGCGCACTGCGCCATATGGCACTACCGATTATCGCCGTGGCGATAGCGCCTATCACCGAGGTGATCCGCCTGATGCGCATTAGCACCGACGACGTGCTCGGCCAGAACTACATCAAAGCGGCGGCCACCCGTGGCCTTTCGCGCTTTACCATCATCCGCCGTCACGTGCTGCATAATGCGCTGCCGCCGATTATCCCCAAACTCGGGCTGCAGTTTTCTACCATGCTCACGCTGGCGATGATCACCGAAGTGGTATTCAGTTGGCCAGGGCTCGGCCGCTGGCTGGTGAACGCCATCCGCCAACAGGACTATGCGGCAATCTCTGCCGGCGTGATGGTCGTGGGCTCGCTGGTGATCACCATCAACGTATTGGCCGATATTCTGGGTGCTGCCACCAACCCGCTGAAACATAAGGAATGGTATGCCCTTCGATAACGTCTACGGCGAAAAGAAAATGCCAAGCCCGCTGCGTTACACCTGGCGAATTTTTTATGGTGATACATTGGCCATGGTTGGCTTTTACGGCGTGCTTGCCCTGCTGCTGCTGTCCATTTTTGGCAGCCTGCTGGCACCTTATGCGTTGGATCAGCAGTTCCTCGGTTATCAACTGTTGCCACCCTCCTGGTCGCGTTACGGCAATGTGTCGTTCTTTCTCGGCACGGACGATCTGGGGCGCGATATTCTAAGCCGCCTGTTGACGGGCACGGCCGCCACCTTCGGTTCAGCGCTGATCGTGACCATTGCCTCCGCCTTCTTTGGCGTGATCCTCGGCGTGTTTGCCGGGGTGACCCGTGGCCTGATCTCGGCGGTGCTGAACCATGTGCTCGACACCCTGTTGTCCATCCCTTCGCTGTTGCTGGCGATCATCGTGGTGGCCTTTCTCGGGCCGAAGCTGGAGCACGCCATGCTGGCGGTGTGGCTGGCGCTGCTGCCGCGCATGGTGCGTACCATCTACAGCGCGGTGCATGACGAACTGGAAAAAGAGTATGTGGTCGCCGCGCGCTTAGACGGTGCCTCAACGCCGCAGATCCTGTGGTACGCGGTAATGCCGAACATTGCGGCGGTGCTGGTGACCGAATTCACCCGTGCGCTGTCGATGGCCATTCTTGATATCGCCGCGCTGGGCTTTCTCGATCTGGGTGCTCAGCTACCCTCTCCTGAATGGGGAGCGATGCTCGGTGACTCACTGGAGCTGATGTATGTCGCCCCTTGGGCGGTCATGCTGCCAGGCGCTGCCATTCTGGTCAGCGTGCTGTTGGTTAACCTGTTGGGCGATGGCGTGCGCCGCGCGATTAATGCGGGAGTGGAATAATGCCGTTACTCGATATCCGCAATCTGACGATTGAATTTATGACCGCCGAAGGGCCGATCAAGGCCGTCGATCGCGTCAGCATGACGCTGACCGAAGGCGAAGTACGCGGCCTGGTGGGGGAATCCGGTTCAGGAAAAAGCCTGATCGCCAAAGCAATTTGCGGCGTCACCAAAGACAACTGGCGCGTTACCGCCGATCGCTTCCGCTTCAACGATATCGATCTGCTGCAACTGACGCCGCGCGAACGGCGCAAACTGGTGGGCCATAACGTTTCAATGATCTTCCAGGAACCCCAGTCCTGTTTGGATCCTTCCGAAAACATTGGCCGCCAATTGGCGCAGGCTATTCCCGGCTGGACCTATAAAGGCCGCTGGTGGCAAAGGTTCAACTGGCGCAAACGCCGCGCCATCGAGCTGTTGCACCGCGTGGGCATCAAAGATCATAAGGACATCATGGGCAGTTTCCCCTATGAGTTGACCGAGGGGGAATGTCAGAAGGTGATGATCGCCATTGCGCTGGCCAATCAGCCACGGTTGCTGATCGCCGATGAACCCACTAACGCCATGGAGCCTACCACCCAGGCACAGATTTTCCGCCTGCTGGCGCGCCTCAACCAGAACAACAACACCACTATCCTATTGATCAGCCACGATTTGCAGATGATGAGCAAA
This sequence comes from Chania sp., assembly GCA_049288585.1. Lineage (GTDB taxonomy): Bacteria > Pseudomonadota > Gammaproteobacteria > Enterobacterales > Enterobacteriaceae > Chania. Next base: position 8,191 of record JBAQHZ010000436.1, read on the forward strand.
TGGGCCGACCGGATAAACGTGCTGTACTGCGGCCAAACGGTGGAGAGCGCGCAGTGCGAGGAGTTGCTCGCCGCCCCGCACCACCCTTATACCCAGGCGCTGATCCGCTCGATGCCGGATTTTGGCCGTTCGCTGCCGCATAAAAGCCGCCTGAATACGCTGCCAGGGGCGATCCCTTCGCTGGAACACCTGCCGATCGGCTGCCGCTTGGGGCCACGTTGCCCCTATGCACAGAAAAAATGCATTGAAACCCCGCGCCTGCGCTCGGTGAAAAATCACCTGTTTGCCTGCCACTTCCCGTTGAACATGGAGGAGCAATAACATGGATTCGTTGTTGGAAGTGCGCAATCTGACCAAAACTTACCGCTATCGCACCGGGCTGTTCCGCAACCAGCATGTAGAGGCGGTGAAGTCCGTCAGCTTTACCCTGCGCGAACGCCAAACCCTGGCAATCATCGGTGAGAACGGCTCTGGCAAATCAACTTTGGCGAAAATGCTTTCCGGCATGATCGAACCCTCTTCCGGTGAGGTATTGATTGGCGAGCATCCGCTGGAATTTGGCGATTATCGTTACCGCAGCCAGCGTATTCGCATGATCTTCCAAGATCCCAGTACCTCGCTCAATCCACGCCAACGTATCGGCCAGTTGCTCGATGCACCGCTGCGGCTGAATACCGATCTGCAAGCCGCAGAGCGTGAAGTGCGCATCAACCAGACTCTGCGCCAAGTGGGGATGCTGCCGGACCACGCCTATTATTATCCGCATATGCTCGCCTCCGGCCAGAAACAGCGCGTCGCCCTGGCGCGTGCGCTGATCCTGCAACCCCAGGTGATCATCGCCGATGAAGCGCTGGCATCGCTGGATATGTC
>JBAQHZ010000437.1:0-3103 GCA_049288585.1 Chania sp.
TTGCAGAACCTTGAGAACCAACTGGCTAAACGGCATGCGCTGATCGAGAGCTATACCGCTGCTGGCGTGGTATCTCAAGATCGTGCCAATCAGCTTATTGTTGCGTCAGATCGTGATGCGATGGAGCAGCGCTATCAAGCATCACTGCAACTTTATGCCAGTCAGGGCGATATGCAGAAAGCCGCGGTAGATTTGTTTCATACCACCACGGAAAGGGCGAACAATATGCTCACCGGCCTACTGACGGGGACGCAGGACTGGAAGGAATCCATGTCCAATCTGTTCTCATCGCTCACTCAGTCGATTATTAGCAACCTGATTGATATGGCTGCACAGGCATTGATAACCAGTACGGTTATGCAGGCCATCACCGGGGTTGCTGGTGGATTAATAGGAGGGATTGGCGGTGCTGCCTCTGGCGCGGCCGGTGCAGCAGCGGGCGCAGCCGGTTCAGCCAGTACCGGCGCAATGGGGATGAGCACTAGCTTTGCGGCATACGACCTTGGCGGCTTTACTGGTCTGGGTGGTAAATATGAACCAGCCGGGGTTGTTCACAAGGGCGAGTTTGTTTTCACCAAAGAAGCTACCGAGCGGATCGGCGTAGATAACCTCTACGGCATGATGCGTGGCTATGCAGTAGGTGGGCTGGTTTCTGACAGCGTGCCCTCTGTCAGTGCTGCATATGCACCACCGGTAACAGCAGGCGCTGCACCGCAGGTTAACGTTTATATCGATAGCGCCGATCTGTCAGTGCAAAACACCCCGCAAGGTAGGGAGCAGTTATCCGGTCAGGTGCTCGGCAGCATGATGCAAACCCTATCAACCGTAACCAGTTGGCTCAGCTCTGCTATGCAGGATAGTGGGTTAAGTGCGGGGGCAGCGGTCTGGGATGTCGCAACAGCCTATGCTGCACCGACCACCGCCGTCGATCGATCTCTGGATATCAAACCCACCACTGCAAGCCCGCCCCCGGCAATGCGTGAGAGCGCCAGTACTGCCGCACCGGTCTTTAACATCACTATCAACAGCGATGGGCAGAGCACAGTGTCTACTCCGCCAGGTATGGAGCAGTTTGGTAACGAACTCGCGCAGTTTGTTGATCAGCGGTTTAAGGCTTTGCTGCAGAAAGAAACTGGGCAGGGGCGGATGTTAAGCACAGCAATAAAGGGGCGTAGACAATGACGCTGGAAACATTCAATTACTGCGCACGCGTTAACCCTGTGGGCGATCACACCTTTCGCGTTCGTGAAGTGCAGTTTGGCGACGGCTACAAACAACGTGTTGGCGACGGGATTAATAATGAGTCTCAAAGCTGGCAGTTAACATTTACCAACAACGAGCAGATCACTGTCGAGATAAGGGATTTTTTCAAGCGGCACGCCGGGTATAAGGCTTTTAAGTGGACTAGTCCCAACCTTGAGTTAGGGCTGTACACCTGCAAAACGTACCAGATCACTGCGCTGGGTAAAAATTCACGCGGTAAATTTATGTTCCAGCTCGCAGCCACGTTCGAAACCGCATTCCATCCATAGGTAAAACCATGTCTATCAAAACCGATCACCAGGTATTACAGCCTGGGAGTAAAGTGCGCCTGTTCGAAGTGGACGGGAGTCAGTTCGGCGGGCCAGAACTGTATTTTCACAGCCACGCCATTCCACACACACCTGAGGAACTGGAGAGGGCCGGTGATGATCCGGCGAAGCTGCCAGCGAAATCGATCTGGTGGGGAGGTCGTGAGCACAAACCGTGGCCAGTACAGATTGAAGGGTTGGAAGTGACCAGCGACGGCACCGCACCGAGTCCAACGTTATCGGTCGGTAACATTGATGGCACCGTGGCCGCTATGTGCCTGGCATACCAGAATCTGGCTATGTTCAAAGTGACGATTCGCGATACCTACGCGCACTATCTCGACGCTCGAAACTTTCCCGAGGGCAACCCCAGCGCCGATCCGACACAGGAAAAAATCGACGTCTGGTATATCGACCGCAAACTGACCGGTACCAACACCGTGATCCAGTTCGCGCTGTCCTCACCGGCTGACCTGCAGGGCATCATGATCCCGACGCGGCAAATCCATAGCCTTTGTACTTGGTGCATTCGTGGGCAGTATCGCGGTGCATCTTGTGGCTATACCGGCACCAAGTATTTCGATATCGACGGCAACCCGGTTGATGATCCTTCGAAAGACGTTTGTTCCGGGCTGGTATCCACCGGTTGCGAGCCCCGGTTCGGCAAAGGTAACCCAATGCCGCATGGCGGATTTGTTGGCACATCACTGATGAAGAGGTAACCATGCGCAAACACATCATGACCGCCGCACTGGCGCATGCCGCCGAGTCTTATCCGGCAGAGTGTTGCGGCCTGGTAGTGCAAGTCGGCAAACGCCAGCAGTACCACCTCTGCCGCAATACCGCGCCAGCGCCGACCGAACAATTCACCCTGCACCCAGAGGACTACGCGGCAGCGGAGGACGTCGGCACAATCATTGCGATCGTTCACAGTCACCCGGATGCGACCACCCAGCCGAGTCAGCTTGACCTTGCTCAGTGTGACGCGTCACAGCTTCCGTGGGTAATCATCAGTTGGCCAGAAGGCGATATCAGGACGATCACCCCAACAGAGGGCATTAAGCCGCTACTTGGCCGCCCGTTCGTCCATGGCTTCTGGGACTGCTACGCTATCGTGCGGGACTGGTACCAGCTCGAGCGGGGCGTAACGCTGCCGAACTTTGAGCGATCAGATGGGTGGTGGAACCGAGGCGAAAACCTCTACATGCAGCACTATGCCAAAGCCGGGTTTGCACCGGCTACCGGCGATCTGAAGATCGGTGACGTAATCATTATGCAGATACGAGCGGAGGAGCCGAACCACGCCGGGGTTTATGTCGGTGACGGTGTGATGATCCACCATATGTATAACCAGCTCAGCCAGCGCGTGCCATATGGTGGATACTGGCAGGATCGAACGATTATCACGCTGCGCTATAATGCCGATCTGCTATCATCTTGATTCGATCATGAGAGGGATAACGGAATGCGGAAGTTACTTTTAGCCTTGATGGCTACAGCTATCTTATCTGGATGCAATGATAATCCTGAAA
>JBAQHZ010000438.1:0-7086 GCA_049288585.1 Chania sp.
ACGGTACGCAGCGGCAAACCGGCATCGCGCGCCAGCATTTGAAATTTGTGATCATCAACGCCGCACAGCACCCGCATCGGCAGCGTCAAACGTTGTAATTGTGGCACCAACCACGGCTGCCGCCCGAGCGAAGTGGCTTCCAGCATATCGGCCACCGCCGAGCCAATATTGGCAGAACGGGCTGCGATCAGCGCTTCACGGTGTACCGCGCTCAGATCGTCAAATATCGGTTGCTGATACCAATCCAGCAGCACCTGCTCAATAGGTTCAGCGCGGAAACGGCTGGCCCAGTTGGCATCATGGGCACAGCGCTGAGTGCGTAGCTCTTCGCTCTCCAACCCCGGGTTACCGCCTTCGATCACAATCCCCTGCAACCCCTGATGCTCACCGTAGCAAGCGTGGTACATGGCAATCCGGCCGCCGAGCGAATAGCCCACCAGCCAGTAACGTTCAATTTTGTGATGTTGCAGCGTGGCGGTGATTTGCCGGCTGATATCGGCAAAGTCCTCGCAGGGCTGGGCAGTTGAATCCCCATGGCCGGGCAGGTCGATCGCCAGCGAAGGCCACTGTTCGCAGCGAGAAGCGATAACCCGCCACTCATTGTTGTTGCCCAGCAGGCCATGCAGCCAAACTAACCACGGGCGATGGCTTTCGCCCTGTTGTAAAACGCGTGAAGCCAGCATCAGTTCACCACCTTGTGTTGTACCAGATGTTGTAACGTCTCTGCGCCATCGCTCGGCGGCACCTGCAATTCAATTAACGTCGCTCCTTCGCGGCACCAGCTCTGCTCCACCGCCTGTTGCAACTGCTGCCAGTTTTCCGGGCAGGCGTAATTCAGTTGGAACATTGCCGCCGCATGGCTGAAATTCACGTTCTGCGGCATGCAGTAAAAACGCTCGCGCTCCAGTTCTGGCGTTGGCAGCAGCGAGAAGATCTGACCACCGTTATTATTCACCACAATCAGCACCGTCGGTGCAGAAGATTGGCGCAGCAATGCCAACGCATTCAGGTCATATAACGCGGAAAGATCGCCAACTACCGCCAGGGTGGGTTTGGCCGTGGCGCGCTGCACGCCTGCGGCGGTGGAAATCAGCCCATCAATGCCGCTGGCTCCTCGATTGCTGAACACAGGATAACCGGCGGGCAACTGTGCCAATGCGTCGATCAAGCGCACAATCAGGCTATTGCCGAGAAACAGTTGGCCGTTTTCTGGCAATAGCTCCGGTAACCGGTGAGCCAGTTGCGCCTCACCAAAGCGATTGGCCAAATATTCAGACGCATCATCAAAAGAATCCTGCGCCAAGACTGCCAAATCTTCAGCCCACGGCGCACCTATCTGTGCTGGGTGTAGATCGAGCCACTCGCCCACGTCGGCGCGAAGTCGGCGGCCACGATGGTGTGCAGGATCAAGCCGACCAGGCAGTGAATCAATCAGCCAATATTCCTCTGGTTGGCAATGCTCTTGCCATTGCAGCAGGCGTTTGCCGGTCAGGCTGCTGCCAAATTGCACCACCAATTGCGCATTTTTCAGCAATTGGCGCGCCTGCGGCTGCGCCAGCCACAGATCGGCACAGGGTAACGGTTGACCGGTTTGCGAAAGGACGTCACCAATCAATGGCCAACCTAGCATGTCGGCCCATTCGGCCAACCGCACTCCCTCTTCAGCGCTCATACGCCCAGCAATCACCACTCCACGCTTTTGCCGCCAGACAAACCAATCTGGCTGTTGCAATACCTGATGCGCATCCACTTCTCGCAGCCAAGGTTGATTTCCTTGCCACCAATCGCCCAATGCCGCCGACCATTCGGCATACTGCTGCTCATCACCGCCATACAGCGGTTCGGCAAACGGGCAGTTGATATGCAACGCGCCGTGCGACAGACGCGCCATCGCGCTATCTAAAGTAGAAACCAGCCAGCGAGCGGGAATATCCGCGCTAGGGCGTGGCAAATCAATATTCAGCGTTGGGTGGCTCGCATAGAGACCGGGTTGGCGAATCGCCTGATTGGCACCGCAGTCAATCAGCTCTGGCGGCCGATCGGCAGTGAGAAATACTAATCGTTCACCGGTCAGCCCGGCCTCAATCAGGGAAGGATAGAGATTGGCCGCAGCGGTGCCAGAGGTGACGATCACCGCCACCGGTTCGCGCGCCGCTTTTGCCAGGCCGAGCGCCAAGTGGCCCAGCCCGCGCTCATCAAAATGGGTATGGCAGGTAAAAGACCTGTTGGCAGCCGCCGCCAGCGTCAGGGGTGTGGAGCGCGATCCCGGAGCGATACAGACATGCCGCACCCCATGGCGTGCCAGCGCTTCTAACAGCAACGCCGCCCACCGGCGATTAAAAACACTTGTCGACATAGTTCGCTCACGAGTCAGTAAACAGAAGTTATGCTCGGAGGATAACTAACAAGAGGTATCACTCCAGGGGCCATAACTCTGAATTATATAAGTAAACATCTTTGCGGCTTTTGCGCTGGCGCAAAAACGCCGTAACTCTCCGTGGCAGACTGAGCCGGAATACATCAATTCCGGCTCAGAGGCCGCCTTCCGGTTGCAGAAGAGTCCGCAAACTGGCCACTTTATTTTCGATTTCCTGCCACTCTTCGGCCGGATCCGAACCGGCAACAATACCCGCACCGGCATAAAGTTGGACCTGAGCACCATCGATCTGGGTGGAACGCAGCGCCACGCAAAATTCGGATTGCTCAATAGACAAATAACCGGCCGACCCGGCATACCAATGGCGAGAGAAAGGTTCATGCAGGCGGATAAAGTCACGCGCCGCCTGGCGTGGCAACCCGGCCACCGCAGCGGTAGGCTGGAGCCGTTGCAGGCAGTCGGCGTCGTCACCTCGGTTCAGTTGCCCTTCAATCCGCCGCCGCAGGTGCTGTACCTTACGCAAGCGCACCACTTCGGGGGGCAAAACGTCTACCGCACTGGCGCCCCCTTGCAGGCGCTGGCAGATATCATCCACCACCAGCAGGTTTTCCTGTTGGTTCTTGGCATCCTGCAGCAGCCACTGGGCCAACGCGCGTGCCTGTTGCTCATCCGCATGGCTGGCAACGGTGCCCGCCAGCGCTTCAGTCAGTAAATGCTGCCCTTCACGCAGATACAATCTTTCCGGGCTTGAACCAAGAAAGGCCGAGTGCGCATCAAAACGCATCATAAAATGGTAGCAACGGTGGTTAACCTTACGGCTGGCGGCCATCAACGCGGGTGCAAACAGCGGGCTTGCCAGCGTCAGCAACGTACTGCGTGCCAACACCACCTTATCGAGCTGCTGATGTTCGATCGCCGTCAGCGCCTCACGCAGCATAGCGTCCCAAGCTGAACGCTCTGGCTGATGCAGCACCGATTGCACCGTTACCTGCAAATCCGCGATCGGTCTTGCCGCCGCCAATTCCTCAAGCCAGCGGCTGGCGGCAATGGCGTCTTCGTGCAATGAAGATTCAGAAAACAGATTCAGCGTCAGTTCTCCCTTACCGCTGCGGCTCTGGATCTCCACACGCGGCAACAGCAGCAACGCGCTGTAGTCGAAAGCGTTCAGCCCCCACAGGCGAGCACCGGGATAGGCATGCAAAAACGCCTGCGCCGGCAAGGGATGCGAGAATTGCCTGACTGCGCCACATACCGCAGCTTCTCGCTGCGCTTCACGATGGCACCAATAAAACTGCGGGAATAGCGTTTGTGCCGCCAACCACTCAAGTAACGTGGTGGCCAGGCGATCGGGAACCGGTAATGTTATCTGCCGAAATCCGGCTTCAGAGGGGAAACCCAGCGCAAGCTGCTGGCGTAACTGCCGCAACAATCCCGAAAGTTGTTCCACTGCAACCTCATTAACCAAACTTAATGTGGGGAATTATACGGTAAATCAAAACCGGCGGGCGGAAAAATACCGTCAGCGTCTTGGCATATCAGCCAGTTGCTTATGGATTAACCGTGAAGAGTAATTTTCAAGCGACAGGTAAGAGGCAATCAAAGATAACGCTGTATTAATGAAGGGGATTTCTTAAAAAAACAGCGTGCAAGCACGCTGAAAATACTGCACAACACCAGGGAAATCGGCAGTAACGCGGGTTATCCTTATTGGTTTTAGCGCGGAAACTTCGCTCGCATTACCAGTAGACCCAAGGCCAGGCAAACCGCTGCACTGACCATAAATAACAGATTGACCGCCAGATGCAGGCTGGCATGGTCGATCACTACACCCAACAGAATAGGTACCCAGTTGGCAATATAAGCGATCACATAAAACAGCGAAATCAAACGCGCATGGCTGGCTTTGGGTGAAATCAGGTTCACCAGCGTCGCACTGCCAACAAAAATTGCTCCGTAGGCATAACCCGCAATCACCATGCCCGCCGCAGCCAGACCCAATGAATGGATCAGGATCGCCTCGGCAAACACCACTACGGCCAACGCCTGCGCCAGGCAACCAAACATCAACGAATAGCGCGCATTAAAGCGACGGCTTAAAATCTGACTAATGCCAGCAATCACCAGATATACCGCAATCACATAGCCATAAACACCACGGCTTTGTATACCCAACAACTTTTCCGCCACGCTGGGACCAATCGCCAGAATACTCGCCGCCACCGCCCAGCAGGTGAATAGCGCCCCAGCACACAGGAAGAATTGACTGCCGGTGGCCCGCAAGCCATCCGCCAAACTGTTTTTTTCTACTACAACTTCCGCAACCTGCCCGCTGCTTGGTGCAATCACCACATCCTGTGGCCACTTCAGCATCACGCCCAGCGCCGCCGTGGCCGCAACGGCCATAATGATGACAAACGGCAGCGACGTGGTATAGAACCCGGTCTGCAATGCGACACCGCTGAAGATCGGCCCCAGTGCCAGCCCGGTGGTAAACGACAGCGTGGCGATCAGCGCGGCGTTTTTGCCCCCGTCCTTCGGGCCAAAACGCACCAGTGCAATATTGGCCGCACCGGTCAATGCCCCAGTGCCAATCCCAGCCAGCAAGCGTGCGATAAACAGCATGAGAAATGAATCCGCCAGCGCAAACAACAGTGCTCCAACCAGCACCACCAGTAATGCCGGGACAATCATGCTGCGCAGATCTTTCACTTTTCCGGCCAGGTTACCCACGCCGAACAGAGAAATCAGCACACCCGCGGCATAAGCACCGTAAATAACTGTCATGCTTACCGAGGTTAAAGCCAGTTCATGCTGATAAAGGGGATAAAGCGGCGTTGGTGCACTGCTGTTCAGCAGCGCAGACATCAATGCCAGCGCTAGAAACAGCAGAATAGCAAAACGCGAAGAACTCGAGTCCGTTCTAGTTGATCCATCAACAGCCACACCGTCTGACATTATCCTCTCCCGAAACGATCAAGCCTACGCCTGCGATAAACCGCGCTTTCCGAAAGTAGCCCCTATCAGAAAACGCGCTCATCATACCGTTCGGATCTAACCGCCAAAATAGCCAATAACGCATCACAGCGACTCATTAATGCATGCATTTGGATGCAAAATTACACCGATGCGGTTTTGGCGGCGGCTTTTGCTGGCGCACGCCGCAGCATGGCCAGCGCCCCAGAGAGAATGATCAATGCCATGCCAACAGCGGCAATCGGAGAGAGTGCTTCTGCAAACATCAGGTAGCCGAGCAGCGTGGAGAAAATAATGGTGCTGTAAGAAAGTATGCTGACAATCACCGCGTTACCGCTGCCATAGGCGCGGGTCATGGTGATTTGCCCCAGGCTGCCGAAGATACCGATGGCACAGACGCACAGCAACGTGGCGGCATCCAGTGCCGAGAACCCGACGATCAATGCCATCACAACGCCCACCAGCGTTCCCACCAGGGAGAAATAGAACACCACGCGCAGCTCCGGTTCACCGGTGCGTACCAGTTTACCGACGTTAAAATAGGCCAGCGCGGTTAATAACCCGGAAAACAAACCGATTAACGTCGCCGCAAACTCACCGTGCGGCACATCCGGGCGCAACAGAATCAGGATGCCGACAAAACCCAGCAATACGGAGAACAGCAGTTTACCGGTCAGTTGACCTTTGGTGGTCACAAAAGCGATCACTGACTGGAAGATAGGATTGGTGTAACCGAGGGTGGCCGCCGTGGCGATAGGCAAATGAATCAGCGAGTAGAAACCACAGTACATGGCGGCATTGCCGATGGCGGCGCGTTTCATGTGCAGCCCAAGATGCTGGGTACGGAAACCGATATTCTTGATTTGAATCAGCGCTGCCACTATCGCCACGTTGATAAATGAGCGATAGAAAATGATGTCAAAAAAACCGACCTTCGCTGAAGCCAGTTTGATACAGGCCCCCATCAATGCGAAAAACGCACTGGCAACGACCATCCATAACGCAACCATGATTTCCCCGGAATGCGGCCCAATCGGGCCGCGAAATAATTTATACCCTAAATAATTCGAGTTGCAGGACAAAAACGCAACGGGTGTTTGAACAGCACTTGTGCTGGCCCCACAGGGGCGAGGCCCAAACTTGGGCCGAGTAACGCGACAAGCTCGTGACAAATGGGTCGTAGACCGATTTGAACAGCGCTTGCGTTGGCCCGTAGGGTGAGCCTCATTAATGAGGCTCATAATCCCCAGGAGCATAGGCCACTATGTGACTGGGGTGAACGAGCGTAGTCAACACACCTGCAGCTTGAAGTATGAGGGGTATATTACTCGGCGGCTTTCACCGTCAATGGCTTATTATCTGCACAAGCAAAGAATACCAGCATCTCTGCGCCTTTATCACCAGAAACACCCTGATGAACAATATCTACCGTATCGGTAAATGAGTCACCCTGTTTGAACGTTTTTTTCACTCCGGTGGCTTTCACCGTCAGAGAAACACTGCCGCCGGTCATATACACCGCACTGATGCAAGGATGAGTATGCCAGGCCAGCACTTTGTTCGGCTCTACCGTAACCTTGAGCATGGTGATTTCCGGTGCCCCTGCCGGGTAGTGCCGGTAGGTGGTGCCTTCCCATGAGTTTTCAGTCTTCAGTAGGGTTTCTTTGGTGATCCCTTCGCCGTGTTCATCAGCCGCCAGCACGTTACCTTGAAATGCTGCCATTAATGCCAGAAGT
>JBAQHZ010000439.1:0-20037 GCA_049288585.1 Chania sp.
GGATTGATCCGCGAGAATTTTGATCCGGTGGAAATTGCTTCGGTCTACAAGGATTTTGCCTCGGCGATCTCCGTGCTCACCGATGAAAAATACTTCCAGGGCAGCTACGACTTTCTGCCGCTGGTGAGCAAAACCGTCACTCAGCCAGTATTGTGCAAAGATTTCATTATCGACCCGTACCAGATCTATCTGGCGCGTTATTATCAGGCCGATGCCATTTTGCTGATGCTGTCGGTCTTGAATGATGAACAGTATCGTCAGTTGGCCACTGTGGCCCATAGCCTGAATATGGGCGTGCTGACTGAGGTGATCAGCGAAGAAGAATTGCAACGCGCGGTACAGCTTGAAGCCCAAGTGATCGGCATCAACAACCGCGATCTGCGCGATCTCTCTATCGATCTCAATCGCACCCGCGTTTTGGCACCACAAGTGCCGCAGGGTGTCACGGTGATCAGCGAATCAGGGATCAACAACTACGGCCAGATCCGCGAGCTCAGCCACTTTGCCAATGGCTTCCTGATCGGCAGTGCGCTGATGTCAGAAAGCGATCTGCGCAGCGCGGTACGCCGGGTGATCCTCGGTGATAATAAAGTCTGTGGCTTGACCCGGCCACAGGATGCCGCTGCCGCCTATCAGGCCGGTGCCAATTACGGTGGACTGATCTTCGTTGGCCGCTCACCGCGCTGCATCGATATTGCCCGTGGCCGCGAAGTGATTGCCGGTGCACCACTGAAATACGTCGGCGTGTTCTGCGATGCGCCGTTCGATACCCTGGTGCAAACTGCCGAGCAGCTCGGCCTGCATGCCGTACAACTGCACGGTGCAGAAGACCAGGCTTACATCAGCGCCCTGCGTGGCAAGCTGCCCGCGTCCTGCCAGATCTGGAAAGCGTTAAGCGTGAAAGACCGCCTGCCAGCCCGCGATCTGCAGCATGTCGATCGTTACCTGCTGGATAACGGTGCCGGTGGTACCGGGGTGCGCTTCGATTGGGCGCTACTGCAAGGGGAAACGCTGAGCAATGTGATGCTGGCCGGTGGTTTGAGCGCTGACAACTGCGCCGCCGCCGCCCAGCTCGGCTGCGCGGGCCTCGACTTTAACTCCGGCGTAGAGAGCCAGCCCGGCATCAAAGATGCCACGCGTTTGGCGGCAGTATTCCAGGCTCTGCGCGCTTACTGATTGCGAATATAAATTTAACGGATAACAACGGGAAACATCATGACGCTGCTTAACCCCTACTTCGGCGAATTTGGTGGTCAGTATGTGCCACAAATTCTGATGCCGGCCCTGAAACAACTTGAAGAAGCCTTTGTCAGCGCACAGCGCGATCCTGAGTTTCAGGCAGAGTTTATCGATCTGCTGAAAAACTATGCCGGCCGCCCAACAGCACTGACACTGTGCAAAAACCTCACCGCAGGCACCAAAACCAAACTCTATCTGAAACGTGAAGATCTGCTGCACGGCGGTGCGCACAAAACCAACCAGGTGCTGGGCCAGGCGCTGCTTGCCAAGCGTATGGGTAAAACCGAGATCATTGCGGAAACCGGCGCTGGCCAACACGGCGTAGCTTCCGCGCTGGCCTGTGCACTGCTCGGGCTGAAGTGCCGCATCTATATGGGTGCCAAAGACATTGAACGCCAATCTCCGAACGTGTTCCGTATGCGCCTGATGGGGGCAGAAGTGATCCCGGTGCACAGCGGTTCTTCCACGCTGAAAGATGCCTGCAACGAAGCGCTGCGCGACTGGTCTGGCAGTTATGATAAAGCCCACTACATGCTCGGTACCGCCGCAGGCCCACACCCTTATCCGACCATCGTGCGTGAGTTCCAGCGCATGATCGGCGAAGAAACCAAAGCTCAGATGCTGGAGCGCGAAGGCCGCCTGCCAGATGCGGTACTGGCCTGTATTGGCGGCGGTTCCAACGCCATCGGCATGTTTGCCGACTTTATCGACGACGCCAGCGTTGGCCTGATCGGCGTTGAACCCGCTGGTCTGGGGATCGAAACCGGTCAACACGGCGCGCCGCTGAAACACGGCCATGTCGGCATCTACTTCGGTATGAAATCCCCGATGATGCAAACCTCTGAAGGGCAGATCGAAGAGTCTTACTCGATTTCTGCAGGGTTGGACTTCCCTTCCGTCGGGCCACAGCACGCGTATCTGAACAGTATCGGCCGCGCGGAATATGTGTCGATTACCGATGATGAGGCGCTGGATGCCTTCAAAGAGTTGTCGCGCCACGAAGGCATTATCCCGGCGTTGGAGTCTTCCCACGCTTTGGCCTATGCGCTGAAAATGATTCGTGAAACGCCAGAGAAAGAACAAATTCTGGTGGTTAACCTGTCCGGCCGCGGCGACAAAGACATATTTACCGTTCACGATATTCTGAAAGCTCGGGGAGAAATCTGATGGAACGTTACCAGCAGCTGTTTAAACGCCTGGAAGGCAACAGAGAAGGCGCGTTCGTGCCGTTTGTCACCCTGGGCGATCCTAACCCAACGCTGTCGCTGCAAATCATCGATACTCTGGTGGAAAACGGTGCCGATGCGTTGGAACTGGGGATCCCGTTCTCCGATCCACTGGCGGATGGCCCTACCATCCAAGGTGCTGCCCTGCGCGCTTTCGCCTCTAGCGTAACGCCAACCCACTGTTTCGAAATGTTGGCGGCAATCCGCCAGAAACACCCGACCATTCCAATCGGCCTGCTGATGTATGCCAATCTGGTGTTTCACAAAGGCATCGACGTTTTTTATCAGCGTTGCGCAGAGGTTGGCGTGGACTCAGTGCTGATCGCCGACGTGCCGTTCGAAGAGTCGGCACCATTCCGCGCGGCGGCAACGCGCCACGGCATCGCGCCGATCTTTATCTGCCCGCCAAATGCCGACGACGATCTGCTGCGTGAGATCTCTTCTCATGGCCGCGGTTATACCTATCTGCTGTCACGCGCTGGGGTCACCGGCACGGAAAGCCGGGCGCAATTACCGCTGCATCATCTGGTGAACAAACTGCGGGAATATCATGCGGCACCGCCGTTGCAGGGCTTTGGTATTTCTGAACCTTCTCAGGTGAAGGATGCGTTGCAATCTGGCGCTACCGGGGCGATCTCCGGTTCGGCGATTGTCAAAATCATCGAACAAAACCAGACACAACCCGCAGAGATGCTGGTTAAGTTGGGTAAATTTGTTCGTGAAATGAAAGCGGCTACCCTCGCCTGATCCCCTCGTTCACCGGGTGCAACAGTTGTGCCCGGTAACAGGTGCGTTCAGAGTAGGTTTGTAAAAACGATAGACGAATCAAATACGACAATGGGAGGCACCTGGCGGTGCCTCCCCTGCAAAACTACATCAAAAACGGTAACCCGCCCCGAACATAAATACGATCGGATCCAGACGCGTATCAATATTTTGATGTTGATCACCAGCGTCAAAGCGGACTTGAGTTTCGATATTCATCCACCACACCGACATGTTCAACATCCAGTTCTTATCCAGGTTGTAATCCAGACCTGCCTGGCCCGCTACGCCCCAGGAGTTTTTCAGATCCAGATTGCTCAACCCAGCACTCTTACCATAGTCGTTGAATTTTTCATCAAAGAACATGGTGTAGTTAAGGCCAAGACCCAGATAAGGGCGCAGTTTGTCCTGCTTGTCACCAAAATAGTACTGTGCCATCAGCGTTGGTGGCAGATGTTTCACACTTGCAATATCGCCGCTTACAGCGCTGCCTTTCAGGGACACTTTGTGGCTGAACGGCGTTGCTGCCAACAGTTCAACACCAATATTGTCCGTGACCATATAACCGAAGGTCAGGCCCAACTGAGTATTATTGTTGGCACCAAACGATCCCTGACCAAGAACATTATCCGAACCCGCGTTTGGACGCACGGTTGCGGTGCCCGCACGGAACAAGAAATCACCTGCCTGATGCGCACTTGCCAACATGGGCGCCATCATAGCCGCCAATACCACCAGAGTTGTCTTTTTCATTATCCATTCCATTTGTGTGGTTTACAGTCTCGACGAATATACCTATTAACGGGTATTTATGATCCAATCGAGATCACATCTTATGTGTAAAAATTTAAATTCATACCAAAAACAAGGATATCTAAGCCACTAATAAATCGAGAATTGATCTAAATCAAAAAAGGCCGCTTGTTGCAAAAATGATACGCACTTAAATTTCAGTTGCTAAAGAAATGGTTGCTGAGTAGTTTCGTCATTCATGTTGGTTTTGGTTCGTGCCCACAAGGAATCAGTGAGCAATCAAGATGAGCGAAATTCAAAATCCCTGTATCAGCTGCGGCGCATGCTGCGGATATTTTCGAGTGTCATTCTATTGGGCCGAAGCGGAAGACGGCGGCGGCACCGTTCCTCTATCGGTTACCGAGCCATACCCCCTTTCCTGCGCTGTATGCAGGGTACCAACAGCCGATCCCCACGCTGTAAAGCACTGCAAGGTGAAATCGGTCAGGCTGTCTTCTGTTCGATCTACCTTAACCGACCAAGCCCGTGCAGGTTATAACCTGCCACCGCTGCTATTACCGGTACCGAATAGGCTAATCGCCGAAGAAATAGGCGCTGTGCAACTCACGGGGTGCCACAGCGGCACGGAACAGGGTACAATTACCCACTGATTTATCTCTGTTCTCGACGCCAAGGAGTCTGCATGCCTATCACGGCCAACACGTTGTACCGTGACAGTTTTAACTTTTTCCGTAATCAATTGGCCAGCATCCTCTTGCTGGCTCTGTTGACCGGGCTCATTTCGGTGCTGCTCAATCAGGCTTTCAGCCCTGATGTTGAGCAGTTGAAACTTTTGAGTGCGACGGAAAGTGATTTTACCTCGACCGCCGGTATGGGAATTCAGGAAATCATTCAGCAAATGACACCAGAGCAACAAATGGTGTTGTTAAAAGTCTCTGCTGCCGCAACGTTTTCTGCCTTGGTAGGTAACGTATTGCTGGTGGGTGGAATGTTGACACTGATCCGCTTGATTTCTCAAGGTGCGCGCACCAGTGCACTGCGCGCTATCGGCATCTCTGCGCCGCAACTGCCGCGTTTGCTGTTGCTGCTGTTTGTCTGCACCCTGCTGATCCAGCTCGGCTTAACGCTGTTCATCGTGCCCGGCGTAATCTTGGCGATATCATTCTCGCTGGCACCGGTGATTTCGCTTGCTGACAACAAAGGCATGCTTGCTTCAATGAAATTGAGCTGCAAGCTGGCCTTCGCCAACGCTCGCGTGATTGTTCCGGCAATGATGCTGTGGTTGGCTGCCAAACTGCTGGTGCTGTTCATGGTCAGCCATTTGTCTGTTCTGACGCCAAACGTCGCCAGCGTGGTCTTGACCGCACTGAGTAATCTGGTTTCAGCACTGCTGCTGATTTATCTGTCCCGCCTGTATATGTTGCTGCGCGACTGATTATTCGTTGGATATGTCAAGGGCACGCTTCGGCGTGCCCTTTTTGCTTACGGTGCCGCAGTGGGCTCCGCCTGCTCCTTACTTTGAATCAGCTTTAAAGCCAAATAGAGATCAGGCACCAGAATAAGATCCTGATCGCGCCCCACTCGGTTGAGACGGAACCAGCGCGTCAGTTCGGTACGCCGCCCTGCCAGCACCAACTTTACGTTACGCTGTAACAGATCGCGTTTCAGTTCATCAATTGCCGCCAACACGCTGATATCTGCGTGGGTAAAGCTGGCGACCGCATCAATTACTACCCAACGCGGCTGGAACGGCGTGCCGTCCACCAAGTTGAGGATCCGCCGCTTGAAGTAAGCCACGTTAAAATAGGTCAGCGGTGAATTGAAGCGATACATCATCACGCCTGAAACGGCCTTCACGCCGTTGTTATTCCCCATCGAGTGGATCATGCCTTCGTCGTTAACGCCCAACAGTTGCTCGGTCGGGCGGAAAACGGTGCGCAAGAATTGCATCAACCCAAGTAAAACCGCCAGACCGATACCGCTGATCACCCCCACCAGCAACACGCAAAGGAAGGTAAATGCCGCCAGACGAAACGCCTGCGCGTTGCGGCGGCGCAAAATCCAAATCCCCCGGATATCGATCAACGACCAGGCGGCATACATCAGCACCACGCCTAAACCAGCTACGGGGATAAACTGCAGCGGCTCGGTCAGGAACAGCAGCACAATGGCGATCACCACTGCGGCAATGACCGAAACTAACTGGCTCTTGCCACCGTTAGCATCATTTACCGCCGTACGCGAATCGGCACCGCTGATAGCAAACCCTTGCGACAGCGCAGAAACAATGTTTACCAGGCCCAGCGCGCGGAACTCCGCATCAGCATTCACCTCGTAACCATTTTTTGCCGCAAAGCTACGGGCGGTCAGCATCATACTGACAAAGCTCACCACCGCCAGGTTCAATGCCGGGATCACCATGTCACGCAGCAATCCTGGCTGAAAATCGGGCCACTGGACGATCGGCAACATACCGCTGAAGCCGCCGACGGTGATAATACCGTGCTGTTGCAGATTGCCGGCCCAAGTGACGAAGGTCGCTAATACGATGGCAAACAGCGGCGCAGGCCAGTTCGGCCGCAGCTTTTTAACGCTAAATAACATTAATAGCGTCAGCAAAGAGACGCCGATGGTCAGCCCGTCACTGTGCAATAAGTTACCGGGTAACGCATAAATACGTTCGATCAGTTGCGCAGGGGGCGTGCCAAATCCCGTCACCTTACCGATTTGATCGACAATTATGGTCACCGCCACGCCGTTCAGCAGCCCATTGAGAATCGGCCGTGATAACAAGTCGGCCAGCGCCCCCAGCCGGAAACGGCTGGCAAGCAGGCACCATGCCCCCATCATGGCGGTCATCATGATAGTCAGCTGCCAGTGCAACTCCAGATTCCCGGCGGCAAGCGGCGTCACCACGGCGGCAATTACCGCACAGGTGGCCGCATCCGGGCCGACAATCAATTGGCGCGACGAACCGAAAATCGCATAGGCAATCATCGGTAAAATACAGGAGTAAAGCCCCACCACCGGGCTGACACCCGCCAGTTCGGCATAAGCGATGGCCACCGGCAGCGCCACTGCCGCTACCGATAATCCGGCACGAATATCCGATTTCAACCAACTGCGTTCATACCCTAACAAATGTGTCAAACCAGGCGTCAACGCCTGGAGAGATTTCCACTGCATAGCTATTTTCCATAGTAAATTATCGGTCTATTATTGCGTTTACTGGGCGATTGTACGAGCCGCATACGCCATTAATCCACGATGAGAATCGTAAGGTTATGCAAATTCCTGCCTAACCAGCGGAAATCCGGTGGCCAAACGCCGATAATCAGCACTTTCCCGCAGTACACAGATCCCGCCAAATCCGGTATAGTCGGCCGATGAACCTTTGATGGATTGATTTATGAAGCAGTTTCTTGATTTCCTGCCACTTATTGTCTTTTTTGCTTTTTATAAGCTCTACGATATTTACGTTGCTTCCGGCGCGTTGATCGCTGCAACCGCCTTGGCCTTAGTCTTTACCTGGATCAAATATCGCAAGGTCGAGAAGATGACGCTGATCACCTTCGTGATGGTGGCGGTATTTGGTACCTTGACGCTGGTATTCCACAACGATTTATTTATCAAGTGGAAAGTCACCGTGATCTACACCCTGTTCGCACTGGCGCTATTAGTTAGCCAACTGATCCTGAAAAAACCGCTGATCCAGCGCATGCTGGGTAAAGAACTGACGCTGCCGGACAAGGTATGGGGCAATCTCAACCTTGCTTGGGCGGTGTTCTTCCTGGCTTGTGGGCTGGCCAATATCTACGTGGCATTCTGGTTGCCACAAGATGTTTGGGTTAACTTCAAAGTCTTTGGCCTGACCGCGCTGACGCTGGTCTTTACCCTGTTGAGTGGTGTCTATATTTATCGGCATATGCCAGCAGAACAAAAAAAATAGCCGGTGTTAATGCCCGTGGTATTTACCATGGGCAGTATTAATTTGATTCCTTTTTGATAAGCAGACAGTGATGACACAACAACCTTTACCCAGCGGAGAGCTGGTGCTGCGTACGCTGGCGATGCCAGCGGATACCAACGCCAACGGCGATATTTTTGGTGGCTGGCTGATGTCGCAAATGGATATTGGCGGTGCAATCCAGGCAAAAGAGATTGCTGAAGGGCGCGTGGTGACCGTGCGCGTCGACGGGATAACCTTCCTGAAACCGGTGGCAGTTGGCGATGTGGTCTGCTGCTATGCCCGTTGCATCCGTACCGGCCGCAGTTCGATTACCGTTAACATTGAGGTGTGGGTGAAGAAAGTATCCTCTGCCCCGATCGGCCAGCGCTATCGTGCCACTGAAGCGGTATTCACCTATGTCGCGGTTGATGCGGCTGGCAGCCCTCGCGCCCTGCCGGATGGTAAAAAGAACTTCCGCGTTGACGCCGAAGAAGAATAAGCGCACCAGAAACGTTTAAAAGGGCTGCCAGATAAATAAGGCAGCCCTTTTTTATTATCGGCGGCAATCAATTCAAATCGGTTGACCCGTCCACTCTGAAGATAATGGTTTTTGTCAGATTTTGTGCCGTTTTAGGTTCATAACGCCATTTACGCATCGCCTGCTTCACTTCCCGTTCAAACATGTTGCGCGGCTCTGCCGACAGGATACGGAGATTCGTCACGCGCCCGTCGCTGTCGACGTCAAACTGCACTTTCACCTTACCCTCAATTTGCAACGCCAAGGCCCGTGGCGGATACATCGGCTTAGACAGGCTCAGCGCTTTTGGCCCCAACTCGCGCGAGTTACCCGGCGCTGGCGCGGCAGGTGCCTGTTTGATCGGTGCGTTATCGATCGGTTTAGCCTGTGAATCACTCTCAAAAGGAGAAGGCTCACGCGGTTCAGCTTTCTTCACTTCACGCTTCACCGGTTTTTCAACCTTCGGTTTGGGTTTGGGCTTAGGTTTTTCAGGCTCAGGTTTCGGGATCGCTACCGGCACCGGCAGTGGTTCAGGGATCGGCTCTGGTTCTGGTTCGACCTGTAGCTCAGGTTCCGCAGCAGCAGGCGGCGGTGGCCCCGTCAACGCGGCCATATTGACCATCATGACGCTGATTGGGGCATCTTCCTGCTTTGGCAACTGCATTACTTCTTTTACCGAAGCATAAAGCAAGGCGGCCACCAAGGCACTGTGCAAGCCAACGGAGAGAACAATTGGCACGGAAAAACGGCGAATAAGGAACATCTTTTTTAGCGGCATAATGATTCTTTTTCCTCTGGTCCGCCAAGTTTAAATGCAAATGGTTATCATATTCAATAACGAAAAACCAACTATCGCTTTAATCACCACTAAAACCAGCATACTCATAGGGATATTAACCTCTGCCTCACCTTTATCCTGCGTTTTTCACACTCATTCTTAACCTTTTCTTCCTATCTGCGCAAAATTGTGCGGATTGGCGTTCCCTTGTCAGCGGTTTTACGCTAATTTTACCTCACCGTTCTATAGCAATGATTTTAAAGGTGAAATATGCTTTATCTGATCTACGCACAAGACGTACCCGGCTCACTGGAAAAACGCCTGGAAGCTCGTCCGGCACATCTGGCGCGTCTGCAGGCGCTGCGTGATGAAGGCCGGCTGGTGGTCGCTGGCCCTAACCCGGCGATCGATAGCAACGATCCCGGCAGCGCTGGTTTTACCGGCTCCACCGTGATCGCAGAATTCGCGTCTCTGGAAGCGGCAAAATCCTGGGCAGAACAAGACCCCTACGTCGCCGCTGGCGTGTATGCGGATGTCACGGTAAAGCCTTTTAAGCAAGTATTTTAAGCAAAAAAAAGCCAGCACGGAGGTGGCTGGCTAAGTGGGTTCTTCGAGGGAATTCTTGTTTAGTAAATAGTTATTCGCTAAACATACTCCCCGAATGATGTGGCCGCCACCTATCGCTGCGATAGGCTAATCTTGTTGAACCATTTCATTGAGAACCCATTTTTGCATATCGGCAAACATATCGTCCCACTCTGCCTGCTCGATATCCATAAAACCAAAGAACCGCAGCATAAAAGCCCCCTCGGTGGCTAAAAATGCCAGCCGGGCTTTTTTGCCCTGCTCAGTGTTCAGATCCAACCCTGCGATACGGCCGCGATACCATTCACGCGTGCTGTCCAGATGTTCTGGCGTTTGGATTAACGTGGCCATTAGCCCCGCCGCTTTGGCGCTCGATGCCTGATCGGAACTGCGAGTGGCCTGCATATGCGCCTGAACGATGGTAACCGGTGCCGGATCGCTGCCCGCAATGCTGTCAAAAACCTGGTCATAGGCTTTGCCCCAGCGTTCGAACATGGCATCAATCAAGGCATCTTTATTCCCGAAGCAGTACTGCACTCCACCTTTGGAAATCCCCATGGCTTTAGCCACTGAATCAATGGTTAACCCAGCGGCACCTTGGGTAGCCACGATCTCTTCTGCCGCGTCCAGCACTTTGTCACGATCGATGCTTCGTTGACGCCCCATTAAGAAAACCCCTTTTCAATACGACCGTATGGATTTATATTATACTCAGTATACCACCGCAGAAACCGGGTGGTTACCGCAAGATGGCGCAGCCGCGCTATCGGTTTTTTAGGATACGATTATGCACGCCCAAAACCGCTGGTTGATCCTGGCTATGATCTCCAGCGCATTATTTTTAATCATTACCGATATGACGGTACTTTACACCGCCTTGCCACGCCTGACACAGGCGCTGGATGCCACCGCCTCACAAAAACTGTGGATTGTGAATGCCTACCCACTGGTGGTCGCCGGGTTGTTGCCCGGTGCGGGCATGCTCAGCGATCGCATCGGCCACAAGAAAATGTTTATCGCCGGGTTACCGGTCTTTGCTCTGGCTTCGCTATGTGCCGCCTTCTCCCCCAGCGCCCAGTGGCTGATTGCTGCGCGCGCGTTTCTGGCGGTCGGGGCTGCCATGATGATGCCCGCCACCTTATCCATCGTGCGCCACGTGTTTACCGATGAACGCGAGCGTTCGTTAGCCATAGGCATCTGGGCGGCAGTTGCCTCCGGTGCCGCAGCGCTTGGGCCCGTCGTCGGTGGAGCCTTACTGGCCTATTTCTGGTGGGGAGCGGTATTTCTGATCAACGTTCCGGTAGTCATGCTGGTATTGCCCCTGGCGTGGTATTGGATACCGCAATGTGGCGGTGACAATAAGCGCCCCTGTGACGTGATAGGTTCAATACAGATCATGCTCGGCCTGGTTGCGGCTATCTATGCGTTGAAAGAGCTGAGTAAACCCAGCCTTTCATTACGCGACTTTGCGATTGCAGCCACGCTCGGCACCCTGTTTCTTACGCTATTCGTCCGCCGCCAGCGGCAAGCACTGCATCCGATGATTGATTTCTCGCTGTTTCGCAACCGCATGTTTGCCAGCGGTGTCGGTGTGGCGATCATGTCGATGATCGCACTGGTGGGGGTTGAACTGGTCTTAAGCCAGCGTTTGCAACTGGTACTGGGGATGTCCCCCTTACTGGCGGCGCTGTTTATTCTCCCTATTCCAGTGGCTTCTGCGCTGGCTGGCCCATTAGCCGGGATATTGATGCCGCGCTATGGCGAGCGCAGTATGCTAATCGGTGGCTTCGTTCTCACCGCGCTGGGGATTATTGGCGTCGTTCTGGGGTATCAAGGCAACATAGTGACGCAGCTTATTTGTCTGTTTGTGATCGGATTTGGTCTTGGCGGTGCCATCACCGCCGCCTCTACCGCCATCATGCTCAATGCCCCCGAAGAGAAAGCCGGTATGGTGGCTTCTATTGAAGACGTTTCCTGGGAGCTAGGTGGCGTATTGGGTATCACTCTGCTGGGCGGCTTGATGACCGCGGTCTACAGTCACAGCCTGGCATTGCCAGATAGCCTGCCAGTTGGCGATCTGGCCTATGACAGCATTGATGAAGCATTGCGGTTAGCCGGTAATATGGGCGCTGACAGGGCGGCAGAACTGATCAAACTGGCGCGCGCCGCCTTCGATCAGGCATTTATTGCCGTGTTGATTGCTGCCTCCATACTGGTGAGCCTGAGCGTCGGGGTATTAAAATTCGCCCTGCGTCGGTAAACGCTCTACTCTTTTATCACTATCGGTTTAAACGATTATATTGATACTTGTTATCGTCTTTAACCTTGAGATAAATCCAGTTACTGTATCGGTATAGATTATTGGAACAAACCATCAGGAGAAGATTATTATGGCAACGGCAAAGAAAGCAGCGAAAACTCATATTGGCCTGGATACCAAACAATCAGCAAAACTCTCTGACGCTCTGAATGCATTACTGGCGAACTATCAGGTGTTATATATGAACGTGCGCGGTTACCACTGGAATATTTCCGGCCCGCACTTCTTTGAACTGCACGTTAAATTTGAAGAGACTTACAACGATCTGCTGCTCAAGGTCGATGAACTGGCAGAGCGTATTCTGACTCTGGGCTCACAACCACGTCACGCTTTCAGTGACTACCTGAAAACCGCAGATATCAAAGAAGATACCAACGTGACCGACGATAAAGGCACGCTGCGCGGTTTACTGAACGGTTACGCCGTTCTGCTGCAACAACAGCGTGAGCTACTAACGCTGGCCGCTGACGCTGGCGATGAAGGCACCTCTTCACTGATGAGCGATTACATCAAACAGCAGGAAAAACAGGTGTGGATGCTGAACGCCTACCTGGGTAAATAATCCCTATAGAGAGCAAAACAGTCCCAAAACGGGACTGTTTTGTTTTACCACTCGTAAGCCACGACGAACAACAATGCGCGACGATGCTGATCGTCCAACCGGCGGCGTACGCGAATAATATGCCGGTTACTGCATGACTGACGCTCCAGCCAATGGTGCCTGCGGCGCTGGCGCAGCCGGAGCATCCGCCAGCGACCCACTTCGTTTCTACTGCGTTTCATCGTTATGCCACCCATCCAATGCCAACCGCGCGCATTATAGCCTCTTCAGCCAGCGATCCAAGTCACGTATTACCCGCTTTTTCGCCAGTTGGGCTGCCGTTTTTTATTTTCGGCAAGTGCCTTTAGTCAATCATTTTTATGTAACTTAAGTGCAGGGAAAAGGTTTCGCCTTTACCGTTCTGTGCGTACACTCACTATTGGTGGTTTGCGAACAGGATTTTTCGTCTTTATGACAACATTTTATAATGTAATCAGTTGGCTTTTGGTGTTCGGCTACTGGCTGCTTATTGCCGGGGTCACATTGCGTATTCTTATGAAACGACGCACGGTTCCTTCCGCCATGGCCTGGCTGCTGGTGATCTATATTCTGCCGTTGGTGGGGATCGTCGCTTATCTGTCTTTCGGCGAATTGCATCTGGGCAAACGCCGGGCCGAACGCGCCAAAGCCATGTGGCCCTCAACCGCCCGTTGGCTGAATGAACTGAAAGAAAGCCGCCGGATTTTTGCTACTGAATACAGCGAAGTTGCTCGCCCGCTGTTCCAGCTTTGCCATCACCGGCAAGGTATCGACGGTGTCAAAGGCAATCAGTTGCAGTTGCTCACCACCACCGATAGCACGCTGACGGCGCTGATTCGTGATATCGAACTGGCACGGCACAATATTGAGATGGTTTTTTACATCTGGCAACCGGGCGGTCTGGTGGATCAAGTTGCGGAATCCTTGATGGCCGCCGCACGCCGTGGGGTGCATTGCCGCCTGATGCTGGACTCCGCTGGCAGCGTGCAGTTCTTCCGCAGCCCCTACCCCGGCATGATGCGCAACGCCGGGATTGAAGTGGTTGAAGCGCTCAAGGTTAATCTGTTCCGCGTATTCCTGCGCCGTATGGATTTGCGTCAGCACCGTAAGATCGTGCTGATCGATAATTACATCGCTTATACCGGCAGCATGAACATGGTTGATCCGCGCTTCTTCAAGCAAGACGCGGGGGTTGGCCAGTGGATCGATCTAATGGCCCGCACGGAAGGCCCGGTGGCCACCACTATGGGTATTGTTTATGCCTGTGACTGGGAGATTGAAACCGGTAAACGCATTCTGCCGCCACCGCCCGACGTCAATATCATGCCGTTCGAACAGGAAAGCGGCCATACCATTCAGGTTATCGCTTCCGGCCCGGGTTTCCCTGAAGACATGATCCACCAGGCGCTGCTCACGGCGGTCTATTCCGCACGTGAACAGTTGATCATGACCACCCCCTATTTCGTACCCAGTGACGATCTGCTGCATGCCATCTGTACCGCGGCACTTCGCGGCGTTGAGGTCAGCATCATCGTCCCACACGACAATGACTCGATGATGGTGCGCTGGGCCAGCCGTGCTTTCTTCTCTGAATTGCTGGAAGCCGGGGTGAAAATTTACCAGTTTAAAGGCGGATTGCTGCATACCAAGAGCGTGCTGGTTGACGGCCAGCTCAGCCTAGTGGGCACGGTCAATCTGGATATGCGTAGCCTGTGGCTGAATTTTGAAATCACGCTGGTGATCGACGACGCCGGTTTCGGCAGCGATCTGGCCTGCGTGCAAGATGATTATATCGCCCGTTCGCAGTTGCTGGATGGCCAACAGTGGCTGAAACGCCCGTTCTGGCATCGTATCGTTGAGCGTTTGTTCTACTTTTTCAGTCCGTTGCTGTAAAAGCCGCTACGGGCATGGTTTAATACTGCCAACTCATGAGTTATCGGGATTTTTTTATGGATTTGAATAATCGCCTTACCGAAGACGAAACGCTGGAGCAGGCTTACGATATCTTCCTGGAACTGGCTGGCGACAATCTGGATCCGGCAGATATTCTGCTGTTCAATCTGCAGTTTGAAGAGCGCGGCGGCGCGGAATTGTACGATCCGGCAGAAGATTGGCAAGAGCACGTCGAATACGATTTAAACCCGGATTTCTTTGCCGAAGTGGTGATTGGCTTGGCAGACAGTGACGGCGAACCGATCAACGACGTTTTTGCCCGCGTGCTGATTTGCCGCGAGAAAGACCACAAGCTGTGCCATATATTGTGGAAAGAATAAGAACGTTGTAGAGATAAAAAACCTGCCAATCGGCAAATGCTTGTCAGTTAAGGCTAACCAGTTCCCTTCCCCAAGGGAGAGGGTTAGGGTGAGGGGATGAACACCGCACTACAAGCCCCTCACCCCGGCCCTCTCCCACAGGGAGAGGGGGCGACTCCTTTAGCAATTGCACACTATTATGCAGTTTTGCGTTTAACTGACCGACATTAGCCAACTGGCAGGTTTTTTATTGGTGGCTAGTTAATCACAGTGGATCAACCTTCAGGCAGGATACCGCATGGCGGAAACTCCCTTCCAGCAGCGGGCGCGTCTTGGCGCACTCTGGCCCGGCAATTGGGCAGCGCGTGCGGAACACGCAGCCAGACGGCGGGTTGATCGGTGACGGCAGTTCCCCTTCCAGCAGTTGGATTTTCTTATCCCGCTCTTTATCCGGATCCGGGATCGGCACCGCCGACATCAGCGCCTTGGTATAAGGATGCTGCGGGTTGTGATACACCTCATCATAGGTTCCCAACTCCACCGCATGACCCAGATACATCACCAAAACGCGATCGGAAATGTGCTTCACCACCGCCAGGTCGTGAGCGATAAAGATCAGCGACAGCCCCATCTCACGCTGCAATTGTTGTAACAAGTTCACCACCTGCGCCTGAATCGAAACATCCAGTGCCGAAACCGGCTCATCACAGATCACCAGTTTGGGTTCCAGGATCAGCGCGCGGGCAATGCCGATACGCTGGCACTGGCCCCCGGAGAACTCATGCGGATAGCGGTTGATCAGGTTCGGCAACAAGCCAACCTTCATCATCATCACTTTCACTTTGTCCTTCACTTCCTGGCGCGACATTTTCGGATGATAGGTACGCAGCGGTTCAGCAATGATTTCGCCAATGGTCATGCGCGGGTTAAGCGAAGCCAGCGGATCCTGGAAAATCATTTGAATATCGCTGCGCGTATTGCGCCAATCCGCATCACTCATTCCCAGCAGATCTTTGCCCAGCCAGGCAACCCGACCGCTGGTGGCTTTCACCAGGCCGATAATTGCGCGAGCAAAGGTGGATTTACCACAGCCGGACTCCCCAACTACGCCCAAGGTTTCGCCTTCGAACAGCCTTAAGGTCACACCGTCTACCGCTTTCAGGGTTTTAGGGGCCTGCCAGAACCACTGTTTGTCATCGTGAATGTCGAAATGAACTTTCAGATCCGCCACTTCGAGCAGCACTTTTTTATCGGTTGCTGTCATACCAATGCCTCCACCGGCTTGAAGCAGGCGCGCAGGCGCCCTTCACCAAACTGCTCCAACGGCGGAGCACTCGTGCACTGTTCCATGGCATATGGGCAACGCGGCTGGAACGGGCAACCTTGTGGTAAGCGCAGCAGGTTTGGCGGATTCCCTGGAATGGTCATCAGCGCTCCACCTTCTGCATCCAGGCGAGGCACTGCATTCAACAGCCCAATGGAATAAGGATGGCTCGGGTGGTAAAACACATCACGCGCGCTACCGTATTCCATAGTGCGGCCGGCATACATCACCAGCACTTTGTTGCAGATCCCTGCCACCACGCCGAGATCGTGGGTGATCATGATGATAGCCGTATTGAATTCGCGCTTCAGTTCGTTCAGCAACGTCATGATCTGCGCCTGCACCGTCACGTCCAACGCCGTAGTCGGCTCATCGGCGATCAACAGTTTAGGCCGACACAACAGCGCCATAGCGATCATCACCCGTTGGCGCATGCCGCCGGAAAACTCATGCGGATACATGCGCATACGCTTACGCGCCTCTGGCATTTTTACCGCATCCAGCATCTGTACCGACTCTTCAAACGCTTCGCTTTTGCTCATGCTTTTATGCAGCATCAGCACTTCCATCAGTTGCTCGCCGACGCGCATATAAGGGTTAAGCGACGTCATCGGGTCTTGGAAGATCATCGAAATCTCTTCTGCCCGCAGCTTGTTGAGCTGGCTTTCCGGCAGATTGAGAATTTCACGGCCATTAAACTTCGCCGAACCACCAATGCGGCCATTGCTCGCCAGCAGGCCCATCAGCGCAAAAGCCGTTTGTGATTTGCCGGAACCAGATTCACCCACGATACCCAGCGTTTCGCCTGCACGCAGATCGAAGTTAAGATCGTTCACCGCCGTGACGTCACCGTCCGGCGTACTGAAGGTCACGCGCAGATCTTTGACGTCCAGCAGCAACGAATTTTCATTAATGTTCATGGTGGCACTCCTTAACGATCTTTCGGGTCGAGGGCATCACGCAGGCCATCGCCGATAAAGTTGAAACAAAACAGAGTGACAACCAGGAAACTGGCCGGGAACAGCAGCAACCACGGTGAAACTTCCATCGAGTTGGCCCCATCGCTGAGCAATGCGCCCCAACTGCTTAGCGGTTCCTGCGTCCCTAACCCCAGGAAGCTGAGGAAGGATTCGAACAGGATCATGCTTGGCACCAGCAGCGAGGCATAAACCACCACTACCCCCAAAACGTTTGGCACAATATGGCGCAACACGATATTGCGCGTCGAAACGCCACAGACCAGCGCCGCTTCGATAAACTCTTTACGCTTCAGGCTCAGGGTCTGACCGCGCACGATACGCGCCATGTCCAGCCAAGACACCATGCCGATCGCCACAAAAATCAGCAGGATGTTTTGCCCAAAGAAAGTCACCAACAGGATCACAAAGAACATAAACGGGAAGGAGTTGAGGATTTCCAACAAACGCATCATCACCGAGTCGATTTTACCGCCCAGATAGCCGGAGGTCGCGCCATACAGCGTGCCGACGATCACCGCCACCAGCGCGGCAGCAACACCGACCATCAGCGAAATCCGCCCGCCAATCGCCACGCGTACCAGCAGATCGCGCCCAGAGGAATCAGTACCAAAGTAGTGTGCGGATTCCATGCTGGGTGCTGCCGACATCATTGCCCAGTCGGTATCGTCATAGGCAAATTGCGACAACCAGGGTGCAAAAATCACAAACAGGGTAACTAGCACCAGCACAAACAGGCTGGTCACCGCCGCACGGTTATGTATAAAGCGCCGACGCGCGTCCTGCCACAGGCTGCGCCCTTCAACTTCCAGCTTTTCGCTGAAGTTTTCCAGAGCTTCGCTGTTCTTTTTCGTCAACATAGTGCGTGCTCCAGATTAATAACGGATTTTCGGATCGATCACCGCATACAGCACATCGACGATCGCGTTAAACAGAATGGTCAAAGCACCCACCAGAATGGTCAGGCTCAGTACCAGCGAATAGTCACGGTTCAGCGCACCATTAACGAACAGTTGGCCAATCCCCGGCAGGCCATAGATGGTTTCAATCACCATCGAACCGGTAATGATGCCGACAAACGCAGGCCCCATATAAGACAGCACCGGCAGCAGCGCGGGCTTCAACGCATGGCGGAAGATAATCCGGCGCATCGGCAGGCCCTTGGCACGTGCGGTGCGGATAAAGTTGGAATGCAGCACTTCAATCATCGAGCCGCGCATAATACGCGCGATGCTGGCGATGTAGGCCAGCGATAACGCCACCATCGGCAAAATCATGAACTTCGGCGCCCCGCCGTTCCAGCCGCCGCCGGGCAACCATTTCAAGGTGATGGCAAAAATCAGCACCAGCAAGGGTGCAACCACAAAGCTTGGGATCACCACGCCGGTCATGGCAAACCCCATTACCATGTAGTCCCACTTGGTGTTCTGCCTCAATGCTGCGATCACCCCGGCGCTGACACCCAGCACCACCGCCAGCACAAAGGCGGCCAAACCGAGCTTGGCCGAAACCGGGAAAGAGGCCGCTACTAAATCGTTAACCGAATAGTCTTTGTATTTAAACGATGGGCCAAAATCGCCTTTCGATAACTGCACTAAATAATGCCCGTACTGTTTCCAGATCGGATCGTTCAAATGGTATTTGGCTTCGATATTGGCCAGGACTTCTGGCGGTAATGCGCGCTCGCCGGTAAATGGGCTACCGGGTGCCAAGCGCATCATAAAGAAGGAGATGGTGATAAGGATAAATAGCGTCGGGATCGCCTCTAATAGGCGACGAAAAATAAATTTAAGCATAGCCCTGCTCCAGCCTGATAACGGCTTATCGTCTGAAAATGGACCGGCGACGTGCGCCACCGGCCCTTACCGTATCAATGCTTGATGATGTACAGGTTTTTGTCGTACACGTTATCAAGTGGGTCGGTCTCGGTATAACCGCCGACATAAGGCTTCACCAGCCGGGCATTCACATAGTAGAAAACGGGAGCAATAACGGAATCTTTATCCAACTGAGCTTCGGCTTTTTGATACAACGCAGCGCGCTCTTCTTTGGTTTTGGCTTGCAGTGTGTCAGCCACTAACTTATCGAACACCGGGCTTTTATAATGTGAGGTGTTGTTGCTGCTGTCCGACAGCATAGTATTCACGAAAGCGCTAGGCTCGTTGTAGTCCGCACACCAGCCACCGCGTGCAACGTCAAAATTCCCCTGATGGCGGCTATCCAGGAAGGTTTTCCACTCCTGGTTCACCAGTTTTACATCCACACCCAGGTTTTTCTTCCAGATCGAGGCGGCGGCAATCGCCAGTTTTTTATGCAGATCGGAAGTGTTGTACAACAATGAGAAAGTCAGCGGCTTGCCTGGGCCGTAGCCCGCCTCGGCCAGCAATTTTTTTGCTTCTTCGTTGCGCTTGTCCTGCGTCCAGCCGAACCACTCTGGAGTAGTCAGTTTTGCGCCATCAACGTAAGGCGGAGTGTAGCTGTAAGCCGGGAGATCGCCCTGGTTTTTAACTTTATTGACGATAATGTCGCGATCCAGCCCCAGCTTGAGCGCCTCGCGCACGCGAGCATCGGTAAACGGCGCCTTCTGGTTGTTCATTTCGTAATAATAGGTACAGACGTAAGGTGCAACGCGCACTTCGTTCGGGATCTCTTTTTTCAGTTTCTGGAACAGTTCGATCGGCAGATAGTTATAGGTCATGTCGATCTCGCCGGTGCGGTAGCGGTTTACATCGGTCACTTCCGATGAGATCGGCAGGAAGGTCACCTTATTGA
>JBAQHZ010000440.1:0-3983 GCA_049288585.1 Chania sp.
CTCTTGAGCCCCCTGCTCGGTCGCGTTCATCGTGCTATCGAATGAACGTAAAATGTTTAGCGACCGAAATAAATACTCGTCTAACTTGTGAACAAGCTATCTTCTGCATGGTGCAAAGTTGTACTTAACTGATTCAGATATCAACCCGCAAATGGTGCCATCATTACCCCCGCCCCAGCTTCATGATCGCCTCCAGCACCGCACCGCCGATGGCCCGCGCTTTATCCGACACCGTCGTGTAATCCGCCTGTGCGCCGCGCGGATCGATATCGCCGATCTTACAGCCGGTCTTCACTTCCAGCCCGGCCTGCAACAGCCCGCGCACCATGCCGGAAAGCGGTGCGATCACCGCTGTTTCACCGCAGTGGGCGATAATATCCCCTTCGTGCACCAAATCCCCCAGCGCCACGCAGCAGTGCATCACGCCGTCCGCAGGTGCGCGGATCACCCGGCGGGCGGTATGGCCACCGATATTGCCGGGGATACCGGTATTCGGGTGGGTATAGCCGTGATAAATCACCCGCCCCAACTCATGACCACGATTGGTTTCAATCACCGCGTCGCAATCCTGCCCGGCGTTGAAACCGGGGCCAAGGGCGACGGTAATCGGCGCCATATTGCGATGAGTACCGAGGTTTTGCTTGGCCAGAATCGCATCTACTAGAAAGCGCGGTTTGAGCTGCTCCAAGCATTGTGCATCGCCGTCGATCAGCAGCGGGATTTCGCCACGGTTGATCATCTCGAAAGCCTCGTCGACGTCTTTTGCCAGGCGGCCGGTTACCCCTTCAACGCAGGCTTGGCCGTCAAACATCGCCTGGGCAAAGGCCACCGTGCGGCGGATGGCGGTGGGCTGGGCAATATCCAGCATCATCACCTGAAAACCAGCATGATAAAGCCGCAGTGCCACGCCGGTGGCGATATCGCCCGCTCCGCGGATCACCACCAGTTTGTCGCGCGCCAGCCGAATATCCTCTTTCATCAACCCGCCTGCCGACTGGTTTTTTATCTGCAACAGCTCCGCCAACACGCTGATGGCGATCTCTTCCGGCGTTTCTGCGCCGATGTTGTAGCCGATCGGGGCATGTAATCTGGCAAGATCGGCCTCGCTGATGCCGCGCTGCCGAAGCAAATGGGTAAAGGTCTGCACCTTGCGACGGCTGGCGAGCAGCCCCAGATAGCGCAGCGGCTGGCCGATCAACGCGTTTAATGCTTCACAGTCCTGATTGTTGGTGGCGACGATCACGAAGTTGCCAGGTTCGATATTCATCTTGCTGATGGCGGCAGGGAAGCTCTCGCCATGCACCAAGGTGGTGCCCGGCGGGAACAGGGCGGCATCAAGGCTGGCGGGGTAGATATCGGTAACGTGAATATCGAACCCCAAAGGTTTGGCGGCGCTGGCGATGGCGCGGTTGACGTGCCCGGCGCCGATCAACACCAGGCGCGGGCGCAGGCCGTGAACGTCAATATAAACCGACATCGCACCACCACAGTCGGAACCCACCGCGTCCTGGCCGTTGCGCGCCATCCGGCCATGAAACACCCTAGCTTTACGTTCACTAATGGCAGAAATGGCCTGCTCAATCACCAAGCGTTCAATCATGCCGCCACCGATGGTGCCAATACAGCCGCCATCGGCCATCACCAACATTTGCCCGGAATGGCGCGGCGTAGAACCACGGCTTTCAATAATCTGGGCGAGTGCAAAGGGCCGGTTTTCTTCTTCTAGTCGTGCAGCTTCGGCGAAGATATTCATGCTGACCTCATCAGTAACTTCGAAAATATTAGGGCGTTAGGCGTCGTAAGCAGTGATGGATCGGCGGGTTCTGCTGCACTGCGCCAAACCAGATGGCGCTGAGCGCCGCATCCTGCTGCAACAGCGCAAGCCAGGCGGGATCGGGTTGATTATCAGAATGAGAAAACTGATTGATCAGCCAAATCCGTCGCGCATCGGCTGGCGTACTTTTGAACATCCCTTGCGGGTGGGCGATCAAGGTACGGAACGCGCGGCAGTCGAGCGGTTCACCGGCAGCGATCCCGGTCAGCGCCGAGAATATCTCCCAGCGGTGAATCTGCTGCGGATCGGCAGGGCGATTAATCACCTGGCCCCCGGTTAACGCGATAACACAATCACTGCTGGAGGGAATGCAAGGTTCATGCCTTGCCGGGGCTTTTAGCGGCAAACCGTGCGAGCCGTCGGCCTCTGCCAAAATCACATCGAATTCCCCTTGCTGCTTCATCTCGTCAAGCTGCTCGGCGCTAAAGCCTGCGACCTTGTTATTTTGCGGTTGGTAATGGCTGAAACTGGCGATAATCAACGGTTTAGCGCTGGCGAGAGGCTGCTTACCAATAAACAACCGATGATAAGTGGCGGGTTCCGGGCGATACATCCTAGTGGTGGTGGTGAACAGCACCCGTTTACCCTGTTGATAGAACGCCCGCGCCAGCCACAACAGAGTGCTGGTTTTACCACCGGCGCCAATCAGGCTAATCAACAGTGGTTTGCCATTATCCAGGCGTTGATATTCTTCACTGAATAATTCCCTGAAGGTTGGGCTCATAAATATCTCGAGTTAAAAAGAATGCTAATCGGTAATATGCCAAACGACCCTCACCCTAACCCTCTCCTATGGGGGGAAGGAACCGTCTGGGCTTATATCCATAAACTGTATTAACTCTCTATCCCTTGGGGTAAAGGGAAGCAGGCTAATCTTAAATGTCGCCATTAATTAATATGCCGTTTTTTATTTATGATTGATGGCTTAATCGCGCGAATTGTTTGATGTAATCGAGGTTTATTGATCATTCATACTTTATCGATTGCGCTCACGATTTTATCCGATAGTACATTTCAGCGTATCAAAGTGATATTGAGAGGTTCTTTTTTGATAATTAACCCTATAGGGTGAATCGCTGCTGTTGAGCATCAGTAAGCACTGATTTTTATTCTCACTTGCACCTGTGAGCTTGTTCACAAATAAAAATAACAATTAGAACTGCCTCACGAATTTTATCCGTGCGCAGCGGCGCGGTGAGATTTGGCCTGATTGTTGCTGCGTTATGCCTAACCGAGGTGGAAAACCGCAAGCCGGTTTTTGCCTAATCACCATTCAGGCATTTCGTCGCAAGGAGATAAGCTATGGGAGATATCATGCGTCCGGTTCCGTTCAAGGCGCTGCTAACCCGGATTTTCGAGGAATATCATGAGAATCGCTCCATCTTTGGTATTCCGGAACAGCAGTTTTATCGCAAGCGTGACGATCGGCAGATTAACGTTTTCAATGAAAGCTGCGAAACTCCGCTCGGCCCGGCGGCTGGCCCGCATACGCAATTGGCGCAAAATATTATCGTCTCCTGGCTGACCGGCGGGCGGTTTATTGAATTAAAAACCGTACAAATCCTTGACCATCTGGAGATTGAAAAACCCTGTATCGATGCGGAAGATGAATGCTTTAACACCGAATGGTCGACAGAATTTACTTTGCTAAAGGCCTATGACGAATATTTAAAAGCCTGGTTTGCCTTACATCTGCTGGAAGCGATGTTTGATCCCCGTGCGAAAGGGGAAAGTAAATCCTTTATTTTTAATATGAGCGTGGGCTATAACCTCGACGGGATCAAACAACCGCCGATGCAGGCGTTTATCCATAATATGATCAATTCCGCGCAGCAGCCGAAATACGCCGAATATGCCAGAACCCTCAGGGAATGGGTTAGCAATGACGATTTTA
Organism: Chania sp.; assembly: GCA_049288585.1. GTDB lineage: Bacteria > Pseudomonadota > Gammaproteobacteria > Enterobacterales > Enterobacteriaceae > Chania. Next base: position 3,729 of record JBAQHZ010000440.1, read on the forward strand.
TTACCCAGTTCGATTTATCTGCCCAGCGCAGCGCATTAAGTCAATTACCGGGCGCAATTCCTGTGCAATTAGTCAGCGGAATTACCCTTTCCACCATGCACGGTTGCCCGCCAAATGAAATCGAAGCCATCTGCCGTTATATGCTGGAAGAGAAACATCTGAATACCTTTGTGAAATTAAACCCGACGCTGCTGGGTTATCAGCGCGTGCGGGCGATTCTGGATACCTGCGGTTTTGATTATGTTGGCCTGAAAG
>JBAQHZ010000441.1:0-4819 GCA_049288585.1 Chania sp.
CCTCACGTCCGTTAAGACACTAACACCTGAAGCTAGCGCGTCTACCAATTCCGCCACCTTCGCGCAGTGCTCGCGATATGAAACTTGTGATTTTGGTGCGAAGAGAGGGACTTGAACCCTCACGTCCGTTAGGACACTAACACCTGAAGCTAGCGCGTCTACCAATTCCGCCACCTTCGCTTACCAGAAACATCACCGGAGTAATGCTACCACGGGGGCGAATTCTAGAGATTTTGGCGGGTACGTCAATAGTTATTTCCTGGTTTTAGGGCGTTCGCTGGAAAAAACGCCTATCCCCTTCATCTTTCAAACTGCAGCGTTGTTGACTGCGTACAATTACTCGGCCCATCCGTGGGCCTCGTCCCTTCGGGGCCGCTGCAAGCAGCGTTCAAATCTGCTCCCGGCAGATTTGTCACCCCAGTCACTTAGTTATCTAAGCTCCTGGGGATGATGAGCCTCATGATCGAGGCTCACCCTTCGGGCCAGCGCAAGCGCTGTTCAAATCGGTCGTTGACCGATTTGTCGTGTACTTGTCGCCTAGCTGCAGATTGAAATCTATTGGGGATAGCGGATTAATATTTGTTGAACAGACCAATCAGCCAATCAATCAACACCCTAACGCGTGGCGCGAGGAAGCGGCCGGGGGGATACATGATGTAGATCGGCATCGGCGGCGGCGGTGTTTCTGCCAAGACCTCCACCATTTCGCCCGTCTTTAACCAGGAAGCCACCGAGTAGCGGGATCCCTGAATCAATCCCATCCCGGCGCGGCAGGCGCTGGTATAGGCATCGGCACCGCTGACGCTCAGCTTGCTGGGTAATTCGCGCAGTTCCAGCTTGCCGTTGCGGCAGAATTCCAGCGGATAGTTACGGTTGTTGACCAGCGAGAAATAACCCACCGCCTGATGGTGTTGCAGATCGTCGATCGATTGCGGCGTGCCGAAGGTGTGCAGATAAGCAGGCGACGCGCAGGTTAGCTGCGGCATCTGGGCAATCAGCCTGGCAACCAGCGCGTCGTCTTCGGTTTCCCAGGCGCGCAGCACGCAGTCTACGCCTTCACGCAGCAGATCCACATGGGTATCGTTGGCGCCGAGCGCCAACTCAATTTCTGGGTAACGCTGATAAAAATCCGCCAGCGCCGGGATGACGATCTCCCGCGCCAGCGAGTGCGGCATATCGATACGCACTTTGCCCGCGGGTTGCAGCTTATGCTGGTGGAATAACGTATCCGCTTCTTCCAGCGCATCCAGCAGTTGCAGGCAGCGCTGATAGTACAGCGTGCCCTCGGCGGTGATCTGTACCTGCCGCGTGGTGCGTAGCAGCAGACGAACCCCGAGCCGCTGCTCCAGCCGCTTCAACGCATTGCTGACCGTGGCGCGCGGCAGTTGCAGGCGTTCAGCCGCACGGCTGAAGCTGCCCAGCTCGACGATCCGGGTAAAGATACGCATGGCCTGAATCTGATCCATCTTCCCGCCTGTCATTGTTAGCGATTTATAAACAGTGATGTGCAATCTTCATTATTTATCTTTACAGCGTAAACAACCAGACTGGGTTGCAACATAGACCGTTCAATGAGGACAACACAATGCAACAACGTCAATTAGGCTCTAACGGCCCCGTCGTCTCGGCTCTGGGTTTAGGCTGCATGGGAATGAGTGACTTTTACTCCACCGGCAGCGATGAAAAAGAGGCGATTGCCACGCTGCACCGGGCATTGGAACTGGGCGTCACGCTGCTGGATACCGCCGATATGAATGGCCCGCATACCAACGAGCAACTGATCGGCAAAGCGATCAAAGGCCAGCGCGATCGCGTATTTCTGGCGACCAAGTTCGGCATTGTGCGCGATCCGGCCGATCCCCATGCCCGTGGCGTGAGCAGCAAGCCGGAGTATATCCGTCGCTCGGTCGAAGGCAGCCTGCAACGCTTGGGGGTGGAAACCATCGATCTTTATTATCAGCACCGGGTTGATCCGCAGGTACCGATCGAAGAAGTGGTGGGCACCATGGCGGATCTGATTAAAGAGGGCAAAATCCGCTATATCGGTTTAAGCGAGGCTTCCGTTGCCACACTGGAGCGCGCGCACAAAGTGCACCCGATTAGCGCATTGCAGACCGAATATTCGCTGTGGACGCGGGATGCGGAGCAAGGTCAGCTTGCGGCCTGTGAACGGCTGGGCATTGGTTTTGTGGCTTACAGCCCGCTGGGGCGTGGTTTTCTGACCGGGGCGATCCAGCGCCCGGAAGATCTGGCCGAGGACGATTTCCGCCGTGCTAATCCGCGTTTTCAGGGGGAAAACTTTGCCCGCAACTTGGCACTGGTGGAAAAAGTCAGTGAATTGGCCCGGCAGAAGGGCGTTGCGCCTTCACAGTTGGCACTGGCGTGGGTGATGGCGCAGGGGGAACATATTGTGCCGATCCCAGGCACCAAGCGCAGGCGCTATCTGGAAGAGAACGTAGCGGCGGCGGAGATTACGCTGAGTGAACAGGAACTGGCGGCGATCGAGGCGGTATTCCCACTGGCAGGCGTGGCTGGCGCGCGTTATACGCAGGTAGGGATGGAGTTTATTAACGGCTAATATACCCGTCGTCAATCAAACAGCAGGGGTGTTGGCTGCCTTTGCTCACCCCAGTCACATAGTGGCCTATGCTCCTGGGGACTCACTCAGTTGCCGCCTACCTGCATCTTGATTGAACTTGGATATATCTAAAACGGGCGCTGAAGTGCGCCCGTGAATTTCAATGCCGGGTTACTTTTTCTTCTTTGGATCGCGCGGTTGGCGGCCAACGGTGGCTTTATACACCTTGAAACGGCCGTTCTGCGCCAGCACTTCGTGGCTGCCGAAAGTGGCATCCAGAATATCCGGGTATGGCAAGAAGGCGTTGGCGACGATACGCAGTTGCCCACCGATTGGCAGATGTTTCAATGCGCCACGGATCAGGGTTTCTGCGGCAGTCAGGCTGGTGGCCAGGCCGTCGTGGAACGGTGGGTTGGAGATGATCATGTCAAAGCGGCCGGTAATGTCGGAATAGACGTTACTGACGATCACTTCACCTTCAATACCGTTAGCGGCCAGCGTTGCGCGGCTGGATTCCACCGCGGCGGCATTCACGTCGCTCAGCGTCAGCTTCATTTTTGGTGACAGCTTGGAGAGCACCGACGCCATTACGCCAGCACCGCAACCCACGTCCAGCACCTTGCCTTTCATGTGTTTTTCCAGCGTCGACAGCAGCAGCGAACTGCCCACATCCAGCCCATCACGGCTGAATACGCCCGGTAGGGTTTTCACTTCCAGATCGTGCAACTGATAGCTTTCCCACCAGTCGGCCAGATCAAAGGTGGTCTGTACATCGATACGACCATGATACAAACCGCAGCGGCGCGCGCTGTCGATTTTTGCCAGAGTCGCCTGGCGCTCCAGGATCTGTTCCGCGCTGCGCACACCGCTGCGGTTTTCACCAACCACAAAGATTTCTGCGCCAACCGGCAGCAAAGACAGCAGATTGCACAGTTGGAACTGCGCTTCCTGTTTGCTCTTTGGCCAGTAATAGACCAGCGTATCGCAGTTGGCAACGAAGGTGGGATCTACCGTCAGGCCGAATTGTGCATTTTCGCCCATCATCCGGTTCAGTAACTGCCAGTGATGGTATTGCTGGGTGTGGACACGCACATCAGCGGCCTCGAATTGGGCCGGCAGGGTGTCCTGCAGATCGCCTGCGAACAGGACACGGCGTGCAACAAACTCATCACTGTGGCGCAGCATGACTTCACTGGCTGGGGTTAATGCAGACATCAGTTTTTGGCTCCTCAAGATTAAGCGGGAGATTATAGAGCTTTGTGGCGAGATGTTCGACGGGTTTGTTGGCGCAGGGTGCGCGGGTTTGTTAGCATAGCGCGGCACATGGCAGGCATAGTGCGCAACACACGGGAATCGGTATGGCATCAAAACGCGATTGGCTATTACAACAACTGGGGATTACGCAGTGGACATTGCGCCGCCCTGGCGCGTTGCAGGGCGAGATCGCGGTCACTCTGCCGGCGGAAGTGCGTTTGCTGGTGGTGGCACAGACATTGCCCGATCCACAGGATCCCTTGTTTTGTGATGTGCTACGCAGCCTAGGGCTGCAACCGGCGCAAACCTATGGTCTGACGCCGGATCAGGTGGCGATGTTGCCGCAAGACACCGAATGCAACAGTTGGCGGTTGGGCATTGCGGAGCCGCTCGCGGTGGCCGGTGCGCAGCTACACAGCCCGGCGCTGGCCGAGCTTTCTCAAGATGCGGGTGCCAAACGCGCACTCTGGCAGCAGATTTGTCACTATGAACAGCATTTCACCCCTGACGACGGCCGATCTGGCCAGCGCCTTCAAGATTGAACACGCCAGCCATGCTTTTCCTTGGACGGAAGCAACATTCGCCAGCAATCAGGGCGAGCGCTATCTTAACCTGAAGCAGGAAGCCGCAGGGCAGATGGCGGGTTTTGCCATTACCCAGATCGTGCTGGATGAAGCTACGCTGTTTAACATTGCCATTCACCCAGATTGGCAGCGACGGGGTTTTGGCCGCACGCTGCTCACTGTGCTGATCGCAGAGCTTGAAGCGCGTGGCGTAGTTACGCTGTGGCTGGAGGTGCGTGCTTCCAACCATGGGGCGATCGCGCTATATGAAGATCTCGGGTTCAACGAAGTGACGGTGCGCCGCAACTATTACCCCGCCGCTAACGGTCGTGAAGATGCGATCGTAATGGCGCTGCCGCTGGGGTAGCGTCTACCATCAAGAAGCCCTATTTTTACAACGAATGAGGTGTATTTAAGATTTAAT
>JBAQHZ010000442.1:0-14987 GCA_049288585.1 Chania sp.
GCATGGAGTTATTTGGGGCAGCGCTTAACTGCCACCAAACCAGTTGTAACCTTGATCTTCCCAATAGCCCCCAGTGAAGCGATTGGTAACCTCGATCGCTTGAATATGTTTCGGATTTTTGTAACCCAACTTGGTAGGCATACGCAGCTTCATCGGATAACCGTATTTACGCGGCAGGATCTGCCCGTCATAGGTCAACGCCAGAATGGTCTGCGGATGCAACGCAGTGGCCATATCGATGCTGGTGTAATAGTCGTCAGCGCATTTAAAACTGACATATTTAGCATTGAGATCGGCACCAATCGCTTGCAGGAAGGCGGCAAAAGGCACCCCGCCCCATTTACCGATGGCACTCCAGCCTTCAACACAGATATGGCGCGTTACCTGGCTGATTTGCGTCATCTTGTGCAACTGCGGCAGCGTCCAGGGCTGTTTGTCCAGCACCAGGCCAGCCACTTCCAACTGGTAGTCGTCCCCATCGATCTCTGGAGCTTCATCCTCGGCGTAAAACGCGTTGAATGGGAATGGCCGGGTGATCATCGATTCCGGGTAGACCGGTGCCAGATGCTCGGCATTAAACAGCCAGCCCTGAACCCGATCGTTAAAGCGCGAAATCTGGCTCAACGCCTGTTCTACGTGAGTGTTATCACTCAGATCGCACCCGGTAAGCATTGCGATGCCGCCCAGCGTCAGCCCATTGCGCAGAAAACGACGGCGGGATGAGGATTCGAGCTGGCGTGCCAGCAAGCGCTGCGCTTCTTTAACCAAATTCTGGCCTTCTTGCAGGCTCATCGGCTGTTTTTCTGTTTTCATTACGAATTCCTTAGCGCCCACGCAGCATGGCAAGCAGAGTACGGGGCACTAAGGCCACCATCACCAGGTGGATCACCACAAACCCCACCAGCGCCGACATGGCAAAGAAGTGGATATAGCGAGCCATCTCATAACCCCCCAGCAGCACGCGCAGCAGCGGAAATTGCACCGACTTCCATATCACCAACCCGGAAAGCACGCTCAGGAGGCTCACCACCATCACAAACAGATAGGCCGCACGTTGCACCATGTTGTAATGGCGCAAATCGGCATGCTGTAATTTGCCACGCAGCGCCGCCCAAAGATCGTTAAAAAACTGACGTGGGCTGAGCGGCCAGTACTGGCGTTTAAAACGGCCACTCAACAGATTAATCAGCAAATAACACAGGCCGTTGAGACCAAACAGCCACATCCCGGCAAAGTGCCACTGGAGTGCGCCCCCCAACCAGCCGCCCAAGGTTAATTCATTCATAAACCTGAAGTTAAACAGCGGTGAGGCGTTGTAGATCCGCCAACCGCTGGTGACCATAATTAGCATCGCCAACGCATTCAGCCAGTGCGTCAAGCGCAGCCACAGCGGGTGGATGAGGCTGGTTTTCTCTGGCGTGATCGACATACTCATGGTGTCTCTCCTGACAGCGCCTGTTTCGATGAGTTGAGTATTAGCCAGATTTGTTCCCCAAGACCTCACGCAAAGTTAAATAAAATGTGACAACTCTGAAGGCGAGGGTTGTGTAGACTTCGGTAATAGCCAAAAAACGCGGTGGAAAGAATGGATAAGGCAAAACGCATTTTGATTGTCGAAGACGACGCCAATATTGCTGAACTGTTGCAGCTGCATCTGCGCGATGAAGGTTATGACATCAGCCACGCCGCCGATGGCAATCTGGGGATGGCGATGCTGGAACAAGGCGGGTGGGACGCCCTGATCCTCGATCTGATGCTACCGGGGATTGATGGGCTGGAAATCTGCCGCCGCGCGCGCAACATGACGCGCTATACCCCGATCATCATTACCAGCGCACGCTCCAGCGAAGTACACCGGGTGCTGGGGCTTGAACTGGGCGCTGACGATTATCTCGCCAAGCCTTTCTCGATGCTGGAACTGGTGGCGCGGGTAAAAGCGCTGTTCCGCCGCCAGGAAGCGATGACCCGTAACCTGCGTATGGAAGCAGGCACCTTGAGTTTCCACGGGCTGATCATCGATCCTATCGCCCGTGAGGTGCATCTGAACCAGCAAGCAGTAGAACTGACGCCGCGCGAATTCGACCTGCTGTACTTTTTCGCCCGCCATCCGGGCAAAGTATTCTCGCGCCTCAGTTTGCTGAATCAGGTGTGGGGATACCAGCACGAAGGTTACGAACATACCGTCAATACGCATATCAACCGGCTGCGGATCAAAATCGAAAGCAACCCGGCTGAACCCGAGCGCATCCTCACCGTCTGGGGCATGGGCTATAAATTCGCGGCCACGCCGCAAGAGTGAATCATGAAAAATCTCACGCTCACACAACGCCTGACGCTGGTTTTTGCTCTGCTGCTGCTGATCTGCTGTTCGATCTCCGGCGTATTGCAGGTGCGCAGCAGCACCCAATACAGCCAAGCGGTGATTCAACGGCTTTCGGCCAATCTGGCGCTGCATATCGCCACCAGCAATCCACTGCTGAGCCCCAAAGGATGGGACGACAGCTCGGTACATACCCTGTTCGATCGCCTGATGGCGGTCAACCCGAGCGTGGAAGTTTACCTGCTGGATAAAACAGGCAATATCGTTGGTAATGCCGCGCCCGCCGGGCGACTGAAGCGGCAGAAAGTCGATCTGTCTCCTATCCAGGCGCTGCTGAGTGGGGCAAAAATGCCGATTTATGGCGACGACCCGCGTAACTTGAACGCCAACAAAGTGTTCAGTGTTGCCCCGCTGAAGGTCAACGGTGAGATCGAGGGTTACCTATATGTCGTGCTGCTCGGCGAAGATTACGATGCCTTGGCCAACAGTGCACAGGTGAACTCCGCACTTTATTCGGCGCTGTGGTCAATGGGGCTGGTGGTGCTGTTCGGGCTGCTGGCGGGGGCTTTTGCCTTCCGCTGGGTTACCCGCCCAATCCGCCACCTGACTCAGCAGGTCAGCAAACTGGACAGCGACGGTATCGCAGCCTTGCAGGCATACGCCAAAAATACGCCGGAGAGCAGCGGCCGCGACGAAGTCAGCCAGTTGCAGCAAGCGTTTCGCCGCATGGCGCAGCGGATTGCCGAGCAGTGGCAGACACTGTCACAGCAGGATCAGCAACGGCGCGAATTTATCGCCAATATCTCGCACGATCTGCGCACGCCGCTCACTTCGCTGCATGGTTATCTGGAAACGTTATCGGTGAAATCGGCCAGCCTGGCGGAAACCGATCGTCAACGTTATCTGGAGATCGCGCTGGCACAAAGCCGCAAGGTAGGCCGGTTGGCGCAGGAGCTGTTCGAACTGGCGCGATTGGAATACGGGGTGGTCAAACCGCAGAAAGAGCCCTTCTCACTCAGTGAGTTGGTACAGGATGTGTTCCAGAAGTTTGAGTTGGCCGCCGAAGCGCGCCAGCAACAGTTGCGTGCCGATATTCAGCCAGGGATCCCGCTGGTGAATGCCGATCTGAGTATGATGGAGCGGGTACTGACCAACCTGCTGGACAACGCAATCCGGCATACGCCTGAAACCGGTGAAATCACCATCCGCTTATGGACGCAAGGCAATAAGGTGATGGTGCAGGTGAACGACAGCGGGCCGGGGATCCCACAAGAATTACGTGCGGATCTGTTTATCCGCCCGTCAATCCTGAATAACGCCCGCCGCCATGCCGGAGGCTTGGGTTTGATGATTGTAAAACGCATCCTGCAATTGCATGACAGCGATATCACCTTAGTGGAACAAGCGCACGCTGGTGCCTGTTTCCGTTTTTCGGTTCCGGTGTACTGAACACAACGGCGGCAATCGCGATGATTGTTGTCGTGATATGTCATTCAAGGTAACGGCGATCGCTCTGTGCCAAGCAGCCCTCTTTAAGTAATATTATTAATCAGTCACTGACGTTAATACCTCATCTTGGTGACAAACAGGGAAATAATATAGCAACCAAAGGAGTCGTTACCCGGCATTTATAAAGGATAGTAACGGGTGCGGAATACCAGAATAAGACGCATAAAATCCGCCTGATTTAACTGCAACTTGCGCATAATATTAAGCTTATGGGTACTGACAGTTTTGTAGCTGCGCTGGGTGACATTGGCAATACGCTGAGGATCGGCACCGCTAATCATCAGAGCCAGAATACGCCATTCGCTGTGCGAAAGTGGCTGTATCGGTTGCCCTAGCAGGCTCTGGATAGACGGGCTGCGATACCCCTGGATATCAATAGCGCTAGACAGACAATCCAGATCATCGCGTTTAGACATCAAGGATAAGTGGGGTTCCATTGCCAGAATAGCAAGAATGCCAGTATGCGTAATATCGGTGAATATCACAAAAGCAGCTTCAGGCCAGAATACTCTGGATGTTAAAACAAATTGTATAACGTCATACAAGTTTTCAGAATGGCTATAGAGCTCCATGATGACGGTTTGTTTCTCGTTATCACCCAACGCAATCTCTATTTCTTTCAGGTGTTGAAAACTGCAAGTGCGAGTATGCTCAGGATCAATCAGCGTCTGTAATCCTTTTCTCACCCAAGGAGACGGATCAAAAAAAATGAAATCACCTTCATAAGTAGCTTTACTCATAACAAATTACCATCGAATAGCTGTAAAAATATTGGAAAAAACGCAAAGCATAGCCCCCTTCAATGCCAAAATATAAGAGGGCATTTATTAAGCGCTGCATTGAGATTAATTATTTGATTTTAATAGCGTGTTCTTGCTGGCCTATTCCATTTCCCTTGCAGGTGTTTCATCCTGACACCCGATGATATTGGTTACATTAGCGGTGAGTTTTCACTTTCCAACCCGGAGCAAATTTCTACTTTATGTTCGCGAAGAACCTTACAGCGCAGAAAAAAAAGCCTAGAGATACCGGATATATACGACTTAACCTGATTACTACGTACCAACAGAAGATACTCATCTGCACTGCACCGCACTTTTTGTAGTTCGGCGTAAGCCAGAACATCATCACCAAGGCCTGCATCTGCCGAGGTTGACATGAACACCTTACACTCGCCTGCTTTGCCCAAGTACGTTTCCTCACGGGAGACCGGGCTAAAGCCATAGATGGCAATACCGGTAATCACGACAAAAACAAACGCCAGAATGCCCCAACCATAATGAATATGTTTTGCAGACCTTGCAGGTAAAAAACGAGCCGTTGCTGAAGGTGGTTTCGCCTCTGCATGTACCGTGGATTTGGCTAACGGCAAATCATTGCCGTCGATAAACGCCTCATCCTCCTTTTCACAGGCTTCCACCTGTATTTCGTACCGCAACATAAAGCCCACTTTAGGCACGGTAGCAATAACTTCATCATCAACACCTAATGCCTTGATCACTCTACGTAATTTACTGACACACTGATTAAGGTTATTGTTGCTGGAGACCATACCGTAGTCATCCCATACTTTCTTGAATATCACTTCTCGGCTGACAGCATCACCATGGTGGGCAATCAACAACTGCAACAGACGTTTTGAAGGATTCGAGATAGGTAAGGGCTCTTCGGAGAAATCACACAGGCTCAACGCCCCGCTATCAGCGTCGAAAATAATGCGGTCATTAAATCTATATTTCATTTTATTCACGGGTTTTCACTATAAGAACAGCCTAATCCTGGCATCTGTTGTTAATAAAGCATTAACTAAAGTGTAAAAAAACCAACTTTCGCAAATCCTACTTTATACATTGGTATCAATATCTTAACACCAAGGAGGACTATCTTGGTTTTTTCCCCCTTCCTTGGAGTAAGAATTTTCTCATAACCCGAAACAAAGGTTATACAAACACGCCGCACATTGATATATTTATATATGAAATAATCAAAAGTTAGATTTTTATATTGTAAATAACAATTTTTAAGCTCAAGATAGATATAAACCATCTGTTTTTAGTCAATTTTAATGTGAAAATAGTGATACTTTAAGAAGTTAGATCTTTTGCTTCACGAAAGAATGAGCGCAAATAGTGGTTTCAAACAGGGCTTATGCTTTGAAACCAATGTCGTTTGGCGTTGAAATCTTTCAAGTGAAAATAAAAAGCTTCGAATTTCTGCTCCAAAAGCATGACTTCATTTCGCATGATCGGTGATAAATATTCTGCTTTGTAAAGGCCAGTCAAACATTTGCCGTCAGCAACGAAATATTCGCCTGCATAATCGCTTCCTGTACCACTTCCGGTAGATTGCCATCGGTGATAATCGCATCAAATACCGTGATCGGCAGCGCCAGATAGGTGGCCACCTTGCCATATTTGGACGTATCGCTCAGCAGAATACAGCGGCGACTGGCTTCAACGATCGCCTTCTTCACCATCACCTTATCCTCACTGGGCGTTGACAGCCCACGCATACTCCACGAAGAAGCCGAGATAAACGCCAGATCGATAAACAGATGACCCAATGCCTGGGCCGCTGCGGCCCCCACACAGGAACGGTTTTCACGGCAGACGGTTCCGCCGGTGTGAATCAGTTTGCATTGGCTGTGCTCAAGCAGATAAGCCGCGATCACAAAGTCGTTGGTCACCACGGTGATATCGTCGCGATCGCCAATCTGCCGGGCCAGGGCCAGCGTGGTGGTGCCCGCATCCAGATAGATGCAACTGTTAACCGGGATCTGGCGCGCGGCCAGTTGCCCAATCGCCGCTTTCTGCTGGCTGAACATGCCCTCTTTATCTTGATGCGAAGGTTCTGTGGCCACTCGCTCAGCCGACTGTACGCCACCAGAAACGGTGGTCACAGCGCCTTGTTCTTCCAGTTTTTGCAGATCGCGCCGGATAGTCATATGCGACACCCCCAGCCTTTCGGTCAGTTCGGCGATGCTGACCACGCCGCGCTCAGATACCAGCGCTAAAATTTGTTGGTGGCGTTCAACAGGTATCACGATGTCCTCTCAATAACCGCAGTGATAATAATTGTGATTTTACGTCAATTTTCGTGCAGAGAAAGCAAAGCTTTCTAAGCTGTGAAGCCCATCATAATCATAAAAAACATTTAAAAGCATTATGTTAAGAAAAGTTTCCGCTATAACATGACCTTTTTCTTTATTGTTAATAATTGTGAAGACGATCACCGATAACCGCCGCCATAACGCTTACATTTAACACAACAAAACAAATAATCACTAAAATTAACAGGAGTGCTTTATGACACAGCCAGGAAATTATTCAGTTTGCATCGTCGGCTTGGGCTCCATGGGCATGGGAGCGGCAAAGTCGTGCATTAATGCCGGGCTTACCACTTATGGTGTTGATCTCAACCCACAGGCACTGGCAACTCTGCAACAGGACGGGGCCAAGCAGGCTACCACCAGCGCGGCAGGGTTTGCGGCTGAACTGGATGCCGTCTTGCTTCTGGTGGTCAATGCGGCACAGGTGAAGCACATCCTGTTTGGCGACAACGGCTTGGCAGCACAGCTAAAACCCAATACGCCAGTGATGGTGTCTTCCACCATTGCCGCCGCCGATGCCAAAGAGATCGAACAGGGGCTGAAGGCATTTGGCCTCAACATGTTGGACGCCCCGGTTTCCGGCGGCGCGGCCAAGGCCGCAGAAGGCCAGATGACGGTAATGGCATCCGGCAGTGAAGCCACTTTCGCCCAGTTGCAGCCGGTATTAGACGCAGTGGCCGGTAAGGTTTACCGCATCGGCGCAGAGATCGGCCTGGGTGCTACGGTGAAAATCATCCACCAACTGCTGGCCGGGGTGCATATTGCCGCCGGTGCCGAAGCGATGGCGCTGGCGTCACGCGCCGGTATCCCGCTGGACGTGATGTACGACGTCGTTACCAACGCCGCCGGTAACTCCTGGATGTTTGAAAACCGGATGCGCCACGTAGTGGACGGGGACTATACGCCAAAATCCGCCGTGGACATCTTCGTTAAAGACCTCGGGCTGGTGGCCGACACCGCTAAAGCGCTGCACTTCCCGCTGCCGCTGGCCTCCACGGCCTTCAATATGTTCACCTCCGCCAGCAATGCCGGTTATGGCAAAGAAGATGACAGCGCGGTGATCAAGATTTTCTCCGGCATCAACCTGCCAGACAACAAGAGGAACGCCTAATGCTGCTCGGAGTAATTGCCGATGATTTTACCGGCGCGACCGATATCGCCAGCTTCCTGGTAGAAAACGGTTTACCCACCGTCCAACTGAACGGCGTGCCACAGGACGATGCGCCGGTAGCCGCCCAAGCGGTGGTGATCAGCCTGAAGTCGCGCTCTTGCCCGGTCGATCAGGCGATCGAGCAATCGTTGCAGGCGCTGGCCTGGTTGCAACGCCAAGGCTGCCGCCAGTTCTACTTCAAATACTGTTCCACCTTCGACAGTACCGCGCAGGGCAATATCGGCCCGGTGACCGATGCTTTGCTTGATGCGCTGGGCGAACAACAAACGGTGATCTCCCCTGCGCTGCCGGTCAACGGGCGCACGGTGTATCAAGGATATCTGTTCGTGATGGATCAACTGCTGTCTGAATCCGGCATGCGCAACCACCCGGTCACGCCAATGACCGACAGCAATCTGTTGCGGCTGATGGAAGCGCAGGCAACCGGGCGTTGTGGGCTGGTCAATGCGGCAGAGATGGATCGCGGTGCCGGTGCGGTAAAAGAAAAACTACAGCAGTTAGCGCAGCAAGGTGTGCGCTACGCGGTGTTGGACACCTTGAATGAGCAGCATTTGCTCACCCAAGGGGAAGCGCTGAAAACCATGAAGCTGGTGACCGGCGGTTCCGGGCTGGCGATCGGCATTGCCCGCCAATGGGCACAGCCTGGGCAGGAAAAAGCCCAGTCAGCCGGTGCGCCGCAGGGCAAAAAAGCCGTGGTGCTTTCCGGTTCCTGCTCCACCATGACCAACAAACAGGTCGCCCGCTATCGCCAACAGGCTACGGCGCAGGCTATCGACGTGGCGCGCTGCATCAATGCCGCCGATCGCAGCGCCTATGCCGCCGAACTCAGTCGTTGGGTGGAGCAACATGCAGCAGCCGAACTGGCCCCGTTGCTGTACGCCACCGCCGAGCCGGAGCAGTTGCAGCAAACTCAGCGGCAGTACGGTGTTGAGGCGGCCAGTCTGGCAGTGGAAGCGCTGTTTGCCGACGTAGTGACGCGCCTGCGCCAACAGGGATTCAGCCGCTTTATCGTCGCGGGCGGTGAAACCTCCGGCGTTGTCACCCAGGCGCTGGGGATCCGCGGGTTCCATATCGGCCCCTGCATTTCGCCCGGCGTACCTTGGGTACGTGCTATCGAACAACCTGTTTCACTGGCCCTGAAATCGGGCAATTTCGGCGATGAAAACTTTTTCGCCAGAGCACAAATGGAGTTTCCAGTATGACGACCACCGTTGGCCAACCTTCGGCCGCAGAGCAGCAGGCCAGAGAAGAAATGGTGCGCTTGGGTGCCTCTTTCTTCCAACGCGGCTACGCCACCGGTTCAGCGGGCAACCTGTCGCTGCTGCTGCCGGATGGCACCCTGCTGGCTACCCCCACCGGCTCTTGTTTAGGGGAGTTGCAGGCTGACAGGCTGTCAAAAGTCAGCCTGAGCGGTGAGTGGATCTCTGGTGATAAGCCGTCGAAAGAGATCAGCTTTCACCGTGCGCTGTATCAGCACAATCCGGCTTGCAAGGCGGTGGTGCATCTGCACTGCACTTACCTTACCGCCCTCTCCTGCCTGCAAGGATTGGATACGGAAAATGCCATCAAGCCCTTTACCCCGTATGTGGTGATGCGCGTCGGCAAAGTGCCGGTAGTGCCTTACTACCGCCCCGGCGATCAGCGTTTGGCGGAGGATCTCGCCAAGCTGGCACCGGCGTATAAAGCGTTCCTGCTGGCCAACCATGGGCCGGTCGTCACTGGCGAAAGCCTGCGCGAAGCAGCAAACAATACCGAAGAAATGGAAGATGCGGCGAAGCTGATTTTCACCCTCGGCGACCGCCCAATTCGTTATTTAACCGATGATGAAATTGCCGAATTACGGAGCTGAAAAATGCCAAAATTTGCTGCCAACCTATCGATGATGTTTACCGAACTGCCGTTTCTGGATCGCTTTGCCGCCGCAGCGGTAGCTGGATTCAAAGCGGTAGAATTCCTGTTTCCCTATGAATATCCTGCCGATCTGCTGGCAGAAAAGCTGCGCAAGCATGGGCTTCAGCAAGTGCTGTTCAATACCGCCCCTGGCGATACCGCTGCCGGTGAGTGGGGGCTAGCGGCGCTGCCCGGCCGCGAGGCGGATGCCCGCGCAGATATTGACCGAGCACTGGAGTACGCTATTGCATTGCAATGCCCGTGCGTACACGTGATGGCGGGCGTGGTGCCGCCGGGTGAGGAGCTCGCTCGTTACCGGGAAACCTTCATCAGCAATCTGCGCTATGCCGCCGATAGCTTCGCTCCCCATGGCATCAAGGTGTTGATCGAAGCGCTCAGCCCGCCGGTGAAACCCAACTATCTGTTCTCGAGCCAGCATCAGGCTGCGGATCTGGTTGCTGCGATCGACCGGCCAAACGTATTCATCCAGTTCGATTTCTTCCATGCGCAATTGGTGGACGGCAACATCAGCAATCTGGTCACCTCGCTGGCCGGGCGCTATGCCCATATCCAGATTGCTTCGGTGCCGGATCGCAATGAACCCGATAGCGGAGAGCTGAATTACCCTTGGCTGTTCGCGCTGTTGGACGAGGTGGGCTATCAGGGTTGGATCGGCTGCGAATATAAACCACGTGGTGAAACCAACACCGGACTCGGTTGGGTGAAGCCGTACCTGTAAGGCAGGAACCTCACCAACACCAGTGATTAACAACATAAAAATCAAACGCACCCGTATCGCCTCAGGGCGATCGCGGTGCCGGACTCTTATCAGAATAAAGGCTATACCATGTCTACCTCTATGCTACTGATCATTGCCCTATTAGGTGTCTTGCTGCTCCTGCTGATGGTGATCAAGGCCAAAGTTCAGCCGTTCGTCGCCCTGCTGGTCGTCAGCCTGTTGGTCGCACTGGCCAGCGGCATTCCGACCGGTGAAGTGATGAAAGTGATGACCGCCGGTATGGGCGGCGTGCTGGGTTCGGTAACCATCATTATCGGCCTGGGTGCGATGCTTGGCAGGATGATCGAACACTCCGGCGGTGCCGAATCGCTGGCACAACGCTTCAGTAAAGCGCTGGGGCCAAAACGCACCATCGCCGCGCTGACCATTGCCGCCTTTATCCTTGGCATTCCGGTGTTCTTCGACGTCGGCTTTATTATTCTGGCGCCGATTATCTACGGTTTTGCCAAAGTGGCCAAAGTCTCTCCGCTGAAATTCGGCCTGCCGATGGCTGGCGTAATGCTGACGGTACACGTTGCGCTGCCGCCGCACCCCGGCCCAGTGGCGGCGGCAGGGTTGCTGCACGCGGATATCGGTTGGCTGACCATTATTGGCCTGCTGATCTGTATTCCTGTAGGGATTATTGGCTACTTCGCGGCGAAATACCTGAACCGTAAAGCCTATCCGCTTTCCATTGAAGTGCTGGAGCAGTTGCAGTTGGCTGCGCCTGAATCCACATCTGACAACAAAACACCGCTCAGCGATCGCATCAACCCGCCAAGTGCCGGGCTGATTGCTGCGCTGATCGTCATTCCTATCGCTATCATTATGCTCGGCACCGTTTCAGCCACGCTGCTGGAACCGGGTTCGGCACTGCGTGACGTGCTCTCTTTGATCGGTGCACCGGCCGTGGCCCTGATGATTGCCCTGCTGCTGGCGTTCTACTTCCTGGCAATGCGCCGTGGCTGGAGCCTGCAACACACCAGTGACGTCATGGGCGCGGCGTTGCCTACTGCGGCGGTGGTGATCCTGGTCACCGGTGCCGGTGGTGTGTTCGGTAAAGTGCTGGTGGAATCCGGCGTGGGTAAAGCGTTGGCGGAAGTACTCACCACCATCGGCCTGCCGCTGATCCCGGCGGCGTTTATCATCTCCCTGGCGCTGCGCGCTTCGCAGGGGTCTGCCACCGTGGCGATCCTGACCACTGGCGGGCTGCTTTCCGAAGCGGTTACCGGCCTTAATCAGCTACAGCTGGTGCTGGTCACGCTCGCCACCTGCTTTGGCGGCCTGGGGCTATCCCACGTTAATGACTCTGGTTTCTGGATTGTCACCAAATACCTGGGCCTCTCGGTGGCCGATGGCCTGAAAACCTGGACAGTATTGACCACCCTGCTCGGCCTGAGCGGCTTCGTCTTCACCTGGCTGCTGTGGCTGGCGGTCTAACCGCGTACTGATGATGTGCCAAAACGCTATATGAGGTAAATTATTGGGGCGAATCAATTCGCCCCTACGCTTAAGCCTCAGCCCTTGTTCAGGAAGATCATCATGACCCCCATCACTACCGTACCAACGCTGATTACCGAACGCCTGATACTGGATGCCCACCGGCTGGACGATTTTGCCGATCTGGCGACCATGTGGGCCGATCCTGCCGTTGTTCGCTATATCGGCGGCACACCGCGAAGCCAGGAAGACAGTTGGGGCCGCCTGTTGCGTTACATTGGCCACTGGCAATTGTTAGGTTACGGTTATTGGGCGGTGCGTGAAAAAGTCAGTGGCAACTATATTGGCGACATTGGTTTTGCCAATTTTCATCGCGAGATCGATCCCGCGCTGGATGCGCCAGAAATGGGTTGGGTGCTGAACGACGCCGCCCAGGGTAAAGGCTATGGCACCGAAGCACTGCTGGCCGCGCTGGCTTGGGCAACAGATCATTTCCCGCAGGGGAAAACGGTCTGCATTATCTCGCCAGAAAACCGTCCGTCACTTGGGCTAGCCAAAAAGATGGGCTTTATCGAAAACCACCGCAGTGAGTATCACCAGCGACCCGTTGTGGTAATGCAGCGTTTGTTATAGAACCTCATCGGCCCGTAACGCTACTTCAATGAAATTATCTCGTAGCGCATCCGGCCGCTGTGGATTCCAAGCCAGTCCCACCTGCCATTCAGTTTGTTCACCGCTTAATGGCAGGATATCAATACCCACCGGGGCAATATGCATGATGCTGTTTGGCAACAGCGCTACACCGATCCCCGCCGCCACCAGCGCCAACAGGGTCTGGATATCCTCCGCCTGCTGTACTACGTTGGCCTCCAGCCGTTGAGCGGCGATAAAGCGCAGAGATTGTTCACTCAAACCGCGCCCGCGCCAAGGCACCAGTTGCAGTAAAGGTAATCGGTGGAATTCCGCCAGCGCACTCTCTGCCTGTAGCGCCATAGTCTGCGGGGCCGCCAGCACCAGCCGATCGACCAACAGTAGCTGAGCCTGCAAGGGCGCCACGACGGGTAAGCGCACAAACCCAGCCTGCAATTTGCCTTCCAGTAATAGTTGGCACTGTCGTTCCGACGGAAGATCTTCCAACCCAATGGTCACCGCCGGAAAACGCTGGCGAAACGCCGCAACCCGTTGGGGTGCCAGATGAAAACTGGACAACCCAAAGCCCAATGCCAAGCGCCCAGCTTCCCCTTTAACGACCTGCAATGCGTGCTGGTGGAACTGCTCATGCTGAGTCAGCAATTCCCGCGCCCTGGAGAACAGCACCGTGCCGCTGGCAGTCAATTGTGCCCCCTGGCGGCCCCGTTCAAACAAACGTGTACCTAGCTGCGTTTCCAACGCCTGAATCTGCTTACTCAGCGCAGGCTGAGTAATACACAGTCGATCAGCAGCCAAATGATAGCGGCCCAATTCTGCCAGAGTGACAAAAGCTCGTAGTTGACGAATATCCATTCCATTAGGTTATCAAAAGAGGAATTTAATTGATTATACAGTAATCAATGCGACTGCTGTAATCCTCGCATGAAACATCAACAGGAGCTTGCCATGACCACCACCCTTAGTGCTGCATCGGTGCAATTTCAACATCGCGCCAACGACAAAAACTACAACCTGAACGTTATCGAAGGCTTTATCTCACGCGCGGCCAGCGCAGGCGTGCAGATACTCGCTTTCCCAGAAATGTGCATAACCGGTTACTGGCACGTACGCCATCTGGCTGATAGCGATATTGTCGCACTGGCAGAACCAATCGACACCAGCCCTTCACTGGCGCGGATCCGTCCGTTGGCACAGCGCCATAATATGGCCATTGGCGTAGGCCTAATCGAGCAGGGAGACGATGGCCGTTTTTACAATGCTTATGTGGTTTGCCAACCGGATGGACAAACGCATGTGCACCGCAAACTGCATGCGTTTGAGCACCCGCTATTGGCCCAGGGTAACCACTTTACCGTCTTTGATACGCCTTGGGGTGTACGTATAGGTATCCTGATTTGCTGGGATAACAATCTGGTAGAGAACGTGCGTGCCACTACGCTGCTTGGTGCAGACATTCTTCTGGCACCCCATCAGACCGGAGGCACCCACTCGCGCAGCCCACAGGGTATGAAACCCTTGCCGCTGAGGTTATGGCAACGGCGGGAAGAGGATCCAGATGCGCTCGAAGCCGCTTTTCGTGGCGAAAATGGACGAGGCTGGCTCATGCGTTGGTTGCCTTCCCGCGCCCATGACAATGGGGTATTCATTCTGTTCAGCAACGGTGTGGGGCAAGACGATGATGAGATCCGTACCGGTAATGCGATGATCCTTGATCCCTATGGGCGCATTTTGGCCGAAACCTGGGTGGCACAAGACAGTATGGTTACTGCCGAGCTTGATCTTTCATTAATCCCCATGAGCACAGGTCGGCGCTGGATCCACGGCCGCCGCCCCGAACTGTACGGTATTCTGACTGAACCACAGGGCTACGAGCGCGATGCCCACACGGCCCGTTTCTCATTACAGCCAACCGCAAGCATGGGTAAGCACGACAAGTAAATCCCCCTTTATACCAATGCCGTTCACTTAAGCGCAATGCTGAAGGTGTGGCCTCCCTCTCCCTGTGCTGTCTCTTATACACAACGTGTTCGTCTCTGTAAGCCAGGTGTAATGGGAATTGCCGTAAAAGATCATAATCCGATGGAACAATAATGGACGGCAATTGCAGGGCCCAAGGCGG
>JBAQHZ010000443.1:0-1543 GCA_049288585.1 Chania sp.
GTATAGCGGTTGGGCTGGCGCAGGCCGGTTGCGACATTATCGGCGTCAACCGCAGCGATCCGCATGAAACGATGGCTAAAGTGACTCAGCTTGGGCGCCGCTTCCTGAATTTGAACGCCGATCTCGGCAAGATTGACGCCATTCCTTCATTGCTGGAAGAAACTATCCGCGAATTCGGCAGGGTGGATATTCTGGTCAATAACGCGGGTATTATCCGGCGTGAAGACGCGCTCAGCTTCAATGAAAAAGATTGGGACGATGTGATGGACGTTAACATCAAAACCCTGTTCTTTATGGCGCAGGCCGTGGCGAAACAGTTTGTCAGCCAAGGGAACGGGGGCAAAATCATTAATATTGCCTCGATGCTCTCTTTCCAGGGCGGTATCCGCGTTCCTTCCTATACCGCCTCAAAAAGCGCCGTGTTGGGCATTACCCGCCTGCTGGCGAACGAATGGGCGCAATATGGTATCAACGTGAACGCCATTGCCCCTGGCTACATGGCCACCAACAACACCCAGCAACTGCGCACTAATGAAGAACGCAATCAGCAAATTCTGGAGCGCATTCCCGCCGGACGTTGGGGAACACCGGAAGACATTATGGGGCCGATCGTCTTTCTGGCCTCCGCTGCTTCCGACTATGTGAATGGTTATACCCTTGCGGTTGATGGCGGTTGGCTGGCACGCTAAGCGCCTGCATCAAAACACTTTTCCGGGCTCTGCATGCAGAGCCTTTTTATTGGCCCAACCCATTGTAATGCGCCGTAAAATAAACAATTAGTTACGTGGTAACATCTTCCGCAACTGTAAAAAAAACCATATACTGGATAAATTAACAGTTTAGTAACCGGAATAACCATAGCATGACCGCGGAAGGACATCTTATTTTCTCTGTTGCCTGTGCGATCTTCGCCAAAAAGGCAGAGGTCACGCCTGAACTGGCCAACGGTGACTGGTGGCACATTATTCCTGCCGCCTTGCTGACATCGTTATTACCGGACATCGACCATCCTAAATCAGTGCTAGGCCAGCGCCTGCGCTGGATCGCGATTCCCATATCACGCGCTTTCGGCCACCGCGGCTTCACTCACAGCTTGCTGGCGATCGTCGGCGGCATGATGTTATTCCGGTTAGATGTGCCACACAGTTGGCTAATTCCTATTGATGTGCTGCACGCCATGATCATTGGTTACTTCAGCCATTTACTGGCCGATATGCTGACCCCGGCCGGAGTACCGCTGCTTTGGCCCTGCCGTTGGCGCTTCGGCCTGCCGCTGCTGAATTCGCAGAAAGGTAACCAACTGGAACGTGTGTTGTGTTTGTGCCTGGTCGCTTTTGCTCTCTATTGGCAAGGGGGATACACCTTCCCCGTGCAGTCATATTTTGAGCAAATAAAAAATATTCGATTGTGATCACAAAAAATCGATGATTTCCTCCTCTTTAGGTCTATAAATTAAACAAATTCGAGCTGAAAGTTATATTCAATTCCATTTGGATATAAGTAGGCTTTCCAGCAAACTGTTACGATATTTACATCGCTACAC
>JBAQHZ010000444.1:0-4238 GCA_049288585.1 Chania sp.
CACTTCATCCAGCGGCAAATGGGCATCCAGCGTCACCATGGCCGTCATCAGCTTGGTGATCGACGCAATCGGCACCACTTCATCCGGGTTGCGTGCATAAATCACCTTATGCGTTTGCATATCCAGCACCATCGCACTGCCCGAAGCCAGCTCAGGCTGGGTAGCATGCAATGCAGCAGTTTTTTCACTGGCCAGCGCGCGCGGCACAAGGCCGGTACCCACTTGCAAAGCGAGTAAAGTTAGAACCAAAACTCGGATTTTCACATGCATGTCTCTTAACGGAAAAACAGGGAAGCCCATACTCTAAATAATTCAAGTTGCAGGAAGGCAGCAAGTTCGCGAGGCCCCAGGAGCATAGATAACTATGTAACTGGGGTGAGCGAACGCAGCTAACGCACATGCGCCTTGAAGTATGACGAGTATAATGCGTTGAATTATAAGTGAGGGATATGGAATTAGCACTGCGATTGTTAGTGGCTATTTGTGACAAATTCTGTCGAAGGGAAAATTGTGCAAACCGCGAGCGCACTGGCCTGTACGCCCGCAGAGCAAAAGTTACAGTGCGGGTTGCCAAGCTGCTTGCGGCAACAGATACACCCCAGCGGGCTGTTGCGCACCCGTTCCCACAATATGGCCAATCCCCGCCGCCATCACTGCCAGGGTGACATCAAAGGCATTCAGGCTATCGCCATAACCGGCTGTCAGGTTGAACATTGAGCCATTCGCCAACAGATACAGCGTTTTCTCTGCCAATTGGTAAGCGTTAACAAACGGCAGCGGTTCGCTGCACGGCAAGGCTTGGAGGAAACCGACATCAATCTCTTCCGCCACGTGGCCCACGTTGAGGATAAATACCCCATCTTTTGCCTGTTCAAGATGTTTGGCAGACAGCACATTCTTCGCCCCGGTTGCCGTGGCAATCACGTCAGCCTGTGCCATGGCAGCAGCCAGATCGACCACCGCCCAGCCATCGTAACGCGCCTGCAAAGCCCGCGCCGGATCGATTTCTGCCACTATCACCTGCCCACCATAGGCCTTCGCGGCGGCAGCCACGCCCTGGCCCACCAGGCCATAGCCAATCACCAGCACGCATTTTTCGTGCAGTGTTAAATGGGTAGTCTGGAAAAAGGTGTGCCAAGCGGTAAGGCCAACCATATGGCGGTTATGCAGCCCCTCTTTTACCGGCAGATCGTCCCAGTTGAAAATTGGGTAGCGCGGCGCAATGCCACCCAAACGGTTGATGCCTGAACCGGTGGCTTCAAGCCCGGCCTTGATCTGCGGGCCACTTTCCGACTGGTGCAAACGCGTGGTCAGATCGGCCCCCATTTCACACAGATGAGTCGGATTCCAGGCCAGTGCGCGATCAAAAGACGCCGACCAGTCGGCATCGCTCATATCACGCCAGGCATAGGCTTCGGCACCGTGGCGCTCCAGCCAGGCAACCACATCGTCCTGAACCGTTGTCGGGTTGCAGGTGGTGAGATAAATTGCCGCTCCTTTGCCCAATAACCCCGCCACCAGCGGCGCCATTTTCAAATCCAGGTGCATATTGCAGGCCAGACGCACACCGTGCAGATCCGGCAATGCCGCAACCGCCGCACGGGTACGTGGCATATGGCGCATCGCCCAACTCAACTCACTGTCAAAATCCTGATACATTTGCTACTCCTCCACTGCGTTACGCCGATGGGGCATGGCAGCTATTATCACTCAAACAAAAAAACCGAGGTGACTATTATGGCAGAAGCGTTAGTGATTGTTTTTCCAATCTATCAGGGCGTCACTCTGTTGGACTTCGCTGGTCCATACCAGTTTTTGTCCCGCTTGCCGGATACTGAAGTGATAGTGGCTTCATTGGGTGGAGAGACGGTGAGCGCCGATGGTTTGCATTTTTCTGCACTGCAACCACTCGAACAGATTGAGCGTTGCGATGTACTGTGCGTTCCCGGTGGGTTAGAAAACGATAAGGAAGAGATAATTTCCCGCTTACCTAATCGGGTAAGCGGGAAATTATTATAGACACGAGGTAATAATAGACACAGCGGTAATAAATAAAGCTCAGCAGAGATTAGAACAGATAACGAGCGCCCAGCACCACTTCACTGGAAACCAGACGGGCTTTCATTTGTTCGTCTTTTAACCCTCTAACGTTATTGAAGTTATTGTAACCACTTTCAACGTTGCCCATATCGACGTAACGGTAACCCAGATCGAAGTTCAAGCGTTCAATAGGCGCATAGCTGATCCCTGCGCCAAGAGAGTAAGCCAGGTTGGTTTGGCTATTGGAACCATATTGACGAGAGGTATTGCCCTGCCAGCCATCAGATTCAACTTTAGCGATACCCAAGCCAAGGGTGCCATAAATAGAGAAGTCATAACCCAGCGCGTAGTCACGGTAAGCGTTGAGCATCAAACGTTGCACATCCACTTTATGGTGATTAAAGCTGCTGGCAAAAGTGGTAGAGCCGCTGGTGTATTCGCTCTTTTTCTTGAAAACGTATTCACCTTCGGTGCGCCAGCCGTTACCAAACTGATAACCTGCGGCAACGGCACCATTAAAGAAACTTTCTCTTTCATTACCGCTGACAAAACTCCCAACGCCCGGACGGCTGCTGGTATCCATATTTTTTGCCGATTGCTCAACATGCAGTAACTTCAGTGAGCCATAATAACCTTGCAAAGCATCATCAGCAAAAGCCTGGCCGGAAACAGCCGCTAAAGAAATAGCCAGTACAAGAGGTTTAATATTCATACGTTTCTCGCTTTAAAGAAAATCAATTATGATATTAAACAGCGCAGCCTGGCTTATTTAACATCATCGCAATCGATTCGGTTAAAATAGCCAGCCTGGAGCGAGGAAACAATTCGGTCGATTACCTAACTTTCTAGGTATTTTTACCTAGTCCATATGTTTAGTCAGCAGCCCGCCATAAATAGTAATCAATTTAACCAAGGAGTTAATCTCCAATTTGGCAAACAGATTGGCACGATGCGCTTCTACGGTACGCGGTGAAAGGGCTAAATCATGGGCAATTTCTTTGCTGGATTTACCCGCCATAATAAGCAGGGTTATTTCATATTCACGCGCAGAAAGCGTGCTGAGTTTTTCTTTTAATTCGGCATTTTCTGCGCGTTGACTTTGCAATAGGCGCTGATGTTCCAAGGCTGAGCTCACCGTTTCGATCAGTAAATCCGCATCAATAGGCTTGGTCAGGAACTCAAAAGCGCCATTTTTAAAAGCACGACGGCACAGCTCAATATTGCCGTGACCGGTCATAATGATTATGGGGATATCCAGCCCCTGCCGCTGCCATTCCTCCAGCAGCATCAGTCCGCTTTTACCCGGCATGCGGATATCCAGCAGCAAACAGCCCGACAAGGCCTGTGGCTCCTGCATCTGTTGCTGAAAATCCAGCACATTTTCATACGCAAGGGTTTGCCAACCCATGGTGGCCAATAATGAACTGAGTGAACAACGGATGGCCTGATCGTCATCAATCAGGTAGATAAACTGCTCCATCACTCCTCCTGAGCGTTAAAAGGGAACCACAGGGTGAAACAGGCACCCTGCCCGGCAATATTCTCCGCTTTAATACTGCCGTGAAGGCGCTGAATTAACGTTTCGGCCAGCGCCATGCCCAATCCTAAACCCTCTGGCCGCGTGGTGTAAAAAGGCATAAACACCTGTTGCAGCGCCTGCTCGGAAAGCCCAGGCCCGCCGTCCGTAATCACCAGCGTAATGCCTTGCTCTGAAGCTGTTGCACCGATCGCCACCCAAGAAGACCCCGCCGCTTGGTGCTGCTGGGCCTGAATGGCATTCGTGAGGATGTTATGAAGGATTTGCTCAATCCACAGCGGCTCAGCCTGCAGGTTGGGTAAATTTTCGGGTATCCGATTGATAATTTTGACCTTCCCGGTTTGGATCTCGTTTTCCAGCAACATAGTGACACGCAACCAGATCTTACCCAGATTGACCGCTTGCAAAGCCATCTGATCATGAGTCAGTTTTTGCCGGAACTGCATCAACAGCGCACTGATACGTTTTATTTGTATCACGGCCGCATCCAGCAGCGGCGGTACCTGATGTGCCTGCTGTTGATCCAGCAAGCGCAGCGCGGCCTGGTTATAGCTCAGAATCGCCGTCAAGGGTTGGTTCAGCTCATGCACAATGCCGGTGGTGATTTCCCCCATGGCATTAAGCCGGGTCAGTTCCGAGAAATGCTCACGCAAAACGGCAA
>JBAQHZ010000445.1:0-7849 GCA_049288585.1 Chania sp.
CGGCCCTCTCCCACAGGGAGAGGGAGGCCACACCTTTAGCATCTGCTGCATCATTATTATGCAGTTTTGCGTTTAACTGACCGGCATTACGGCTTCAGCGCCGGCATTTAACAGGTCTATCTCACCGAACAGGGCTTAGAGCACGCCCTGAGCCAGCATCGCGTCAGCAATTTTAACGAACCCGGCAATGTTAGCACCGTGAACGTAATGCGTTTGCTTGCTTTCACCGCCGTATTCGACGCAGGCCTGATGAATATCCGCCATGATATGACGCAGGCGAACATCTACTTTCTCGGCTCGCCAGTTAAGACGTGCGGCGTTCTGCGCCATTTCCAGGCCAGAAGTGGCTACGCCACCGGCATTGGCTGCTTTGCCCGGAGCGAACAGCACGCCCGCTTCGAGGAAGGCATCGGTAGCCTGAATGGTGGTTGGCATGTTGGCGCCTTCTGCTACGGCTTTGACCCCGTTGCGGATCAGCGTTTGTGCGGCTTCCAGATCCAGTTCGTTCTGGGTAGCGCAAGGCAGGGCGATGTCCACCGGTACGTTCCACGGCTGCTGGCCTGCCAGATAGGTCAGGCCACGCTCACGGGCGTAATCCTCTACGCGGCCGTAACGCTGGTTCTTGATTTCTGCCAGGTGAGCCAGTTTCTCGGTGGTGAAGCCCGCTTCGTCTACCACGGTGCCGCCTGAGTCGGAAACGGTGATCACGCGAGCGTCCAGTTCTAACGCTTTCTCGATGGTGTATTGCGCCACGTTACCGGAACCGGATACCGCTACGCGCATGCCTTCAAAACCCAGGCCGTGGCGTTGCAGCATTGAATCGGTAAAGTACACCAGGCCGTAACCGGTTGCTTCCGGGCGTATCAAGCTGCCGCCGAACGACAGGCCTTTGCCGGTGAACACGCAAGAGGTGTTGTTGGACAGCTTCTTCATCATGCCAGCCATAAAGCCCACTTCGCGGCCGCCTACGCCGATATCCCCAGCAGGTACATCGGTATCTGGGCCCAGGTGGCGATAAAGTTCGGTCATTAACGCCTGGCAGAAACGCATGATTTCGCCCTGGCTTTTGCCCTTCGGATCAAAGTCAGAACCGCCTTTACCACCGCCCATCGGCAGCGTGGTCAGGGCATTCTTGAAGGTCTGCTCAAAGCCGAGGAACTTCAGAATGGACGTGTTGACCGACGGGTGGAAACGCATGCCGCCTTTATACGGGCCGATGGCAGAATTGAACTGGATACGGTAAGCGCGATTCACACGTACCTTACCAAGATCGTCCACCCAGCTGACGCGGAACTGAATAATGCGCTCAGGCTCAACCAGGCGCTCTAACAAGGCATGGTCACGGTAATGTGGGTTGCGTTCAATGAAGGGCCACAATGAGGTGAAAACTTCACGTACTGCCTGTAAATATTCCGGTTGATGCGAGTTATGGCGCTTTAGCGAGGTTAGAAATGATTCCAGTGATACAACTTGTTCCATGAATAAACTCCTTTTAGCATTTGGGTTCCCCTGTTTTTATAGATGTAGCTCACAGTTGGGGAGGATGTTGTGTCTATATCGACTATATCACCGGGGGCAGGCTGAATAACAAGTAATAAATAGGGGGTATACAACGAAAAACGCCCGCATTAGGCGGGCGCTGGCAAGCGGGGTTAGCAAATACTTACTTTTCTTCTTCGTCACGCAGCGGCACAATCAGCATGTCGATGTGCACGGTGTTGATCAACTGGCGTGCAGAAGACATCAGTTTGCTCCAGAAATCCTGGTGGTGGCCGCACAGCACCAGATCCACGTCATATTTCTTGATGGCATCGACCAGCACCTGTGCCAGATCGCCGCTGCCGCTCAGGGTTTCGCTGATCGGATAGCCCGCATTTTGCGAAAGTTCGGTTAACGCCTGGTGAGTTTCTTCGGAGATACGTTTCTGCATATCGCCGAGATTGACATCGATCAGGCCGGTATACAGATCGGAATAGTTAACATCAACGTGGATCAGGGAGACTTTGGCATTGTACGGTCGCGCCATGGATACTGCTTTTTCTACCAGAATTTTGCTTTCCGGTGATAGGTCAACCGCGATCAGAATGTGTTTGTAAGCCATGAGAATACTCCTTCCAGATAATGCCGATTAAAGGGTTGGCAGGCATTCAGTGTTCCAGCTTGGCGCTTGCGCCTTACCTGCATAGTACCATTCAGATAACACAGTGATATGTTGGTGAGATCACACTGTATTGCATCAATAAACCTTACTGTCGTCTACCTCTTTAGTTTTACACCGATGTAACAAAAAATCCTATTGTTTATATGGTTATCTACCATTTTAACCGTTGAGTTATAAGCGTTCTTGAGTAAAGAGGAGTTTACATTGCCCCTTGAACGGCGCAAAAGCGCCGTGGGTTACAGTTATGATTTATAACCAAGTGGTAGATGACAAATTTAGCCATTGCGTTAAATTTTATACAGGATTCAAGTCAGTTTGTGCTTCGGTATCCTACAATAGTGAATATGGGCTTCACCCTATCCCCTCTGAGCCGCAAGGTGCTTCATATGCACTTTGCGTATCGATGCCCCGTAGGCCAGAGGTTGTGATAATGCGTGGCCACTTAAAAGGTGCTAGGAGGATGGGAGCCACAGGCTCCGGCAGCATTGGGTAGAGGTAGGGCCGTTGGCCCGGCGGTTGGCCGGGATCGCAACGCCCTTGAGGGGGCAATCATCATGAGTACTGTCGCGCTATTTTGGGCTTTGTGTGTGGTATGTGTGATTAATATGGCTCGTTATTACTCTTCTCTGCGTGCGCTACTGGTGGTTTTGCGCGGCTGCGACCCGCTGCTGTATCAATATGTCGATGGCGGGGGGTTTTTTACTTCGCACGGACAACCGAGCAAACAGATACGCCTGGTGCGCTATATCTTTGCGCAACGCTATTGCGAGCATCACGATCCGGAGTTTATCCGCCGTTGCCAGCGTGTGCGCGGTCAGTTTCTGTTGACGACAGAGCTGTGCGGGTTGGTGCTTCTCAGCCTATTAGCGATGGCGATTTGGTATTAGATGCTTGATTTGTAGACATAAAGAAAGGCGGCCAAGGCCGCCTTTCTTATTTCATGCACGAGATTAAATCAGCTTCAGAGCCAGCCAGTACAGGCCACCGGAAAGCAGAATCGACACCGGCAGGGTCAGTACCCAAGCCAGCGCGATGTTCTTCACGGTTTTACTCTGTACGCCGCCGCCATCCACGAGCATCGTCCCGGCAACTGCCGAAGAGAGTACCTGGGTGGTGGAAACGGGCATACCGGTGTAACTGGCCACGCCAATCGATAGTGCGGCAGTCATCTGAGCCGACACACCCTGTGCGTAAGTCATGCCCTTCTTACCGATTTTTTCACCGATAGTCGTGGCAACACGCCGCCAGCCCACCATGGTACCGAGGGACAGCGCCAAGGCTACCGCTACGATAATCCACATCGGTGCATACTCAACGGTTTCCAGCAGGTCTGAACGCAGGTTCTTCAGGAAACGCTGGTCTTCCGCCGAGGTTTCCGGCAGTTTGGCCACTTTACCTGCCGTATCCGTTACGCACATCAGCAGGCGGCGCAGTTGGCTGCGCTGTTCCACCGTCAGTTGATCGTAACTCTGCAGGTTGTTCAGCAGGTCAAGGGAGCGCTCTACGGCGATCATGGCGCGTGAACTGTCGCAATGGAACTCAGCCGGTTGGTTAGGCGTCTGAGACGCTTCTTCCGGCGTAGGGACCAGCGGAGTCTGAGCGATCACATGGGAAAGAGAATCCCCATGCTGCTGATAGAATTGCTGCAGGTGAGCGACGGCATCACGCGTACGGGTGATGTCATAACCGGTGGCACTCATATTGAGCACGAAACCTGCGGGAGCAACACCGATCAGCACCAGCATGATCAGACCGATACCTTTCTGACCGTCGTTGGCACCGTGCGAGAAACTCACACCGATAGCCGACAGGATCAGGGCAATACGCGTCCAGAATGGCGGCTTACGTTTGCCGTCGACCTTCTCACGCTCTGCCGGAGTCATATGGATGCGCTGACGTTTTTTGGTTTTGCTCCAATAACGGCGCAGCACAAACACCATCAGCCCGGCAATAATCAACCCAATCAGCGGGGAGAAGATTAATGACAGGAAGATGTTGATCATTTTCGGCACATTCAGCGCGTCAACCACCGACGTGCTGGTGACGAGTGCGTTGGTTAACCCTACCCCAATGATGGAGCCAATCAGCGTGTGCGAACTGGACGCCGGTATCCCAAAGTACCAGGTACCGAGGTTCCAGATAATTGCCGCCAACAACATGGAGAAGACCATGGCTAACCCGTGTGTTGAACTGACGTTCAACAACAGATCGGTTGGTAACAGGTGGACAATGGCGTAGGCAACACTCAGGCCGCCGAGCATGACGCCAAGGAAATTGAAAACGCCCGCCATCACGACCGCAACTTGCGAGCGCATAGCACGGGTATAAATTACAGTAGCAACCGCATTGGCCGTATCGTGAAAGCCGTTGATGGCTTCATAGAACAATACAAACATCAATGCGAGGATTAACATCAGGCCGGTATGGAAATCCAGGCCAGTGAACAAATGTAGCATAAGCGTTACGCCAGGTTGGTGGACATGAACGCCGCGCATTATCTGTGACAACCGGTGTCGGGGAAAAGGAAAATATGACGTTTTTTTGATTTCAATGTGACAAAAGAACGTTAGTATCATGACTAATCGAATAACTATCAGCATATTACCTGCATTTACGCTTACTAACATTTTCTTACGGTAGCGTCTGCCCGCCGATGCCTTTACAATCCTCCGCCGCAGATTTAACGCTGACTGGCAGCGAAACGGCGTAAAATAGCGCGCTTTTACCGCGATTGTGATTTTTTTGCTCAGAGAGGCTCAGGTGGAACAGTTTGATGTCGTAGTGATAGGTGCGGGTGCCGCAGGGATGTTTTGTGCTGCGCAGGCAGGGCTTCTCGGCTGCCGGGTGCTGCTGCTCGACAACGGCAAAAAACCGGGCCGCAAGATCCTGATGTCCGGCGGTGGGCGCTGTAATTTTACCAATCTGTATACCGAACCGGCGGCTTATCTCTCGAACAACCCACATTTCTGCAAATCTGCGCTGGCGCGTTATACCCAGTGGGACTTTATCGATCTGATTAATCGCCACGGCATTGCTTACCACGAAAAAACGCTGGGGCAGTTGTTCTGCGATGATTCGGCGCAACAGGTGGTTGATCTGCTGGTGAAGGAGTGCGAACTCGGTCAGGTGACGATGCGTTTGCGCAGTGAAGTGCTGAGTGTAGAAAAAATCGACGATGGGTTTGAACTGGCCCTGAATGGTGAGAGAGTAAGTGCTCGCTCACTTGTTGTGGCCTGCGGCGGGCTTTCGATGCCGGGCTTGGGGGCATCGCCCTTTGGTTACAAGCTGGCGGAGCAGTTTGGCCTGAAAGTATTGCCCACCCGTGCCGCGTTGGTGCCTTTTACCCTGCATAAACCGTTGTTAGACCAATCCCAGACGCTTTCCGGCGTTTCGGTGCCTGCGGTGGTGACAGCGGAGAACGGCACCAGTTTCCGTGAAAGCATTCTGTTTACCCATCGCGGTCTTTCTGGCCCTGCGGTTTTGCAGATTTCCAGCTACTGGCAACCCGGTGAGTTTGTGAGTATTAACTTACTTCCCGCGCTAGACCTGATGGGCTTCCTGAATGAGCAACGGCAGGCCCATCCTAATCAGAGCCTGAAAAACACCCTGGCGCTGCACTTGCCAAAACGCCTGGTTGAGTTCTTGCAAACGCTGGGGCAACTGCCGGAAGCGACACTGAAACAGCTCACCCTGGCCCAGCAGGCTGCGTTGGTTGAGAGCCTGCAAAATTGGCGGGTACAGCCGAACGGCACCGAAGGTTACCGCACCGCAGAAGTGACATTGGGCGGCGTGGATACTAAAGCGCTTTCTTCCAAAACTATGGAGGCGAACAGCGTGCCGGGCCTGTACTTTATCGGCGAAGTGGTGGATGTGACAGGGTGGCTGGGGGGTTACAACTTCCAGTGGGCCTGGAGTTCCGCCTGGGCCTGCGCGCAGGCTGTGGCCGCTGTGCAGGAACAATAAAGTTTGCCCACAGTAACTGGCCTAGTTATTAGCGGGTCAAGAGTATCGGATGCAGGTTGTATGATTGTCCACTTGTACCGGCCCCTATTTTTCATCATCTTGCCGGCGACGGATTGTCACTGGCAGAAAAATTCTATCTGTTGGCCGCCTAAAAAATAGGTACACCCTGTTTTTGGTCTTCTCTTCGTTAATGCGACAGAGTCGTAAAACATTTATCTGCAACGAAATCCAGAAATTGATTTTCATTCTCAAATAGACTTTTAGGGACCTTCTGTAGAATTTTTTCTTTACTATCGCTTCTTATAAAAAACAGGGTAGAACCTGAAAAGTAGGAGGGAGTGATAAAGTAAATAAAGACCCCTTCATTGAACAGCTCTATATACTTAGTGCCGGAAATTGTCGTTTTTTCAGTCAGTAGTGTGTATTTTTTGGGCAATACAGATCTAGCCATACCAAAAATGTCGTTTCTAAATTTCAGTTGCAATGCAACCAGGTCCTTATTTTCATCAAATAGTACAAAAGCTATTTCGAGATCTTCAGGGACAATATCCTTACGTACCTCTTTGTTCGAGTTAGGCGTTTCTCGGTAAATGTTACCTTTCAGTATGTTATTAAAACCTATTTTTACTGCCGTAGGATGCGCTTTTTTATACGTATCCTCCGTTGTTTGTCCGAATTTTATTGTAATAGTACCTGTTGCAGTCGCATTTACATCATGACAAAGCAGGCAGTTTAACAATG
This sequence comes from Chania sp., assembly GCA_049288585.1. GTDB lineage: Bacteria > Pseudomonadota > Gammaproteobacteria > Enterobacterales > Enterobacteriaceae > Chania. The sequence continues at coordinate 6,866 of JBAQHZ010000445.1, forward strand.
AGAACATAAAGAGGCTTAAAAGAAACTTGGCATCCATAACCACATCCTATGAACTATTTTTGTGTATTCAGGGTCATCGACCTATATCATGCCACAACAATCACAGGTGACATGCACAGCCTCAACGAGGTTCTGTATTTAATTTAGCATGAATTTTGCCTCCCGTTTTACGAATCTGAATACGTAATTGAAGCACCATTTACAATGGCCCCAGACAGGAGGGGCTTGACGCTCTTGATTCAACCAGTCGGACAAATTGATCGACGGTTAATACTTTCACAAGTAGTCACTATTCCATCCTGCTTTCGCACGTTTCGTTTTGATGCTGACCTTGGTTGTCTTCTCATTTTTCAATAAGTTAAGGGTTAGCCTGTTGAATATCTATATACCTGTGATCGTTGAAGATGCTTGATTTTGTCCACGTTGAGGATCATGCTCTTCACCATGAAGATATGTATTGCCGCTGAACAAAAAATCGAACTCGAGCGACTGCATGATTCCAGTCGTGACAAGTATGTATGATCGTATTCAGGGAAATAATTGCTGAACGTGACTTCTGTCCCTCTGGCAATCCCACACGTTATGTTTTCACCAGAGGGAAGATATGGCGCCAATATTTTATCAATTAGCGGGTTGCTGGGTATATGCGGTATATATTCCTGAACGATTGCTGGCGCTTTAAAAATTTATATACCCTTCATACTTCAAGTTGCTTGGGTGTTGGCTGCGTTACTCGGCCCAGAGTGGGCCTCGCCCCTTCGGGGCCGCTGCAAGCAGCGTTCAAATCTGCCAAGCAGATTTGTCACTCACCTCAGTCACTTACTGGTGTAAGCTCCTGGGGATTATGAGCCTCAAAGAGGCTCACCCTGCGGGTCCGCGCAAGCGCTGCTCAAATCGGTCTCTGACCGATTAGTCGCTCTGTTGCCGCCGACAAGCAACTCGAATTACTTTGGGTATAGCAAGTATGGCAGGTTCAACCTAGGG
>JBAQHZ010000446.1:0-8941 GCA_049288585.1 Chania sp.
GGATAATAATCACCAGACCTTTCTGAAAAGATATGCAAGAAAATATTCAGCCATGGATAATTTAACACACTGACTATTAAAACAATCACTTACGGACTTGAGTTATGAACGGAGTTCCCTTGAAGAATAATCTCTTTCTCTGGTGAAATACCATAATCACTCATCCAGCGATAGCGAAGCTTGCCATTTTCCCCACTAGCTTTGATTTCTCCTAATGAATATGTCTGCTGTGAAAAAGGGTTAATCATGCCTAGATCGACAACGTAATTCTTGTTCCCATAGGATAATTCAAGCCATTTATAGGAAACATGGTATGGAGTAGGGTTTTCACCTTTCAGCACATAGCGACCTTCTTTCTGCTTACTGATACTCCACTTAATCTGTTTCACTGCCTCGGAGAGGCTTCCGGGCAACCCAACTGGCCTGTAAAGCAGCTTAAAGCGAGAACGTAAAGCAAACTGAATAAAGTTAGCATCGCTATCCTTTGGAATAGAAGGGATCTCGAGAAAATTAAGCCAGTAGAGTGACTCGCGATCCTGAGCTAACTTTTCTCCCGCAAATATAATACGTACATTTTTTGCTTCTTTAGGATCTAAGCGGAATATAGGAGGCATAACGAGAAAAGGAGCATCAGCTTCACTCGGTTTTGTATCAGGATTACCTTGGTCAACCCAAGCCTGCATCAATGCGGGCTCATTACCCTTGTTCATCAACCTTATCGTGACTTCACGCTCTCCAGAGGGAAAAATAACACGAGTATTATCAAATTGCACAGCCGCGCGTATTGCGAATGGAAATATTATGCTCAATAAAATACCTGTTCTAAACAAAGCCAGTATAAAATCTTCTTGATATCTCACAATACTGGAACCTTAATTAATCTTGCCTTTTCAATTCAGTAACAATAGCATGTTTTAAGGGGTGTCAATAGGCATCAAAAAAAAGAATTATCTTACCCCTTTATTTAGCCAAAGAATAGAATAAGGCAACTCACTGAATAGAATAACAAATCTGCGGTTAGCGGGTTTTAACGTTATTGATAGTAATAAATACCCAAGACATAAGCAACATCCCCATAATTCAGACACCGCAGATTTGTTTAGCGAGTAGTTAAAAATCTGCGCCGATCAAATCTATCCGGTCGGTACAAATGCAGTCAACGCCCCAGTTCAACAATAAACGCGCGCGCTCAGGGCTGTTGACGGTATATACCAGAATACGCAGCCCAGCCGCCTTCAGCATGTTTACCCGCTCGGCGGTCAGCACATTGTGATTGAGATGTATCGAAACACATTCCAGCCGTTCGGTCAGTTCGCGCCAATGGTCATCCCACTCATCCAGCAGCAGGCCGCGTGGCAGTTCCGGCACCGCGCTCTGTGCCGCTGCCAGTGCTTCAACGGAAAATGAAGACAGCAGTGGGTCAGTTTGCCCTTGCCATAGCAGACGCGCCGCCAAGGCTACCTCGCGACCGGTTTCGTCTTCCACGCCGAGCGTCGGTTTGATTTCGATATTGGCCATCAGACCATGCTGTTTACAACGCTCGGCCACTTCCGCCAACAGCGGCAGGCGCTCGCCCTTAAATGCCGCGCTATACCAGTTACCGGCGTCCAACTGCTCCAGCTTTTCCCACGACAGATCGCCCGCCACGCCCCAGCCGTTGCTGGTACGATCGAGCGTATCGTCATGCAGCAGGAAGATCTGCCCGTCCTGCGCCAGTTTGGCGTCGAATTCGATCATCTTGTGGCCATGACGTGCGCCGACATCGATCGCCGCCAGGGTATTTTCCGGTGCCAAGGAACCACCGCCGCGATGAGCAGCAATATGAGGGTAAGGCCAGGCCGTGGTCATCATTCCATCCTTAATCCGCTATGAGTATCAAAAAAATGCAGTGCCTACGCAGGCAACTGTAAATATAACCGGCTGCCCGCTGGCGGCAAGGTTTCGTTAAACAAGCAGGGATAATGGAAGAGATGGCGATTTGATGTCGGCGGCATGGAATGCTCCACGCCGCCGCAAAGAGATTACAACGCGCGGCGCAGGCGGGCGACCGCTTCCTGCATCTGCTGCTCGGTAGCAGTTGCGAACGACAGGCGGAACGTGGAGTGATCCGGCTTATCGGAGAAGAAATACTCGCCCGGTACAAATACTACGCCCTGATCCAGGGTGGTTTTCAGCCATTCGGTGGCGTTAAACGGCTGGCGGAAACGCGCCCACAGGAACATGCCGCCTTTTGGCATATCAAAGCTGATCACATCACCCAGCTCTTTTTCCACCAACCCGGCCAAAATGCTGCATTTCTGCTTGTAGGCCGCGCGGATCTTCTCGATCTGTGCCGGTAAACGGTTCAGGCCCAGATAGCACTCCGCAATACTCTGCGACAGCGAGCTGGCGTGCAGATCGGCCGCCTGCTTGATGATCGCGATCTTGTGTAGCAGGAACGGCGGCAGGATAACCCAACCCAAGCGCAGGCCCGGTGCCAGGATCTTGGAGAACGTCGAGGTGTAGATAATGTTATCGGTATGACCCAGAAGCTGCTGCGAAACCTGATACAGCGTAGCATTGCGCTCGTCGGTGAAACGCAGCTCGCCGTACGGGTCATCTTCCACAATCAGGAAATTATGCTCGGCAGCCAGCTTCACCAGTTGCTCACGACGTGCGGCACTCAGGGTCAGGCCGGTCGGGTTGCCGAAGTTCGGCACCACGTACACCCCTTTGATTTTCTGGGTTTTCAGCAGTTCCGCCAGTTCTTCAACCACCATGCCATCGCTGTCGGAAGAAACCGACATGACGTTAGCTTCCGCCAGCTCCAGCGTCTGCAATGCCGCCAGATAGGTTGGGCGCTCCACCACAAACACATCGCCGGGGTTAACCACCGCGCGCATCACCAGATCCAACGCCTGCTGAGAACCGGCGGTGACCAGCACGTCTTCCGGTTTGGCGCTGACGCCGCGTTCGGTACACAGGGTGCAGATGCGTTCACGCAGCAGGTAGCTGCCTTCGGTCAAGCCATACTGAAAAGCACTTTTTGCCTGTTCGGTAATCGCTTGCTGTGTGGCAATACTCAGTCCTTCGAAATCAAACAGCGCATCAGAGGGAATGCCACCCGCCAGCGAAATGACATTTTCCATTTTACTGTGCTTGAGCAATTCACGGATTGCCGAGCTTTTTACCTTCACCATGCGCTGCGCGAGGAGTCCTTCTGTCTTCATTGGTTGTTCTCGTAATCGTTAAAAGTATGAGCGCAATACAGCCAAACGCACCCTTGTATGTCAATGCCGCAAATACCCTATGGATTTCAAGTTACAGCTAGGCACCAAACTCGCTCATCCCCAGGAGCTTACTAAAGTAAGTGACTGGGGTGAGCGAGTGCAGGTAACAACGCTGTAGCTTGAAAGACGACGGGTATTTTAACCGCCCAGATACGCCGATCTCACTGCTTCGTTTGCTAACAATGCGGCCCCTGTATCTTCCAACACCACGCGGCCGTTTTCCAGTACATAACCACGATCTGCCAGCTTTAACGCCTGATTGGCATTTTGCTCCACCAGGAAGATGGTCATCCCCTCTTCGCGCAGTTGCTGAATGATGTCAAAAATCTGCTGGATGATGATCGGTGCCAACCCGAGCGAAGGCTCGTCGAGCAGCAGCAACTTCGGCTGGCTCATCAGCGCGCGGCCAATCGCCAGCATCTGCTGCTCACCGCCGGACATGGTGCCGGAACGCTGGTTGCGGCGCTCCAGCAGACGTGGGAACAAGCTAAACACACGCTCGATGCGCTGCTGGTACTGATCGCGGGTGGCAAAGAAGCCGCCCATTGCCAGATTCTCTTCCACCGTCATGCGGGAAAATACGCGCCGCCCTTCCGGCACAATCGCCACAGCCTCACGCATAATGCGCGCGGTCTGCCACTGGGTAATGTCCTGATCCAGCAGTTGGATGGTGCCTTCGCTGGCACGCGGTTCGCCACAAAGTGTGCCGAGCAGCGTGGTTTTACCGGCACCGTTGGCACCGATCAGAGTGACGATCTCACCCTGTTGAATATTCAGGCTGACCTGATGCAGCGCCTGGATTTTGCCGTAATGGGCGGAAACCTGATTAAATGACAACATATGCTTATTCGCCCAGATAGGCCCGGATCACATCCGGGTTATTGCGGATTTCTGCCGGAGTACCCTGCGCCAACGGGGTTCCCTGATTGACCACATAGATGCGATCGGAAATCCCCATCACCAGTTTCATGTCGTGCTCAATCAGCAACACCGACACCTTATGCTGGTTGCGCAGTTCCACGATCAGGTGATCCAGCTCGTCGGTTTCTTTCGGGTTCAAGCCCGCCGCCGGTTCATCGAGCATCAGCAGTTCCGGGCGCGTTACCATGCAGCGGGCAATTTCCAGCCGCCGCTGCTGGCCATAGGCCAGGTTACCCGCCGAACGGTTGGCCATTTCCAACAGGCCGACGCGCTCCAGCCACACCATCGCCCGCTCCAACGCATCGGCTTCGGCACGGCGGAACGCCGGGGTTTTCAGCAAACCGGCAAACACGCCGCTTTTCAGATGCTGATGTTGGGCCACCAGCAGGTTTTCCACCACCGTCATTTCGCGGAACAGCCGCACATGCTGGAAGGTACGTACCACGCCCATGCGCGCAATCACCTGGCCAGAAAGCCCTTCCAAGTGGCGATCGCGCAGTTTGATGGTGCCGCCGGTTGGGCGATAGAAGCCGGTCAGGCAGTTGAACACCGTGGTTTTCCCCGCGCCGTTCGGGCCGATCAGCGAAACGATCTCGCCCTCGTTCAGCTTCAGGGCCACGTTGTTGACCGCCAACAGACCGCCAAAACGCATCGACAGCCCTTCAACCGCCAGTAAAGGTTGAGTACTCATGCCTGCTCCCCCTTCGCTGACTTGATCTCTGCCACTTTCAGCTTCAGCTGTGGCCGCTTCATCGGCAACAGGCCTTGTGGCCGCCAAATCATCATCAATACCATCAATGCGCCCAGCAGCAACATGCTGTATTCATTCAAATCACGCATTAGCTCACGGGAAACCACCAGCAGGATCGCCGCCAGGATCACCGCAAACTGCGACCCCATCCCACCCAGCACCACGATCGCCAACACAAAGGCCGATTCAACAAAGGTGAAGGATTCCGGGCTGACAAAACCTTGGCGCGCCGCGAACAGCGTTCCAGCAAAACCGGCAAACGCGGCGCTGATGATGAAAGCGGTCAGCTTAATCTTGGCCGGGCTAAGGCCGAGCGATCGGCAGGCAATCTCATCTTCGCGCAGCGCCTCCCAGGCACGCCCCAGCGGCATGCGCAGCAGGCGGTTGATCACGAACAGCGTCAGGATCACCAGCAGCAGCGCCACCAGATACAGGAACACGATGCGATCGCCGGGATCGTATTGCAGGCCAAAGAAGTTATGGAAGGTATCCCAGCCGCCGTCACGCACGCTGCGGCTAAACTCCAGGCCGAAGAAGGTCGGTTTCGGGATCTGGCTGATACCGTTCGGGCCGCCGGTGATCTCGGTGTTGTTCAGCAGCAGAATACGCACGATCTCACCGAAACCGAGCGTGACGATCGCCAGATAGTCACCGCGCAGGCGCAACACCGGGAAACCGAGAATAAAGCCAAAGACAGCCGTCACCATGCCTGCCAGCGGCAGGCTTTCCCAGAATCCCAGGCCGTAATAGTGGTTCAGCAACGCATAGGTATAAGCGCCGATGGCGTAAAAACCACCGTAGCCCAACACCAGCAGGCCGGAAAGGCCGACCACCACGTTGAGGCCCAGGCCAAGCATCACGTAAATCAGCGTCAGGGTGGCGATATCCACCGTACCGCGTGAAACCAGAAACGGCCAGACCACCGCTGCGATGATGAGCACCGCTGCCAGCAGTTTCTGGCGCGTGGTGGTGCCGTCAAAGCTCGGTAAAACGAACGATGGGCCGGAAACCTTTTTCAGCCCCTGTTGCATCAGCGGGCGCAGCAGTTGGAAGAAGAACACCACTACGCAGCCGATGCCAATCCACATCCAGCGCACTTCAGCAGCGCCGTGTACTACCAGCTTGGTGCCGTCGAGGCTCAGTTGCATCCCCATCAAGAAGGACGCCATGATAAACAGCACTACCGTGGCAATGATGGCGTTAAGCAGATCGAGTTTCATACTTTCTCAACCTCCGGACGCCCAAGAATGCCGGTAGGCATCACCAGCAACACCACGATCAGCAGTGCGAAAGACACCACGTCTTTGTATTCGGTGCTCAAATAAGCCGAAGTGAGCGCTTCGGCCACGCCCAGCACCAGCCCACCGATCATCGCCCCCGGAATGCTACCGATCCCACCCAGCACGGCGGCGGTGAAGGCTTTCATCCCGGCCATAAAGCCGATGTACGGGTTAATCACGCCGTAGAACTGCCCAAGCAGCACACCGGCTACCGCCGCCATGATGGCGCCGATGACGAAGGTCAGCGAAATCACCCGATCGGTGTTGATGCCCAACAGGCTGGCCATCTTCAAATCTTCTGCACAGGCGCGGCAAGCGCGGCCCATGCGCGAATAACGGATAAACATCGTCAACGCCAGCATGGCAAGGAAGGTCACGATCCAGATGATGAGCTGCATAGTGCTGATGGTGGCGGCAAAGCCGTTGCTTTCGCCAAGCACCCACTGGCCGGTAACCAGGCTTGGCAACGCCACATCGCGTGAGCCCTGTGTCAGGCTGACGTAGTTTTGCAGGAATATCGACATCCCGATGGCGGAAATCAGCGCGATCAAGCGCTTAGAATTGCGCACCGGCTTATAGGCCACGCGCTCAATGCTCCAACCGTATGCGCTGGCTATCACAATAGAGACCAGGAAAGCGCAGCCGATCAGCAGCCAGCCCACGTCGATCCCGATCATCATCAGGGCGGCGATAACGATAAATGAGACATAGCTGCCGATCATATACACCTCGCCGTGGGCGAAGTTAATCATGCCGATAATGCCGTAAACCATGGTGTAACCGATGGCAATCAATGCATAGGTGCTGCCCAACGTGACACCGTTGAACATCTGCTGCAGAAAATAGAGAAACTGCTCTGACATACTCTGGCCTTCTAAGGTGTTGTCGCGGCCGTAAATATCGGCCCAACGGCCTGCTAACACGGCAGGCACCGGGAGTACCCGGCTTGTAGATATTTCAATTAAGGCTAACCCTCTCCTTTTAGAAAGAGAGGGTTAGGGCGAGGGGATCTTAGCGTAGCCATTGCCCCTCACCCTGTCCCTCTCCCACAGGGAGAGGGGGCGCCACCTTAAGCATTGGCATACTGAATATTATTATGGCTTATTTAATTGGCGTTGATGAACCATCAGCATGCCATTCGAACACGCCGAACTCGAAGCCTTTCAGATCGCCCTTCTCATCCCAGCTCAGTGGCCCCATGACGGTTTCCACCGGTTTGCCGGTTTTGAGATCTTTGACGATATCCGCAGGCTCCTGGCTGCCGCTGCGCTCCATCCCGGTCACCAGCGATTGCAGCGCGGCGTAGGTGGTCCAGACGAACGGCCCGGTCGGATCCAGTTTCTTGCCCTTCAGCGCATCAACAATCGGCTGGTTGGCAGGAACCTGATCGTAGCGTTTCGGCAGGGTCACCAGCATGCCTTCAGACGCAGCACCGGCGATGTTAGACAGCGAAGAGTTACCTACGCCTTCCGGCCCCATAAAGCGGGTAGTCAGGCCAGCCTGCTTGGCCTGGCGCAGGATCTGCCCCATTTCCGGGTAGTAACCACCGAAGTAGACGAAATCAACGTTCTCTTTCTTCAGGCGCGCCACCAGAGTAGAGAAATCTTTGTCACCGGCGGTAACGCCTTCAAACATCACCACTTCGGTGCCCTGCTTTTTCAGGCTGTCGCGCACCGAGCGCGCCAAACCTTCACCGTACTGTTGCTTGTCGTGCACCACGGCAATGCGCTTCGGTTTAATATCGTTGAGGATGTATTTCGCCGCTGTCGGGCCCTGATCGGAATCCAGGCCGGTGGTGCGCATGATCATTTTGTAACCACGGGTGGTCAGATCGGCGTTAGTCGCCGCCGGGGTAATCATGATCAGCCCCTCGTCTTCATAGATATCTGACGCAGGCTGGGTTGAAGAGGAGCACAGATGGCCGATCACGTAACGGATACCGTCGTTGATCACCTTGTTAGCCACCGCAACTGCCTGTTTCGGGTCACAAGCATCGTCGTATTCTACGCCAACCAGCTTATCCCCTTTGATGCCGCCTTTAGCATTGATGTCGGCAATCGCCTGACGTGCGCCGGTGAACTCCATATCACCGTACTGCGCAACCGGGCCAGACATCGCACCCACGATCGCCACTTTGATGTCTTTCGCCATCGCGACATGGCCCATGGCCATCGCGATACAACCAGCCAGCAGCGCTTTACCCTTTGTTAATTTCATCCGCATAATCCCCATCTATCGTTGTGAGTTTGCCCGTGGTGTTTGCCGCACCTAGTTCAATGTATACCCATTATTGCCCGAAGCTGCAGCCAGGCAGCAAATGCGTGAGCGGCTTAAGGTATGCAGGGTATACGGCTTTTATCTATAAGTAATAATGATTTAGGTGTATTCTCGACAATATTTTCTAATAAGACTTTACTTTTCATGCCATTAAACAGGAATTTTCTTCTGCAAATCAACTCTCATGCTCAGAAACAAGCGGTGTAAACAGAATAAAATCTGGATTAATTCTACGCTAGATTAGATATGGCGCAGCGCATTGTGCTAGTTAATAAGCCAGTAACTAATTTTTTACTCGGAAAATGCTGGCTGCAAAAAACATTTTACGCAGTCGTCGTACAGAAAAACTTACACAACGCTCTATACCCAAGTTACTTCGAGATGCAGGTAGGCGGCAACTGAGCGACAAATCGGTCTTTTGACCGATTTGAACAGCGCTTGCG